>NZ_JBHYGX010000010.1:0-183730 GCF_042739975.1 Streptomyces sp. NPDC059080
ACATGCTCAGCCGAAGGCCGCCCGCACGCACGGCAGTTACCAGTCCGAGTGATCAAGTACGAGGACTCGTTCGGGCCCTGAGGTTAAAGATCAAGCTAAGGGCTGTCCAGTAATCCCCTGGGGGCGCGCGATCGTCACGTCCAGTCGGCACCCCGCCGCGTACGGTCACGGTTCGATAACGGTGGGAACTCGGGCGGTCCGGGGGAAATGGATGCCGGACCCGCGTTGTTACACCAGGCCGGAGGCGCGCAGCCCGCCACAGGAGAGAGGTAGCTCGCAGTGAGCCCATATGTGTCCCGGCTCCGCAGCCGTCCCCTCGGCCACCACCCGGGCCCGTCCCGGCTGCGGCTCCCCGGAGCCGCCCGCCGCCCCCGCCGGGTGGCGATGCTCAGCGTCCACACCTCCCCGCTCCACCAGCCCGGCACCGGCGACGCGGGCGGCATGAACGTCTACATCGTCGAGCTCGCCCGGAAGCTCGCCGCGATCAACATCGAGGTGGAGATCTTCACCCGCGCCACCACCGCCACCCTCCCGCCCGCCGTGGAGCTGGCCCCCGGCGTCCTCGTCCGCCACGTCGACGCCGGACCGTACGAAGGGCTCGCCAAGGAGGAGCTGCCCGCCCAGCTGTGCGCCTTCACCCACGGCGTGATGCAGGCATGGGCGGGCCACCGCCCCGGCTACTACGACCTCGTCCACGCCCACTACTGGCTCTCCGGCCACGTGGGCTGGCTCGCCGCCGAACGCTGGGGCGTCCCCCTCGTCCACGCCATGCACACCATGGCCAAGGTCAAGAACGCCTCGCTCGCCGAGGGCGACACCCCCGAGCCCGCCGCCCGCGTCATCGGCGAGACCCAGATCGTCCGCGCCGCCGACCGGCTCATAGCCAACACCGCCGAGGAGGGCGACGAGCTGGTCCGCCACTACGACGCCGACCCCGGCCGGGTCGCCGTCGTCCACCCCGGCGTCAACCTCGACCGCTTCCGCCCCACCGGCCCCGGCGCCACCCCCGTCACGCTGACCGGCCCCGGCGCCGGTGCCTCCGTCGCCGCCAGCCGCGCCGCCGCCCGTGACCGCCTCGGCCTGCCGCAGGACGCCCTCATCCCCCTCTTCGCCGGGCGGATACAGCCCCTGAAGGCCCCCGATGTGCTGCTCCGCGCCGTCGCCGTCCTCCTGGAGGAGCGGCCGGAGCTGCGCTCCCGGCTCGTCGTCCCGGTGGTCGGCGGCCCCAGTGGCAGCGGTCTGGCCAAGCCCGAAGAGCTCCAGAAACTCGCCGCCCTGCTCGGCATCGCCGACGTCGTCCGCTTCCGCCCGCCGGTCGGCCAGCAGCAGCTCGCCGACTGGTACCGCGCCGCGTCCGTGCTGGTCATGCCCTCGTACAGCGAATCCTTCGGGCTCGTCGCCATCGAGGCGCAGGCGTGCGGTACGCCGGTGATCGCGGCCGAGGTCGGCGGTCTGCCGGTGGCCGTCCGCGACGGCGTCACCGGCCATCTCGTCCCCGGCCACGACCCGGCCGACTACGCCCGCGCCCTGGCCCGCTTCGTCGCCGCCCCGGCACTGCCCGCCACGATGGGCGCGGAGGCCGCCCGGCACGCCCAGTCCTTCGGCTGGGACACGGCGGCCGCCGCCACCGGCGACGTCTACACCGCCGCCCTCCAGGAGAGGCGCCGTCACCTACGATCACCCCATGGCTGACGAGGTGGCTGACGTGAAGGACGGGCGGACGGACCAGGGCGCCGGAGCGGCCGCCGCCGCGGCGATCGAGCGCACGCTCGGCGACGCCGGACTGGAGTGGGAGTCACCCGCCCCCGGCCGCTACGTCGTGACCCTGCCCGGCACCCGCAAGCTCTCCACCACCTGCTCCCTCGTCGTCGGCCGCCACTCCCTCTCCGTCAACGCCTTCGTCGTACGGCACCCCGACGAGAACCACGAGGCCGTCCACCGCTGGCTGCTGGAGCGCAACACCCGCCTCTACGGCATGAGTTACGCGATCGACCGGCTCGGCGACATCTACCTCGTCGGCAAGTTCCCCCTCGCCGCCGTCACCGAGGAGGAGCTGGACCGCATCCTCGGCACCGTCCTGGAGAACGCCGACGGCAGCTTCAACACGCTGCTGGAGATGGGCTTCGCGACGGCGATCCGGAAGGAGTACGCGTGGCGGGTGGCCCGGGGGGAGTCGACGCGGAACCTTGAGGCGTTCTCGCATCTGACCCGGGGAGTGGGGGAGGAGTGAGGCCGGGGAGGGGCAGGCCCCCTCCCCGGCCTCACTCCTCCACCCCGCCTCCCCCCGAGCCCGTCGGCCGGGGCCGGTGCCGGCCGTCGACGTCAAGCCTCCACCCGAGCGCCCCCACCTGCTTCATCGACCCCGTCGAACGCGCCGTGGCCACCGGCCCGTTGGGCCTGTGGTGTCCGCCCGATCCACCCGCCCCGCCCGTCCCCCACGCCACCCCCACGATCAGGCTGACCGCCATCACGGAGGCGGCCACCGTCGCCGCCCGCCGGATCACCCGTTGCTCCGCCGCATCCATCCGTACCGCTCCCTCCGCCTCCGTGCACGGCCGTTCCGGCGCCCGTGCCGCACCTCGCCGCATCGCGCGCGAGGCCCCGTCCGGTGCGGCACCCCGCCTTCCCTACGGATTCCACCGGGCGACCGCCGCACTGCCAGCGGACCCCGTGTTCAGCATCGTGGACCCGCCGGGCCCGGCGCGAGGGGGCTGACACCCGTATCCGCGGTGCGGCCACCCCGACAGCGCGCCGCCGGACCCGAACGCCACGGCTCTCCGGCCCGGGCCCTCTTCCGCCCGTCCGCGACCCGTGGCATCCTCACGCCGTCTGCTACCTGAACAACGGTCACATACGTATACATGGGAGGTCGGGGCGGATGGAGACCACCAGGAGAGGGCTGCTCGGCAGCGCGATCGGCGTCGCCGCGGCGGCGGCCCTGCCGTCCGGCACCGCGAGCGCCGCGCCCTGGACCGGCACCGCCCCCGGCAGGCCACCGTCTCCGGGGGAGCCGTCCCCGGGTGAGCCGGTCCAGGCGCATACCCGGGGCCGCACGGCCGCTCTCTGGCGGGAGTTCACCCGTACCCCCTTCACCCACCCGCAGATCCCCTACGTGGGACGAGCCGGGTACCGCGGCGGCGCGGATCTGCCCCGGCGTCCCGTAGTGGCCGACGTCGTCCGGGATTACGGTGCCCGGCCCGACGGTTCCGCCGACGCCGCCCCCGCCCTCAACCGCGCGCTACGGGACGCCGGGCGGCGCGGCGGCGGCACCGTGTACGTCCCGCCGGGCACGTACCGCATCGACGGCATCGTCCGGATCGGGCACGACCACGTCGTCCTGCGCGGCGCGGGCAGCGGCCGCACCACGCTGCACGCCACCCGCAGCCTCACCGACCTCATCGGCCCGTACGGCAGCCGGTACGGCGGCGACAAGTCCAGCTGGTCCTGGGCGGGCGGCCTCATCTGGCTCTGCCCGCAGGCCCGTTGGGAGTCGCTGACCGACGCGATCAAGGCCCGGGACTGGCCGTTCGAGGGCTGGACCGGCAACCGCCGCGACGCCTGGCGCACGCTCACCGCCGTCCGCCCCGCCCGCCGTGGTGACCGCACCATCACCGTCGCCGACACCACCGCGCTGCGCCCCGGCGCCCGCGTCCTCCTCCAGCTCTCCGACGACGCCGACCACACCCTGCTGCGCCATATGAGCGGCGACATTCCGGGCGCCGACGCGTACTCCTGGGACGACAAGACCAAGCTCACCTCGTACGTCCCCTACGAGTGGCCCTGCCGGGTCACCGCCGTCGAACCCCGACACCGCCGCATCACCCTCGACCGTCCGCTGCCGCTCGACGCCCGCCCCGCCTTCCACCCCCGCCTCACCACCCACATCACGCCGCTGACCGGCGCCGGAGTCGAGGCGCTCACCCTGGAGATGACCGAGACGCCGCAGTCCCCGCACCTCCTCGACAAGGGCTACAACGGCGTCGCCCTCCAGTGCGCCTGGGACTGCTGGGTCGACGACGTCCACGTCCGCCACGCCGACAACGGCTTCCTGCTCGTCGCCGCCAAGGCGTGCACACTGCGCCGCACCCGCGTCTCCGGGCGCGGCAGCCACCACCCGTACTGCTGTCGCGAGGGCTCGCACGACAACCTCGTCGAGGACTTCACCCTCGACCGCCGTACCGTCCCGGCGCCGCCCGGCACCCAGCTGCACGGCATCAACGTCGAGGGGCTGTCCAGCCACAACGTCTGGTCACGGGGCCGGATGGCGATGGGCACTTTCGACACCCACCGCGGGCTGCCGTTCGCCAACGTCCGTACGGACATCACCGTCACCAACGACGGCGCCCACGGCGGCGACGGCAGCGCCGGGCCGCTCTACGGTGCCCGCTTCACCCACTGGAACATCACCGTCACCAACCACCGTGCCGGTTGCGTACGGCTCGACGACATCGCCCCGTACAGCGCGACCGTCGCGATCGGCGAGGTCCGCCCGTTCGGCCAGATCGACACCCCCGACTTCACCGGACCGCTGCGCACCCGCGCCGAGCTGTACGGACACCCGGGCGCGGTCTTCCCGCCCAACCTTCACGACGCGCAGCGTGCGCTGCGGCTGTGAGCCGCCGAAGTCCGGCACCCGCCGCAGCAGCAACACGTAGCACGCACCGGCCACGGCCGCCCGGCCCCGCCGCCCACCTGCGGCTTCGGCCCGACGACGGCCCCGGGCGCCGCTCCCCGCCCGGCCCGGCCTCGGGGCGGTCCCCGGTCGGGCGTCGATTAGGCTCGAAGGCATGGCCGACGCACCGTACAAGCTGATCCTCCTCCGCCACGGCGAGAGCGAGTGGAACGCGAAGAACCTGTTCACCGGCTGGGTGGACGTCAATCTCAACGAGAAGGGCGAGAAGGAGGCGGCCCGCGGCGGAGAGCTGCTGAAGGACGCCGGCCTGCTCCCCGACATCGTGCACACCTCCCTCCAGAAGCGCGCCATCCGCACCGCGCAGCTGGCCCTGGAGGCCGCCGACCGCCACTGGATCCCCGTCCACCGCAGCTGGCGCCTGAACGAGCGCCACTACGGCGCGCTCCAGGGCAAGGACAAGGCGCAGACCCTCGCCGAGTTCGGCGAGGAGCAGTTCATGAAGTGGCGCCGGTCCTACGACACCCCGCCGCCGGCCCTCGCCCGCGACGCCGAGTACTCCCAGTTCGAGGACGCGCGCTACGCCGCCCTCCCGCCGGAGCTGCGCCCGCAGACCGAGTGCCTCAAGGACGTCGTCGTCCGCATGCTCCCGTACTGGTTCGACGGCATCGTCCCCGACCTGCTGACCGGAAAGACGGTCCTGGTCGCGGCCCACGGCAACAGCCTCCGCGCCCTGGTCAAGCACCTGGACGGCATCTCCGACGCCGACATCGCCGGCCTCAACATCCCCACCGGCATCCCGCTCTCCTACGAGCTGGACGCCGACTTCAAGCCCGTCAACCCGGGCGGCACCTACCTCGACCCGGAGGCCGCCAAGGCCGCCATAGAAGCGGTGAAGAACCAGGGGAAGAAGTAGTACCGCTTTTCGGGCCTCTGGCCTGCGGGCCCCCGGCACGAGCGCCGTACGCCACCGCTTACACGCAGGGACCCAGCACAAAGCCCCGCGCGCCGGAAAGGCGCGCGGGGCCGTCGTGCCTGAGGGGCGGCTGCCCGAATGTCAGCCGCAGGATCCGCCGCACTGGCAGGGTGCGCCGCCCTGGCAGCCGCAGCTGCATCCGGCGCCGCAGCCGCATGCGCCGAGCAGTGGCAAACGGGGCCGTTCGCCGGGGATCTGTTCGGTGCGGGCCGTCTTGTCGTGGTTCTCCGTGCTGCGTGCCATGACTTGCCTCCTCTGGATCACCTGCCGCCATTCCAAGCCCGCGCACAGCGGCGCGTCAACGGCGCGCAGAGGCACACGGCCCCGGCGCACGCCACCGGCATCCGCCTCCGGCCGACCGGCGCCCGCGCACCGGCCGACCCTCCTCCGGGCCCGACCCCCTACGCCGTGAGCGGCCGGATCACGCGCCCTCGACCGCCGTCGGCGGGGCGATCTCGTCGGCGTGCTCACCGGTCACCAGATAGACGACCCGCTTCGCCACCGAGACCGCGTGGTCGGCGAACCGCTCGTAGTAGCGGCCCAGCAGGGTCACGTCCACGGCCGTCTCGATGCCGTGCTTCCAGCGGTCGTCCATCAGGTGCTGGAAGAGCGCGCGGTGCAGCCGGTCCATCGCGTCGTCGTCCTGCTCCAGCTGGAGCGCCAGATCGACGTCCTTGGTGATGATGACCTCGCCCGCCTTCGCCATCAGGCGCTGCGCCAGCTGCCCCATCTCCAGGATGGTGGCGTGCAGATCACGCGGTACGGCCGTCGCCGGGAAGCGCAGCCGGGCCAGCTTGGCGACGTGCTGGGCGAGGTCGCCGGAGCGCTCCAGGTCGGCGCTCATCCGCAGCGAGGTGACGACGATCCGCAGATCGGTGGCGACCGGCTGCTGTCGGGCGAGCAGGGTGATCGCCCGGGCCTCCAGATCGCGCTGGAGATCGTCGACCTTCTCATCGGCGGCGATCACGCTCTCGGCCAGCTTCAGGTCCGCGTCCAGGATCGCCGTGGTGGCGCGCCCGATCGCGGAGCCGACGAGGCGTGCCATCTCGACCAGGCCCTCGCCGATCGAATCCAGCTCCTCGTGGTACGCGTCCCGCATCTGTGACCTTCTCTCGCATCGACTGGTGACGTGGGCGAACGGGGCGCGGACGGTGCGCACACACGTTCCGCTCCCACGCTCCCACGGACGGTGTGCGTACGGACCGGACTCCGCGAAGAGCCCGTCGGCCGCCCGGGGCCCGGGGAAGGGGCCCCGGACGGACCGGACCGGCCCCGGAGGATCGTCCGGGCGCAGGATCCGGAGCGGTCGCCGGAAGCGATCGCTCCGGCGGACCGCACCGCCGCTGCGGGACCGTTTCGTGCCCGCATCCGCACGGCCTCACAGTGCGCGGGCATCACGACGAGCGGTGCCACCGGGGGTGAAGCAGGGGCGGCCTCAAGGTGAACTCTGGGCGACGTGGCCACGGCCGGTGCGGCGCGCGGACCGGCCCTCCGGGCGCGGCGCACGCCCGGAACAGAGCACTTCCGGGGGAGCGTACGGAGCCGTCCGGCGCTGCCGAAGCGTCCGGAACGGCCGGGATTCGCCCTGAACGGCCGATCTCCGGCCGCCGGAATGAACCACCCCTGACGCCATGGTGAACTCTGGGCGACGGGTGTTCGAGCAGACACTCGGAAGGCTGGGGAAGTGTCGGACCTGCCGCATAACCTGGAGTCATGAACGTGGACGCGGCCTTCGCCGCAGTGGCAGCGATCGCCGGTCTGGGGACCGGCGTCTTCGCCATGCTGGCGTTCCGCTGGAGCGAGCGGGACCAGGTCAAACCCACCCGCACCTCCCTGCACACCGACGCGGTCCTGCCGCCCGGCGTCGACACCGTCCTCTCCGTTCTCCGCTCCTCCGCCGTCGTGCTCGACGAGTCCGGCGCCGTCGTCAAGGCCAGCTCCGCCGCGTACGCCCTCGGGCTGGTCCGCGGCGGGAAGCTCGCCGTCGAGCCGATGATGCAGATGACCCGCGACACCCGCCGCGACGGCGAGATACGCCAGGTCGAGCTGGACCTGCCACGCCGCGGCACCGGCCGCGGCGACACCCTCGCGGTCTCCGCCCGGGTCGCCCCGCTCGGTTCCCGGCTGGTGCTCCTCCTCGTCGAGGACCTCACCGAGGCCCGCCGCATCGAGGCGGTCCGCCGCGACTTCGTCGCCAACGTCAGCCATGAGCTGAAGACCCCGGTCGGCGCGCTCTCCCTGCTGTCCGAGGCGGTGATGGACGCCAGCGACGACCCCGAGGCCGTCACCCGCTTCGCCGGCCGGATGCAGAACGAGGCCACCCGCCTCACCAACCTCGTCCAGGAGCTGATCGACCTCTCCCGGGTCCAGAACGACGACCCGCTGGAGGACGCCGAGCCGGTGCCGGTCAAGGAGCTGGTCGCCGAGGCGATGGACCGCTGCCGTCAGCCGGCCGGTACGAAGCAGATCACCATGGCCTCCAACATGGGCGTGCCCTCCGGCGCCACCGCGGAGAGCGAGAGCGGCCGGCGCCCGCTGCCCGTTCCCGACCTGAACGTCTGGGGCAACCGCGGCCAGCTCGCCGCGGCCCTCGGCAACCTCGTCGAGAACGCCGTCAACTACTCCCCGGCGCACACCCGCGTCGGGATCGCCGCCCGCCGGGTGTCCGCGCCCGGCGGCGACGTGATCGAGATCGCCGTGACCGACCAGGGCATCGGCATCTCCGAGAAGGACCGGGACCGCGTCTTCGAGCGGTTCTACCGCGTGGACCCGGCGCGCTCGCGCGCCACCGGCGGGACCGGCCTCGGCCTCGCCATCGTCAAGCACGTGGCCGCCTCCCACGGGGGAGAGGTCACCGTGTGGAGCGCTGAGGGACAGGGCTCCACCTTCACCCTGCGTCTCCCGGAAGCCGGTGCCGTACGCGACCGCGAACGGCCCGCCGACCGCACAGCTGCGGAGGGCCTCGACGAAGAGGACCGCCCGTACGAGACCTTCAACGATCCACTTCCTGCTCACCCCGCCCCGGAGGTCCTTCCGTGACCCGAGTGCTCGTCGTCGAGGACGAGGAATCGTTCAGCGACGCACTGTCGTACATGCTCCGCAAGGAGGGCTTCGAGGTCGCCATCGCGGCGACGGGCCCCGCCGGCCTGGACGAGTTCGAGCGCAACGGCGCCGACCTGGTCCTGCTCGACCTGATGCTGCCGGGCCTGCCCGGCACCGAGGTCTGCCGCCAGCTGCGGGGCCGCTCCAACGTCCCGGTCATCATGGTGACCGCCAAGGACAGTGAGATCGACAAGGTCGTCGGCCTGGAAATAGGAGCCGACGACTACGTCACCAAGCCGTTCTCCTCGCGCGAGCTGGTCGCCCGGATCCGCGCGGTGCTGCGCCGCCGCGGCGAGCCGGAGGAGGTCGCCCCGCAGGCACTGGAGGCCGGTCCGGTCCGCATGGACGTCGACCGGCACGTCGTGACCGTCGGCGGCGACAAGGTCGACCTGCCGCTCAAGGAGTTCGACCTCCTGGAGATGCTGCTGCGCAACGCCGGACGGGTGCTGACCCGTATGCAGCTCATCGACCGCGTCTGGGGCGCCGACTACGTGGGCGACACCAAGACGCTGGACGTCCACGTCAAGCGGCTCCGGGCCAAGATCGAGCCGGACCCTGGCGCACCCCGCTACCTCGTCACCGTCCGCGGACTGGGCTACAAGTTCGAGCCGTGACCGGCCCCGGGGGGGCGCGCGCGGGGGGCCCGGCGCGCCCGCGGCCGGGGGGGGGGGGCGCGCGCGGGGGGGGCGGGGCCGGGGCGGGGGCGCCACCCACCGCCCGGGGGGCCCGCCCCAGTGGCGTTGCTGCGGAGAGCGGCGGCTCAGTGGCCGGCGTGGGCCGCCTCGCCGTTCCCGGCCGCCTCGCCGTTCCCGGCGGGCTCGCCGGGCTGCCCCGACTTGGTGGGCTTCCCGGACTCCGACGGCTTGCCGCTCTCGGAGGACTGACCGGACGCGGTCGGTGTCACACCGGGCTGCGGGACGATCTCGGGGCCGAAGTCCTTGAAGTAGTTGTTGGCGGGCACGACCAGCGCCGAGATCCGGACCTTGCCGGTGCTGCTGAGGCTGAAGGTCACGGTCTGCGCGTTGCCGTCCTGCACGGCCTCCCGGCCGCTTGCCAGGACCGCCGACGCGTTGCCCTTCCCACCGAGCACCAGGGAGCCATGGGCGGGCACCGTCAGGGGACCCTTGGCGCCCTTCGCCGGGCTGAGCTCGGCGCTCTGGCCGGTGCCGGGGAGGGTGACGGAGTCGAGCTTCTGGTCCTTGGCGCCGTTGTTGAACAGCGTCGCGGTGACCACGGCCGGGCCCTTGGCCTTCAGGTCGGGCTGGGTGATCACATTCGCGTTCTGGACCTTGATGTCACCGACGGCGGTCTCGGCGTTGTCCGGCTTGACCTCCAGCGTCTGGGCGTTGTTCCCGGCGCCGCACGCGGAGAGCGAGGCGATGGAGAGCGTAAGGACGGTGGCGGCGAGGACGCCGCGTCGAAGGCTGCGGCTCACGGCGGCGGCATCTCCTTGGACGAGCTTCGGCGGCCGAACGGCGTCCGGTCGCGGATGGACAGCTGGGCGGCGCAGCGTACGCGTCACGGTCGACGCAGACGTAAAGCCGCCCTAAGGGTGTGTCAGCGCCGCTAGGTTACCGAGCCGTCTTCGCGCCGCCGCACCCGACCCGCCCCCAGCGCGATCACGAGCCGCCCCGACGGGCCGGAAGCGCCCCGCCGGATGTGTCTCCGGCGGGGTGTGACGGCGCATGGTCGGTGACGGGAATATGCACGGAGAGCGTGTTACCGCGTCCGGGCGGCCGGATTCCGCGCCGTTCCCCTGCGAAAGAAGTATTCGCCGGGAAAACCGTCCGCCCACAGAATTGATCACCGGGTCGGCACACCGGAAGGTGATCAATTCCAGAAACCCGTCCGAGAGACCGACGGGGACCGAACGGAGTAGCGAAAGTCGCTCATACGGATAGGTGCAAAACGGTCCTTTCACCCTCTCCGGCCGAGACTTCGGGGCTCGTTGCGGGCGTGTTTCCGCCCGCCGAAGAAACGCCTCTCACCTGCGGATACCCGCATTCCGGCCCCCTGTGCAGCACGGTGCGGCCGCTGTTGTCAAGCCCTGAGATATGCCCTGACCTGCGAAAACGCCATTCAGAACGGTCCGTTCTCGTGTTAGCATGGATAGCCACGGAAGGGGTACCTGTCACATGACGTTCAAGGTTGGCGACACCGTGGTCTATCCCCATCACGGGGCCGCGCTGATCGAGGCCATCGAAACTCGCCAGATCAAAGGCGTGGACAAGACCTACTTGGTGCTGAAGGTCGCCCAGGGTGACCTGACGGTTCGTGTACCGGCGGACAATGCGGAGTTCGTCGGTGTGCGCGATGTGGTCGGCCAGGACGGGCTGGACCGGGTCTTCGAGGTGCTCCGCGCACCGTACGCCGAAGAGCCGACGAACTGGTCCCGTCGTTACAAGGCGAATCTTGAGAAGCTCGCCTCCGGTGACGTGATCAAGGTCGCCGAAGTGGTGCGCGATCTCTGGCGCCGGGAGCGTGAGCGCGGACTGTCCGCCGGTGAGAAGCGCATGCTCGCCAAGGCCCGCCAGATCCTGGTGAGCGAGCTCGCCCTCGCGGAGAACACCAACGAAGACAAGGCCGAGGCCCTGCTCGACGAGGTCCTCGCGTCCTGACGACGCGCAGGCCGCGCCGCAGCGCTCCGTGCGACGACACGGACGGACCGGCGTGGTGAGCGGCGTGGATGACGCGCCGCAGTGAAGAGCACGCAGTGATGCCGCGGTGCCCGATGACGATCCCAGGATCTGTTGCCGGGCGCTGCGGCATATCTGCGCCCGCGCGGCCGGTCCCGGGGCCTTGGCGCCCGCCGGACGGGGAAGTGGTGTGCCGGGCTCGGGCCACTGCCTCGACCACTGTCACGGAAGGGGCGGTTGAGGCGTGGCGCCCGGCACGGTGAGGCCATACCCACGTCGGCCGCGACAACAAACCTGTCTGCCCCAATTCCGGGACCTCCCGGACTCCGGAGCCCTCGATGCCAGATCCCTCCCGTCCGATCCGTACCGCCGCGGTGATCCCCGCGGCCGGTCGCGGCGTCCGCCTCGGACCCGGCGCCCCCAAGGCGCTGCGCACTCTCGGCGGCACCCCGATGCTGGTCCACGCGGTCCGCGCGATGGCCGCGTCCCGCGCCGTCTCCCTTGTCGTCGTGGTCGCCCCGCCGGACGGCGCGCCCGAGGTGCGTGCCCTCCTCGACGAGCACTCCTTCGGCCGCGCCGAGCTGCTGGTGGTGCCCGGCGGTGAGACCCGCCAGGAGTCGGTGCGCCGAGGGCTCGACGCGCTGCCCGACGGCATCGACGTGGTCCTCGTGCACGACGCGGCGCGGCCACTGGTGCCCGTCGACACCGTCGACGCGGTGATCGCCACCGTCCGCTCCGGCGCCCCGGCGGTCGTCCCGGCGCTGCCGCTCGCCGACACCGTCAAGCAGGTCGAACCGCGCCCCCGGGGCGAAGCGGAACCGGTGACCGGCACCCCGGAGCGGGCGCTGCTGCGCGCGGTCCAGACGCCGCAGGGCTTCGACCGGGAGACCCTGCTCATGGCGCACGACACGGTCGTCGAGGGCGAGGGCGCCACCGACGACGCGGGCCTGGTGGAACGGCTCGGGGCCCCGGTCGTCGTCGTCCCCGGCCATGAGGAAGCGTTCAAGGTGACCCGGCCGCTGGACCTCGTCCTGGCCGAGGCCGTACTCGCCCGTAGGAGGGCCACTGATGGGTATGTCTGAGCCGGTCGAGCAGTCCGGGCCGGAGGCGGGGGGCGTCGTGGGGCTGCCCGGGATGCCGCTCGTCGGGATCGGCACCGATGTCCACGCCTTCGAGCGGGGGCGGGAGCTGTGGTGCGCCGGGCTTCTCTGGGAGGGTGCCGAGTACGGCCTCGCCGGGCACAGCGACGGCGATGTGGCCGCGCACGCCGCCTGCGACGCGCTGTTCTCCGCCGCCGGGGTCGGCGACCTCGGCGCGCACTTCGGCACCGACCGTCCCGAGTGGTCCGGCGCCTCCGGCGTGACCCTGCTGGCCGAGGCGGCGCGCATCGTACGGGCCGAAGGGTTCGCCATCGGCAACGTCTCCGTGCAGGTCATCGGCGTACGGCCGAAGATCGGCAAGCGGCGGGACGAGGCGCAGCGGGCGCTGTCCGCCGCCGTCGGGGCGCCGGTCTCGGTGTCCGGCACGACGTCGGACGGCCTCGGCCTCACCGGCCGCGCGGAGGGCCTCGCGGCGGTGGCGACGGCGCTGGTGGTCCGCACGGCGTGAGGCTGCGGGCGGGGGCCGGGCCTCGGCGGAAGCGCCGCGTGGCGGGCCGGGCCCGCCACGCGGCGTGAGCCCGTAGGGGAGGTGCCGGAGGCGGCCCGGCGGCGGGGCGCTCGGCCCCTACGGGGAGCCCCGGGATCTCCCTGACAACGGCGGGAATGACGTTGGGCGGTGGGGAGTTCGGGAAGGAAGGGAGTGTCCGCCACCGGCCCGAGTCCCCAGGAAGGACACCTCGTGACCGCCACCCTTTCCGACACTCTGAAGAAGCTCCTCGACACCCCCGTCGTCGTGACGCTGGCCACGGTCCAGCCGGACGGCAGCCCGCAGCTCTCGCCGGTCTGGGTGCTGCGGGAGGGCGAGGAGCTGCTGATCTCCACGACCCGCGGCCGCCGCAAGACCCGGAACCTCGTACGCGATCCCCGCGCCACCATCCTCGTCCAGCCGCCCGGTGCGCCGTATGTCTACGCCGAGATCCGCGGCACCGCCACCCTCACTGCCGACGACCGGGGCCTGATCGACGAGCTGTCGCGGAGGTACAGCGGCAAGGACTTCGCCGAGTTCGCCCCCGGGGCGGAGGCCGAGGGCGGCGAGCGGGTGGTCATACGGATCACGCCGCGGAAGGCGGTCGACCGCCTCTGACCGCGCGGCCGGTGCAGCGCCTGTGATCGGGGGGCGGAAGCGGGGGAAGAAGACGGCGGCGCGCGGCTCCGGGCGCGTAGCGCGATCCGGAGCGAAACGGGCGAGCGTCACGCTTCGGAAACCGCGGCCCCAGGGGGCGCGGGGCACTCCCTCGTTCCGACTACCCTGGTTCCGTGACGATTCGCCTGTACGACACCAGCGCCCGGCAGATCCGTGACTTCATCCCGCTCGTTCCGGGCTGTGTCTCGATCTACCTGTGTGGCGCGACGGTGCAGGCTGCGCCGCACATCGGCCACATCAGGTCGGGCCTGAACTTCGACATCATGCGCCGCTGGTTCAGCTTCCGTGGCTACGACGTGACGTTCGTCCGCAACGTGACCGACATCGACGACAAGATCATCAAGAAGTCCGCCGAGCAGGGCCGCTCCTGGTGGTCGATCGGGTACGCCAACGAGGTCGCCTTCAACGAGGCGTACGACGCGCTCGGCTGCCTGCGGCCGGCCTACGAGCCGCGGGCCACCGGCCACATCCCCGAGATGATCGAGATGATGCGCGGCCTGATCGAGCGCGGCCACGCCTACGCCGCCGACGGCAATGTCTACTTCGACGTGCGCTCCTTCCCCGGCTACCTGGAGCTGTCCAACCAGGAGCTGGACAGCCTCCGGCAGCCGTCGGGCGAGGGTGAGACCGGCAAGCGTGACGCGCGGGACTTCGCGATGTGGAAGGCGGCCAAGGAGGGCGAACCCAGCTGGGAGACGCCCTGGGGCCGCGGCCGTCCGGGCTGGCACCTGGAGTGCTCCGCGATGGCGCACAAGTACCTGGGCAGCGCCTTCGACATCCACGGTGGCGGCGTCGACCTCGTCTTCCCGCACCACGAGAACGAGATCGCGCAGGCGAAGGCGTTCGGCGACGACTTCGCCGCGTACTGGTCGCACAACGCCTGGGTGACCATGAGCGGCGAGAAGATGTCCAAGTCGCTGGGCAACTCCGTGCTGGTCAGCGAGATGGTCAAGCGCTGGCGCCCGATCGTGCTGCGCTACTACCTGGGCACCCCGCACTATCGCTCGATGATCGAGTACAGCGAGGAGGCGCTGCGCGAGGCCGAGGCGGCGTTCGCGCGCATCGAGGGCTTCGTCCAGCGTGTGGTGGAGAAGGTCGGCAAGACCGTCGAGCCCGCCGCCGAGGTGCCGCTCGCCTTCGCCGAGGCGATGGACGACGATCTGGGCGTCCCGCAGGCGCTGGCGATCGTGCACACCACCGTCCGGCAGGGCAACTCCGCGCTGACCGCCGACGACAAGGAGGCGGCGGTCGCCCGTCTCGCGGAGCTGCGGGCGATGCTCGGCGTGCTCGGTCTCGACCCGCTCGACGAGCGCTGGTCCGGCGGCGCCGAGCGCGGCGAGGACCTGCACGGCGTGGTCGACTCGCTGGTCCGCCTCGTGCTCGACCAGCGGCAGGCCGCCCGGTCGCGGAAGGACTACGCCACCGCCGACGCCATCCGCGACCAGCTCCAGCAGTCCGGTCTCGCCATCGAGGACACCCCGTCGGGTCCGCGCTGGTCGCTGTCGTGACCGCCCCGGGGCACCGCACCGCCGCGCTGCCCTGACCTCGTCGCGCGCCACGGCGGCACCGTCGCCGTGGCCCGGCCGCCGTCCGGATTCGCCCTTCCCGGCGGCCGCGGGCGACACTCAATCCATACGTACGTATCCACTCCACGTCGCGAGACGTCGAGAGCAGTGAAGAAACGGGTGACCCATGGCCGGCAACAGCCAGCGCAGGAACCGCCGCACGTCCAACAAGAAGGGCGCGCAGGTCGGCAGTGGCGGCCAGCGGCGCCGGGGCCTCGAAGGGAAGGGGCCGACCCCGCCCGCCTCCGCCCGCAAGGGACATGTCAAGAACCGTGTCGCCAACGCCAAGGCGAAGCAGGTGGCCGCGCGCCGTCCCGCCCCGCGGCGCGGCGGCGCGAAGGGCACGGCCGAGCTGGTCGTCGGCCGTAACCCGGTCTTCGAGGCGCTGCGTGACGGCGTGCCCGCGACCACCCTCTACGTCCAGCAGTTCATCGACTCCGACGAGCGGGTCCGCGAGGCGCTGCAGCTCGCCACGCAGCGCGGCGACATCCACCTGATGGAGGCGCCCCGCCCCGAGCTGGACCGGATGACCAACGGCCTCAACCACCAGGGCCTGGTCCTGCAGGTGCCGCCGTACGACTACGCGCACCCCGAGGACCTGGCGGCCGCCGCGTTCGACGGCGGCGAGGAGCCGCTGATCGTGGCGCTCGACGGCGTCACCGACCCGCGCAACCTCGGCGCGGTCGTCCGCTCCGTCTGCGCGTTCGGCGGTCACGGCGTGGTCGTGCCGGAGCGCCGCGCGGCCGGGATGACCGCCGGTGCGTGGAAGACCTCGGCGGGCACCGCGGCCCGTACGCCGGTCGCCCGCGCCACCAACCTGACCCGGACGCTGGAGCAGTACCAGAAGGCCGGCCTCATGGTCGTCGGGCTGGCCGCCGACGGCGAGATGGAGCTCCAGGATGTCGAGGCGCTGAACGGCCCGGTCGTGATCGTCGTCGGCAGCGAGGGCAAGGGCCTGTCGCGGCTGGTCGGCGAGACCTGCGACGTGCGGGTGCGGATCCCGATGCCGGGCGGCGCGGAGTCGCTGAACGCCGGTGTCGCCGCCGGTGTCGTCCTGTGGGAGGCGGCCCGCCGCCGCGGCTGAGCGCGCACCGTCGGGCGCCGGGCCACGGTCCGGCGCCCGGCGGTCCGGCCGCACGGAGCCGCAGGGCAGGGCGTGACGCTCCGTGCTACTTCCGGCGATCCTGTGATTTTTTGACGGGTCTCGGACAGATCGGCCAGGTCAAGGCAGTGTCTTAACCGCTCGTCACTCGGTTAGATGAGCGTGGACACCAGAACACCCCGCATGCCTACGGGGGGACGCTCGCCGGGCTTCGATGACGAGCCGCTGCTGAGCTCGGTCAAGGTGCCGTGCGATCCCGCGCAGGTCATCGTCAACCACGCCAGCTTCCGCGTACAGCTCGCCGCTCCCGTCGTGGGCCGGGTCAGGGCCGCGGCCCGGGCCCCCGTCCTCCGCGCGCGGGGCGGTGGCCGCCGGGCGCCCGTGGTGTGGAGCGGCCGCACCGATCCGGGCGGCTCGTCCGGCGCCACCACCCAGCTCCTGCGCGCCGTCCGCACCTCCGGCATCGGCCTGGACTCCGACGAGGGCGATGACGTCGCGGCGACGCAGATCCTGCCGCGGGTGGCCGCCGACACCGGCCCCACCGTCATCGGCCAGCGCGGCCCCGCCGACGCCGACACCGCGCTGCTGCGCCCGGTGCGGCCCGGCCCGTACGACCCGTACGGCGCCGACCCGGAGGCGTTCGGGAGCGGGCGCGATGCCGCGTACGACGACGCGTACGCGTACGCGGGCGACGGCGATGCGGACCGCTTCGAGGCGCGGGAGAGCTACGACGCGTCCGGGCGGCGCCGGGGCGGCGACAGCGTCCGCCACGCGTACTACCCGGGCCGCCGGATGAACCTCGGCGTCGTCCTGCTGCCGCTGCGCATCTTCCTCGGCCTGATCTCGATCTACGCGGGCATGGGCAAGCTCTGCGACCCCGTCTACTTCGACGGCGGCGAGCGCGGTTCGATGGTGAAGTGGCTGTCGTCGCTGGAGCCGTGGACGCTGGCCGTACCGCTGCGCGACTTCGCGCTGGCGCACCCGGTGGGCTCCGGGCTCACCGTCGCGTTCCTCCAGGTCGTCGTCGGTGTGCTGACCATCTGCGGGCTGTGGCAGCGGCTCGCCGCGTCGGTCGGCGCGCTGCTCTCCGCGGTGCTGCTGATGACCGTCACCTGGCACAGCATCCCGGCGTACGACGCGCCCGACTTCATCTATCTCGCCGCCTGGAGCCCGCTGGTCATCGCGGGCGCCCCGGTGTACTCCCTCGACGCCCGACTGGCCGGCGAGGCGTGGCGTCGGCTCGGTCCGCGCGTCGACGTCATCGACCTGCGGCGGCGGGTGCTGCGCCGCGGCGCCGCGATGACCTCGGTGATCGCCGGGCTGACGCTGCTCATCGGCTCGGTGCTCGGCGGCGCCGTACGGTCGGCGACGGTGACGTCCGTGCCGCGGCCCGGCGAACCGGCGATCAACAACCTGCCCGGTCGGCCGCTGCCCAGCCCGCACCGGCAGGCGACCCGCCCGCAGCAGACCCGGACCGCCGCCCCGCAGCGGCCCGGCACGCCGACCCCGGATGCCGCGCACACCGCAGGTCCGACGGGTGCGCCGTCCTCGCCCGCGGGCAGCAGCTCCCCGACGGCCGGGGCGACCAGCGGCACCGGCCGCCGGCCCGGTGCGGGCGCCACCACCGGCGCCCCGCAGCAGTCCGCCTCGACCAAGGCCCCGGCGCCGACCCCGGCGCAGACGTCCGGCGGCACGGGCGGCGGGACCACCGGCTCGGGCGACGACGGCTCCGGCTCGTCCGATGGCAGGTCGAAGGACCACACCGGGACCCTGGGCGGCCTTCTGGGCTGATCCCCGTAGGGCCCGACCGGCGACCCGCCGGGCAGCGCACGAACGGCCTCCGCGGACGGAACGTCTCCGTCCGCGGGGGCCGTTCCGTATGGGGAGACGAGCGGAACCGTAGAGGAGCGGAACCGTTGACGAGCGGATCCGTCGGGTGGTGGGCCGGTGCCGCCCGGTGCCGCCCGGTGCCGCCCGGTGGTGCACAAGGCCCATGGGGCGCCGGGCCGGGCCCGTCCTTCGATGACGGGCCCGGCCCGTCACGCGGCGCGCAGGCCCCGTCAGACGTCGGGCAGCCCCCGCAGCCACTCGATGAGCAGGCGGTTGACCTCGTCCGGACGTTCCTGCTGGACCCAGTGGCCACAGCCGTCCAGGAGGTGTGCGGCGGTGAGACCCGGCAGTGTGGTGGGGAACGCGGCGATGGCGTCGGCGAGCCAGGTCGTGGAGGCGTCGCGGGTGCCGCCGATGAAGAGTGACGGCTGGGGGATCGGCGCGCCCTCCAGGCCGGCGGTGGCCGCCCAGTCGCGGTCGGCGTTGCGGTAGCGGTTCAGCGCGCCGGTCAGCCCCGTACGCGTGAACTCCGCGGCGTAGAAGTCGAGTGCGGCCTCGTCCAGCCAGGCCGGGGCGCGGTCGCGGACGAAGCGGTCGCTGAGGCGGCCGCCCTCGGGGACGAAGAAGTGGCCGGTGGAGCCGGACGGCGGCAGGGTGTCGCCGGAGAGCGAGGCGTAGAAACCGGCGAGCCAGGAGCGGACGTCCGGTTCGATCTCCGCCTCGGCGCGGCCCGGTTCCTGGAAGTAGCGGACGTAGAACTCCTCGTCGCCGCCGAGCGCCGCGAAGGCGTCGGACGGCCGGACGGGCCCGCGCGGCGCGTACGGGACGCTCAGCAGGGCCACGGCGGAGCAGACGTCGGGCCGCAGCAGCGCGGTGTGCGCGGCGATCGGGGAGCCCCAGTCATGGCCGACGAGGACCGCGTCGCGGGCGCCGAGGGCGCGGATCACGGCGGCGTTGTCGGCGACGTGCGCCGCCATGTCGTATGCCTCGACGGCGGCGGGCCGGACGGAACGGCCGTAGCCGCGCAGGTCGAGGGCGGCGGCGCGGTAGCCCGCCGCGGCGAGCGCCGGGAGTTGGTGACGCCAGGAGTACCAGGACTCCGGGAAGCCGTGCAGGAGGAGGACGAGCGGCCCGCTGCCCTGCTCGACGAGGTGGAGCCGGCCGCCGGGGGTGTCCACCAAGCGGTGGTTCCACTGCGGTGACGGTGTGGGCTGCGGCATCGGTCCTCCTGGGGGTGTCGGTCGCGCCAGGATGCGGCACCCGCCCGGCGGCCCGTACACGGATTTGCCGTTCCGGCAAACCGGCCGCGCTCAACTCCCCGTGGCGCCCAGCTCCTTGGCGGCCTCGACGAGGTCCTTGGTGGTGTCGATGGCGCGCCAGTAGGAGCCGTGCGGGAGGGGATAACCGGCGAGCCGCCGCTCGCGGGCGAGCCGGGGGAAGGTGGTGCGTTCGTGGTCGCCGCGGTCCGGCAGCAGCGCGGTGAAGGTGGCGGAGAAGACGTAGACGCCGGCGTTGATGAGGTACGGCGACGGCGGCGCCTCGATGAAGTCGAGGACATGGCCGAACTCGTCGGTCTCCACGACGCCCCAGGGGATCCGCGGCCGGGCCAGCGCCAAGGTGGCCTCGGCGCCGCGTTCGAGGTGGAAGGCGGCCATCTCGGTGAGCGGGAAACGGGTCCAGATGTCGCCGTTGGTGGCGTACCAGGGCTCATCCGGGCGGGGCAGGGACGCCGCCGCGTACTTGAGGCCGCCGCCGCGGCCGAGGGGTTCGGTCTCGACGACGGTCGTGACGTTCAACGGGAGTTCGGCCTCGGCCAGCCACTCCTCCAGGACGTGGGCGAGGTGGCCGCAGGAGACCACCGCGTCGGTGACGCCCTCGGAGGCGAGCCAGGTGAGCTGATGGCCGATGATCGGGGTTCCCGTGCCGGGAATCTCGACCATCGGCTTGGGCCGGTCATCGGTGTACGGCCGCAGGCGCGAGCCCTGGCCACCGGCCAGGACAACGGCCTGTGTCGGATAGGGATACGGGGCGACTGTCATGGTTCGCACCCTATGCGGTGCGAGGGCGGCTCACGGGGCGGTGGCGACGCCGGAGGCGAAGGAGGTGTCGCAGACCGGGCGGGAGAACGCCTGCGCGCGGTGCCCGGCGCCGTACTTGGCGACGGCTGCCCGGCCCAGCGCCCGCGCGATGGACGTGCAGTGCGTGGCGAGCGACGGCCGCTCCGTGGTGGCCCGCTGGAGGTGGGTCAGCGCCACCCCTGGGTCCCTTTCCTGGAGTTCGAGCAGCAGGCGGTCGCGGAGGGCGTCCTGCGGGGCCTTGGGGGCGGTCTTGGCGACGGTCTTCCCGCTGGACGCGGTCAGCATCTGCGTGTCCGTGGACTTCGAGGCCCACGGCACGCTGGTGACCGCGAGCGTCCCGGAGAACACGAGGACGACGGGGAGGACAAGGGCGAGAGTTCTGCCGATACGGCGGGCTGCGGAGTTCACGGTCGCGATGGTAGCGAGCGGTGATGATATGGCGACATTGCGTCACCTTATCGAGGGACGAGACGGGGGTTGGGGAGGGCGCGATGTTGACGGAGGGGGCGCGAGGACGTTCCTTTGCGCCCCCGCGCTGCCGTGCTGCCCGCGCTCGTTCCCGTAGCGGTCGGGCGTGCCGGGCCCTGGGCGGCCGGTCGCGGCGGATGGATGCCACGACCGGCCAATTCACCTTCTCCGTACGGCAGTTGAGCCTGTCGGGTCAGTCCGCGAGGCGCTTACCTCAGTCCGTGAGGCGCTCGCCCGACGAGGTGGAGAAGACGTGTGTCTCGCCCGGCTGCGGGACAACGTGCAGGGTGGCGCCCTTCTCCGGCACCTGGCGGCCATTGACCCGGACGACCAGGTCCTTGGGTGCGCCGCCGACCTCGACGGTGCCGTAGACGTACGCGTCGGCGCCCAGCTCCTCCACGACGTTCACCGTGACGGCCAGACCGGCGGGGGCGTCCGACGCCGCCTTCGACAGCGCGGCCGCGGCGGCGCCGTTCTGCTCGACGATCTCGAAGTGCTCGGGCCGGATGCCGACGGTGACCGTCGTATCGCCCTTGTCCGCCGCCGTGGCCAGCGCGTCCCGGCCGACCGGCACCACGCTGTTGCCGAACTTCACGCCGCCGTCGGCGATCGGCACCTCGATGAGGTTCATCGCCGGTGAGCCGATGAACCCGGCGACGAAGAGGTTCGCCGGCCGGTCGTACATGTTCCGCGGCGAGTCGATCTGCTGGAGCAGCCCGTCCTTGAGGACCGCGACCCGGTCGCCCATCGTCATCGCCTCGACCTGGTCGTGGGTGACGTACACCGTCGTGATGCCCAGACGGCGCTGGAGCCCGGCGATCTGCGTACGGGTCTGCACGCGGAGCTTGGCGTCGAGGTTGGACAGCGGCTCGTCCATCAGGAAGACCTGCGGTTCCCGGACGATCGCCCGGCCCATCGCGACGCGCTGCCGCTGACCACCGGAGAGCGCCTTCGGCTTACGTCCCAGGTACTCCGTGAGGTCCAGGATCTTCGCCGCGTCCTCGACCTTCTGCCGGATCTCCGCCTTCGGCACCCCGGCGATCTTGAGCGCGAAGCCCATGTTGTCGGCGACGGACATGTGCGGGTACAGCGCGTAGTTCTGGAACACCATGGCGATGTCCCGGTCCTTGGGCGGCAGATGCGTGACGTCACGGTCGCCGATGCGGATCGCGCCGCCGTCGACGTCCTCCAGCCCCGCCAGCATCCGCAACGAGGTGGACTTCCCGCAGCCGGACGGGCCGACCAGGACGAGGAACTCGCCGTCCTCGATGGCGATGTCGAGCTTGTCGACGGCGGGCTTGTCGGAACCCGGGTAGATACGGGTTGCCTGGTCGTACGTGACCGTAGCCATGATGTGTCCCTTCACCGGCAGGAACGTGCCGGACGATCCGAGTAAAGGAGTGGCGCGGCCCACAACCGCGGGCCGGGCGCGACGCTACCTGCGGCGATCCCGGGTGTCAGCACCCCAGAGGTCACGAAATGGCGACCGGCATCCGACCCACCTGGGTACACTGCTCCCGCACGCCTCCTTAGCTCAGCTGGCCAGAGCACCGCTCTTGTAAAGCGAAGGTCGTCGGTTCGAATCCGACAGGGGGCTCTCTGGAAGCTCAGGTTGGAACTCTTCTGACCTGGGCTTTTCCTCATTCTGGGCCCGGCGGGACGGGAACGCGATGATCTTCGCACCCTCGTGTGTGGCCGTCGTGTGGCCATCGCGTCCGGCTTGTGCCGCCGCAAGGGGCTGGACGCGATGCTGAGGGGGCTCGACCGGCGCCGGCTGCGGGGCCGTGGCTCCCTCGTGCGTCGGTCGGCGGGCGGCGCCCCTGGGGACGATGGCGGCAGTGGCCTCGGCTGCTTCCTGGGCAACCTTCGGCAACACCGACTGGTAGATGTCGCGGGTGATGCGCGTGTCACTGTGGCCGAGGGTCTCGGACACGATCTTGATGTCGACGCCGGCGGCCAGCATGAGCGAGGCGGCGACGTGCCGCAGATCATGCAGCCGGATCGGCGGCAGGCCGGACAGTTCAACGAGCCGGTCGAAGTAGCCGGTCAGCCAACCGGGGTGAATGGGCGATCCGTCGGGCATGGTGAACATGCGCCCGGAGTCGACCCACGCCTCGCCCCACTCAGCGCGCTCGGCTTCTTTGCGCCGGTCGTTTTCGTCGAGTACCTCGACGGTGTACTGGTCGAGGACGACGACACGTTCGCCGCTGTCGGTCTTGGGCGGGTTCTCAATGACCTCCCAGCCGTCGAGCACGAGTTGCGTAGCGACGGTGAGAGTCTGCTGTGCTCGGCTGCGGTCCGTATCGCGTAGGCCGCATCCCTCCCCGCGGCGCAGGCCGCGGAAGGTGATCACGTGGAAGAGCCCGTACAGGCGGTCGCGCCTGTCGGCGAGGAAGTCGAGGAACTCCCCAGCCTGGTCCGGCGTCCAGACCATGACGGGAGACGGCTTGACGCCGGTGCGCAGCAATTCGGCGATGCGCTCATCCGTCCACACAAGTGCCTTGGGGCGCTTGGCGGCTGCGAGTTCGACGTGCGCGGCGGCGTTGAACACGATCAGCCCACGCGCGATGGCGACGCCCAGCGCGGCACGTAACGTTGTCCTGATGCGCTGCTGGGATGAGTTCCCCGTGGCGCGACGGAAGGGCGGCATCGCGGTGATGCTTTCCTTGAGCGCCTTACGTCGGCGGCGGTTCTCCCGGCCCTTCCAAGGGATTTCCTTGAGTTCGTCGACTGCTGCGCGACGAAGGGCGTTGGCCTCGACGATCTCGATGTTCCTCGCGGCGATGCCGGCGAACATTTCGTCGAGGTGGGCGACGTTGAGCCGGTCGATTCGTATGTGCCCGATCCGCGGCTTCAGGTGCAGGCGAATGTCGTTCTCATACCGGTTCTTTCCCGTTGTGCGGAGTGCTTTCTTCCCGGCGAGCCACTGGTCGAGCCACTCCCCAACCGTGGTGTGTGCGCTGAGCGACTGCCCCGTGCTGAACCGTCGTTTCGTGGCGTCGTGCTCCGGAATCGCTTCCTTGCTTGCCGAGACGGATTCGAGCAGATCGCCGAGTTTCCGGCGGCCCTCGTTGTCTTCCTTGTCGGCAATGTTCAGCAGGGCACGGACCTTGTCGAGGCAGTCCTGCGCGTCATCGTGCTTCTCGTAGCCGGAGCGGCGGAAGCGGCGACGTGTCCCGTCCTCGCGCGGCGGGAGTTCCTGTACGACGGTCCAGTAGCCGTGGCGTCGCTGCTTCAGTTTCGGGCACGAGCTGTTGAGTTGCTTGCCCGTCTTGGCGTCGCGGCAGCCGCAGCGCTTGGTGATGGTGCCTTTCATTCGGTGTTCTCCGTGTGGGATTCCCTCGGCTGGTTGCCTCGGGTGGCGTGGCGGAAGAGGTCGACGTGCAGGGTGCCCGGGGGGACGGTGGTGCCGAGATCGCGCAGGGTGTCGAGAACCTGCGCGAGGTCGGCGAGTCCCTGCCGGGCTTTCTCGTCCTGCTTCTGTGCGGCCCGCGCGAGTGCGTCGCGGGCTGTGGACTCTTCCAAGTCGTAGGTGTCGGACCGCATGCGGTCGGCGCGGTCGGTGTGTGCGAGGCCGGCCTCGGCGATCTGCTCGGCGCGGCGGTAGCCGGTGATCGCTTCGCCTGCGGCGCCAGCGCGGCGCCACGTGGTGTGGCTGTGGGGGGCCGGTGGCGTGTCGGTGGCCGGGGTGGGGGTGGCGCTGTGTTCCTCGCCGGCGAACCAGCGGACCGCCTCGAACGGCGGGACGTTGGCGCCCGGTAGAGCTTCGGTCTCCTCGGTGTAGCCGACGGGGAAGACCAGGGCGGCGGGTGGGATGTCGAGGGCGGCGGCGAGTACGAGGATTTCGGCGACGCTGACGGACGTTCGGCGGCCGTTCTCCAGATTGGAGATGACGGCCCGGGGGACGGCCATGCCGAGGTCGGTACAGCGGTCGGAGAGGGCTTGTGCGCTCATTCCCTGGTTGCGGCGGTAGCGGAAGACTTCACCGGCGATGACGGCGGCGAGGCGTTCGGCCCACCCTTCTTGTTGCTCCATGGTGACGCAATCTGTCATAAGTTCTGTCGCATGGCAACGCAAAAAGCTAGCGTGTCCGGCAGTCGTTGTTGTTGACCAGGGAGGTTCGGTGTCTGTGCTGTGTGTGGTCGAAGGGGCGGGAGATTCCCGCGGGATGACGCGCGAGGACTTGCTCGCGCTGCCCGTGGCGTTCCCGCTCGACGTGGCGAATCGCGCGCTCGACTTGGGGCGCACGACGGGGTACGCGCTCGCGAAGCGCGGGGAGTATCCGGTGCGCGTGCTGCGGGTCGGTCGGCTGTACCGCGTGACGCGGTGCGACCTGCTGCGGTGTCTGGGGTTCGGCCCGGAGGGGGCGGAGGCGGGACTCCCGCCGGCGGCCTGAGGGGCTGCGCACTGCGGCCCCGTTGCTGCCTCGCGGCGGCAACGGGGCCGTAGGTGTCCCGAACCGGACTTGCGAAGGACCGAAGGGGACACGCGTAACCTACTGTCGGCTACGGCTATCCGGAGCCTTTCGTTCAGGCGTTCCTTCAATCTTCACGAGGTATCCCCGGAACGGTTACGCGGTGCCCTGAGCTGCATAAATAAGCGGACGCTTAGGCTAGGCGGCCATTACGCGGATGGTGCGGGCGCCCGGGGCGACGTGGACGCCGTGGATCCGGGTCGGGCCTACGTCGTGTCCGCGCAGCGCCATGTCGAGTTGCCACCGCCGGTCGGCCTGCGCCCGGCTCTTCGCGTCGGTGGGGCGCCGGCGGGGGCGGGCGAGGACGTAGGGGCGCACGGCGCCGGTGTCCTCGCCGCGGATGGTGCGGTACCGGGCCTGTACGTGGGGCGGGAGGATCTCAGGCGCCCGCGTGGGCATGGGCGGTACGACCGGCTGCGGCGGGGCGGGCTTGAGGTGTGCTGCGCTGTGCCGTCCCGGGGCGCGCCGGGGCCATGGGGCGAAGATGGCAAGGGCGAGGGTCGCCCACATGACTATGAACGGGGTAGCGTCGGACATGTTGCGCTCCTGCTTAGCTGCTTAGCGTGACCACGCCCCGGGACGGCTCCACCCGTCGCCGGGGTCCTTGCTTTTTAACTGCGTGCGCGCTCGTGCCGTTGGGGTTCGGGCTGAGGCGCGGGGCTGCCCTGGATGTCGTGGGGCGGCCCGGGTTCTACTCGGGGAGGGACCAGAACGCGTCGCCGAGGCGTAGCTCGTGCTGTCCGGTCGGGTAGACGGTGAGGCTGTAGGCGTCGGCGGTCGGTTCGCCGGCTGCGGACCATCGGCTGATGAGGGGTGCGCGTTCGGCCCAGAGGTTGCGGGGGCCGCCGTGGTTGAGTCGGGCGGTGCCGTCCGGGCCGGGTGTGATGCGGGCCCACGAGCTCGACCTCGGGTGCGCGAGGCAGTGCACCGACTTGCCGTCGAGGAGGAGGGAGAAGTCGACGACGTCGGGGTGTACGAGGGAGCCGAGGAACTGCGGCATGTCCTCGCCGGGGTTGGCCGGCAGCTCGATTTCCTGTGTGTGGCCGGTGGCGGTGGCGACCTTGCCGGCGTAGGTGCGTGCGGGTGCCGGGGCGGCGTTGGCGTTGGGCCGGGCCTGCATGAAGGCAGCGAGGACCGGCAGGAAGTGGCCGGTGGCGCTGCGGTGGTCCCCGATGGTGAGTGCGACGAGGCCGTGTCCGAGGTTGGCGACGATGTTGCCGCCGCGGGCGACCTGGTGGCGCCACGCCTCCGGGATGCGGCCGGTGCCGTAGGTGGCGATCAGTGCGCCGTACGGGGCGTTGCCGGGGCAGCCCTCGGCGCCGTTGCCGAGGGTGAGTGTGGGGGAGTACCCGGCCATGGCGAGGTGCTTGGCGGCGTCGGTGACGATGTCGGGGTCGACGTCGCGGGAGACGACGCGGTCCGAGCCGTAGCGGTGGCAGAGAAGCGCGGCGTTGTACCCGGGGCCGGTGCCGAGGTCGAGGACGGGCAGCCGGTCGTTGACGGGTGCGAGGGCCTCGCACATGCGCGCCATCATGGACGGCTGGCTGGACGAGCTGACGGCCGTTCCGTGGATGTCGTAGCGCGTGTTCAGAGAGGTGTTGGAGTAGACGGCCGTGAGGTAGTCGGGGTCGCCCGCGCGGTAGGTGACGAGGTCGCTGCCCTCGCGCCGGGTGAAGCGGGGCACGAACAGCTCGCGGGGCACGGTCGAGAACGCTTCGTGCCAGAAGCGGGAGCGCAGTGCGCCGTCGCGGGTGAGCTGCTGGACCAGGCGGCGGCGGAGGATGCCGGCCCGGATGGCGGTGGCGGTGGTGGTCATGGGCGTTTTCCTTCGAGCAGGTCGGCGAGTGCGTGCGTGATGGGTGTGCGGAGTTCGGGGATGAAGCCCCATTGGCCGTTGGGGTTGACGTCGACGAGGTACCAGCGGCCGTCTTCTTCACTAACGAGGAAGTCGCATGCGGCGTAGCTGAGTTGCAGGGTGTAGAGCAGTTCCCGCATGCCGTCGGCCACGGTCTCGGGCACGTGGCACGGGCGGTAGGTGAGGTGGTCGTAGTCGGTGCGGAAGTCGATGCGGGCGGCGTCCGAGCCGGCGTGGATCTCGGCGGCGAACAGCCGGTACTCGACGGCGGTCACCCGCACCTCGTACGCCTTGGGAATCCACTGCTGGAACTGGTGAGCGGTGAGGCGTACCGCGTCGGTGATCTCGTCCGCGTGGACCTTTGTGGTCCACAGGGCGTGGGCGTTGCCGTCGTGGGTGGTCGGTCCGCCGGGGCCGAGGGCCTTGTACGCCGCGGTGCGGCCGGGGAGCGCGCGGACGAATTCCCGTGCTCCGACGGGGTCGTTGGTGATGAGGGTGGGCGGGACGTTGAGGCCGCTGCGGGATGCGGCGGCGAGGGCGACGGGCACGAGTTCGGCGTGCGCGTTGGCGGAGGGGTGGTTGACCCACCGGCAGCGCCGCGAGGCAAGCAGGCCGTGAAACCCGGCGCGTGCCTCGGCCCGCGCCCATGCGGCGTCGTGGTCGGTCATGCCGGGGTGGGTGCGGAAGGGTGAGGGTCGCCGGTAGTAGACGGCGCGGATCTCCTCCAGGGTGAGGCCCCGGTGCTGACCGCGCAGCGCGCCTACCCAAGGGCCCGTCTCGGGGCCGATGCGGGCGCCGAGGGTGAGCTGCTGGGGGAAGTCGCCGGGGTCGAGCCGGACGACACGCACGCCTCGCTCGGACAGTTCCGAGATGACCAGATCGGATGTCGCGTCGAGGGCGCGAGTCAGCACCAGGACCGTCACGGGTCAGTTCTCCTTATGGCTGGTGGGCGGGTGTCAGTCGGTGTCGTTCTCGCTGCTGGTGTCGAGCTGACTGTCTTCCTGGGTCTGCTGCGTGGTGGTGAGCGAGGTCGCCATGGAGGGCTCGTGGATGAACGGCGTGCCGTCCTTGGTGACGCTGATCTGCCGGTCGGGGCAGAGCGTCAGGACCGGCGGCAGGTCGGCGGGGGTGTCGGTGACGGTGACCGGTACGGCCTTGGTGAGGCCGAACGGCCGGACGGAGTCGCGCGGCCCGGCGGCAGCCGGGGAAGTGGTGCGCTCGGTGGTGAGCGTCGTCATAGCGGTATCTCCTCTTGCGTCGATGCGGTGGTACGCCCGTCGCGGTGCGGCGGGCGGCCCGCCCCGTGCCGGGGCGGGAGCCTGTGCCGGCCTCGATGTGGCCGGGGAATGTGATGCGCGGGGCGCGCGGCCCGGTGGTGATGCCATGACGGGCCGCGGTGGTGAGGGGAGTGGACGTTGTCCGTCGGGCTGCTGCTGTCCGGGAAGCAGCCCGACGGGGCCTGGCCCGCCCCGTCGGCCCGCGACGGCGGCGAGGACGCCGGAGCGGAACGGCGCGGGGCGAAGCCTGCTGTCAGTCCGGCAGTTGATCGGCGTCGGGCGCCTGGTTGCGGTAGTCGTCGAGGAGGTTCAGCGCGTGGTTGAGCTTGCGGGCGAAGTCGCCCGCCTCGTCGACGGAGATCGACCCGAGGGTGATCTTGTAGTCGGTTCGGCGGCAGCCGTCGCAGGGTTCCCTGATCTCGATGTCGTCGAACTCGATGTCCAGGCGCCGGAAGGCGTTGACGAAGGCGCTGCCCTTCTCCTGCGCCTCCAACCGGGCGGTAGTGAGCCAGAAGGCGGTATCTGAACCGATGTAGTCCATGAGTGGCGTCTCCGTGGAAGGGACCTACGCGACGACGGCGCAGAGTTCCCGAGGCTGCGAGCGATCGTGGCGGGCGTCTGCTCGACGCTCGTAGTCGAGCAGGTACGGGCGGACGAGGGAGATCCCCTCGCCGCTGAAGGGCTGCGCACGTTCCTGGACGTGTTCGGGCAGCGGCCGGCGGGCGTACGGCGGGGCCGGGGGGATGACCGGCGGCGCGGGCGGCAGCGGCGGCGGGAAAAGGAAGACGGACGCCCGGCGTGCGACGGAGTGTGCACGGCGGCGGGTCGGTTCCCCTAACCAAAGGAACATGAGAGCGATAAAGTCGCCCATGTTGTCAACTCCTAACGGTGGTGACTTCGTCCCCGGCAGCCGTTGCAGCGGCGAGCGGGGGTGGTACCCGCTCCCCTGCCGCGGGCGGACGGCGCTTGCAGGCGCCGACCGGTTCCACCGGGGCAGGGGGCGGGACATCAGGACCGCCGGGCAGTCGGCGGCGTGTTCGGGAATGGTCAGCCGTGCTCCGGGGGAGCGAGCGGGCGGACGGACGGGAGACAGCACGTAGTGCCCTGTCCCAGACCGGCGTGACGCTCGTACATGGCGTCGGCCTTACGCGGGTCCTCGCCGAGGTGGCACAAGGCGAATTGATAGAACCAGTACCACTGCTCATCAAGTCGGCCGAGTGCCTCACTCAGCATGCCGCGCACGACGATTCGGATCGCTCGGGCGTTCACAGAGACTCCAGCGCGGCCACAACGGGCACCGTGTGCACCAACCGGAACTGGAAGTGTTCTTCCTCCTGGAGGTGGCCGAGCGCCCAGGACGCCCCTACCGAACCGTCAGAGCAAAAGCCGCTCATCGCTTCGCACGTGTAGCACTGCATGGCGTACGACGGCGGCTCGGTGGCGGGGAAGAGGTCACGAACGAATCTGAAGCGACGAAAGCGCTCTACCTCGCCGGTGGGCCTACCGGCGTCGTGCTTCGTGGGGCTGGCCGTGTTCGGCACAGTGCAACTCCGATGGTTGGTGGGGCGGTTCCGCGTGCTGCGGGTGCCTGCGCAGCCGGCCATCAGCCCGGCAGCTAGGTCTTCTTGCCGAGAAGCGCCCAGTGCGCCGTGATTACGCCCTCCAACCGGGCAATTTCTGCGTCGAGTTGAGTCGACTCGTTCTGCTCGTCGGACGACTTCAGGTCGGGCTGTTGTTCCCGGTCTTCCTGTTCAGGCATGCGTCTGCCCCTCCTAGCGCAGAGCTGATGACCCGCCAATACCGCTTGATGTCACCGGAGTTGGCATCAAGCGGTTGCGGGTCTACAGAGTGCCCGGCGATGACCCTTCATGCAAGACTTCACGTCGATGGCTCGTGAGTAGGTAGTCGAACTGGTGGCTTGCATTGCATGGCGAGGGCATGACTGCTTTCATCGTGATCGACATGGGTCCGTCATACTGGGGCGTGTAGAAGGGGTGGAGAATGACAGAGGGGCCGACAGGGTCGACCGTTCCGCGTCGGCAGTTGGGCAGAAACCTGCGCGACCTGCGGAACCGCGCTCGTCTCACAGTCCGTGCTGCGGCGAAGAAGCTGGAGTGGTCCGAGGCCAAGATGTGGCGCATCGAAACGGGTCAGACTCCGCTACGGAGTCTTGACGTCCAAGCGATGTGCTCTGTCTATGGCGCACCCACTGGTTTGACCGAGGCGCTGATGGGCCTCGCGAAGGAAACCAAAGCTCGCGGATGGTGGCACGCGTACGGCGATGTCATCCCCGAGGGGTTCGACATCTACGTCGGGCTGGAAGAGGCGGCGTCGAGCCTTTCCTCGTACGAAAGCGACGTGGTTCCGGGGCTACTCCAGACGGAGGGCTACGCCCGGGAAGTCACGCGGACCCATGTTCGGGGGATTGATGAGGAAGACCTCGATGGACGGGTGCGCCTGCGGATCGAGCGTCAGACTCTTCTCACGCGCGTAACCGATCCGCCGACGTTGCGTGTCGTGCTGAGCGAGGCGGTGCTGCGCCGGCCCATCGGCGGGCGTGACGTCATGGCAGAACAGCTTGAGCACCTTGTCGAGGTGTCCGAGCTGCCGAACGTTTCGATTCGCGTTGTTCCGTTCGCTGCTGGTATGCACGACGGTGTCGTGACCGGCCCGTTCGTCATCCTGCGCTTCCCGCTCAACGGCGACGGGATCGACACGGAGCCGCCAACGGTCTACGCCGATGGCTACACCGGGGGCCTGTACCTGGACAAGCCAAAGGAAGTCGAACAGTACGACATGGCTTTCCAAGGGATCTGGGAAACATCGCTCGATGAGCAGGCGTCACGGCGTCTGATCTCCGAATTGGCAGGGAGTCATGGACAGGGTTGATCTGACACGCGCAGCGTGGTTCAAGTCGAGCTACAGCAACGGCAACGGCAACTGTGTCGAGGTGGCCGACCTCGGGACAGCGGTTGGTCTGCGGGATAGCAAGCAGGATGCGGGCCCGGTGCTGACCAGCTCTTCTGAGGGGTGGCAGGCGTTCATCGCTGGCGTCATGAACGACTATTTCGAGAAGCCGTAACGGGGCGACTCAGCCGCTGGCGGCACCAACGGTTAAGGCAGGCTCCTGCGGCGGATGCGTTCCGTCGCTCTGGGGTCGCTTTGGCACGCGCTCCCGCGTTGAAACGCAGACAGCGCCCCCTATCGACCCGAAGGCCGATAGGGGGCGCTGTGTTGTTCAACGGATGAGCTACCAAGTGGACAGGAAACAGCCAGTGGCGCCAACGAGGATGGCGAGGGACGGGAGAAACTACCGTGTCCGTTCGAGCGCGGCGCGAACCCTGAGCCGACGCTGTCACGGAGCTGTTGGAGTCTGAGCACAACGTCGTGAGGGTCGGGCGGTGTTACACAGCGCCGCCGCCCGTGGCCGTGTCCGGGGCCGGTTCCTTCGTGGGTGCCGGTACGGCGCTGCGTAGCCATTTCGGGAGCAGCTTCTGGACTTGGTCGCTCTGCATGACCCGGGTCACCGCCGCGGCGACGGCGAGGGCGGTGCCGACGCCGGCCGCGGTGTGCGGGACGTCGGCGGTGTCGACGAGGATCGGGAGGGAGGCGGCGAGGCTGAGTGCGGTCTGCACGATGGTTCGTACGGTGCGCCGGGCGGCGTCCGACATGGGCTGTCCCTTCTGCGGCGGGCGGGGTGTCGGTGCCGGGGTCGGCTTCTTCGGCGGCTTGTGCCGGGGTGGCTTCTTGTGTGGCTTCTTCGGCTTCGGGGGCTGCTCGCCGGGCGGGTGCTTGAGGCGCTCGGCGACCCGCCGGCGCATCTCGTCCATGGCGAAGCCTCGGGGGTCTGACTTCTGGTTCGTCCACTCAAGGTGGCCGATCACCGAGGCGGCGTGCCATCCGTGGTGGCGGCACAGCGCTGCCGCTACCCGCTCGATTGCGTCGAGCTGTGCCTCGGGCCACGGGTCGCGGCCGTCCCCACGGTTCTCACACTCGAACCCGTAGAAGTGCCGGTTCCCATCGACGTCTTGCCCGTTCGGTGCTGGCAGCTTCCGTTCGTCGATGACTGCGGCGAGCACGTCGCGGTCACCGAGCCCGGCGTGATTCGCGCGGCCGTGCCCGGTGAGATGAACGACGCCGTCCTTGGTGATGGCCGCGTGAGCGAGCGGCCCCGGAAGATCGGACCGGCCGCGGTAGATGAGATCGACGGTTTGCTTGGCGCCACTGGTGACGGTGTGGTGCACCATGACCCCGTGCACCGGCCCCCATGGCCCGCGCGCGTTGCGGTTGTGGCTGCGCCATGAGCGCTCGCCCTTGACCCTGACGCCCTCGGCCTTGAGCGCGGCGACCAGGGCGGCGGCGCCTATGGGTGCCGACACAGCCGCCCCCTCTCCGGCGATCCGGCGCTCACTCGGTGCCGCCCTTGGCCTGGTCGCCGTTGAAGGTCTCGACGGGCAGCGTCGGATCGGGGCGGCCGGCGTCCCCGTCCTGTCCGGCCGGCGCTTCCGGCGCTTCCTCGGCCGAGTACGTGTTCCGCCCGTACGCCGTCAGCAGCCGCGTTTCGATCGGGCGCCGGGCGTTGTGGGTGTAGTGCTCGACCTGTATCGCGTAGTCGTCGAGGAATCCGGCGCGGTCGAGGGGCTGCTCGACGGTGTGCGCGGTCCACTCGCCCTCGGGCACCTCCCACTCGTCCGCGGTGAACACCGCGCCGCCCTCGGCCCGCATGCGTACGCGGACGCGTCCGCCGGCCTCGGCGTAGCTGGTCACCTCGATGTGCGCGACGGCGTTGTGCACGGGGGTGATGCCGACCCATGCGTGCTGCCAACCGGTCGCGCCGGTGGACTGGTTGGCGGTGGGGTGCAGTTGGAGCGGGAGCCACGGCCGGCCGAGGTGCCGGGGGCTGTGCGTGTCGTCCATGACGAGGATCCGGTCGGGCGCGTCGGTGGCGCGGCTCCACATGCGCACCGTGCCGCGGTCGGCCCGCTCGCCCTCGACGGTCAGCGCGTATGAGCCGTCCATGCGGCGGGCGACCAGGCCGTACGAGCCGCCGGGCCACTCCCCGACGACGAACGTCGCGAACTCTTCCTTCGGCGGCACGACGGCGAGCTGCCCGCCCTCGGTGATCCGCACGTCGCCGTCGCGGATCTGGTCGAGCGGGGGCCGGCTCTGGCTGCGGCCGGCGAGTTCCTTCACCTGCCGCTCAAGCGATCGGATTCGGTCGAGCAAGTCGTTACGCACTGTCGCCATTGGGGTGCTCCGGGGTTTCTAGGGTGAGTTTCACGGACTCGGCGGCGCCCCGCTCCGGGGGCGTCACGGCGATGCCGACGACGCGGTGCCGCACGTCGAGGCCGTCGGCGAACCACAGATCCCGCACCCGCAGCCGGACGTACCGGCCGATCAGGTCAGGGCTGATCTGCGGATCGAGATGCACGGTGACTTCGGGGATGACCGCGGGCCGGCGGGCGGCGGCGGCCTCGGCGCGCGCGTGCTCGGCGAGCTGCTCGGGGTCGTCGAGGGACTGGTGATCGCTGGTCCCGTCGAGACGCGGCCACCCGGCGGCGAGGGCGGCCTCGTCGACGAGCAGCTCGGACAGCAGCGGTTTCGACGCGGCGGCCTGGTTGCGGTTGTTGGTCGCGCCCCGGGCCTGCCACGTCGTGGCGACGGTCGTACCGTCGGCCGGCCACGCGTAGCTGAGGATGTGGCCGGGGTGGGTGAGCACGACGTCGCCGCCGCGGACGATGCGGGGGTGTCCGAGGTCGAGGTGCTTGACGCGCTCCCCGGACTCCGGGTCGCGGAAGCAGCGGATGCGCCACTCGAACCCGTCCTCGGCCGTGCTGAGCTTGTCGAGCAGATCCCGGATGGTCGGCTGATCCGAGGCGGCGAACGTACGTGACCGCAGCACGCCCGACGTGTCGGTGCCGTACCGGATGCCGATGTCTCCGCCGGGCTGCTGCTGCGCGTAGTCGATGAGGTTCCGCGCGATGTCGAACTGATCGGTGTTCTTCGCCTTGTGCGTGGTGCGCAGGGTGCGGTGGTCGAGGTCGGTGTCGAACGTGCCGCCCTGCACCTCGACTTGGATGTTTCCGCGCTCGTCGCTTTGCGGGTTGACCGACCAGAGCACGCCGCCCCACCAGATCCGCCGGTCACGCTCCACCCACAGCGCGGTGCGGGCGACGCGGTCCGGGCCGATTGCGGCGCGCGCCCGGTCGGCGAGCTCCCGGTTCGGGATCGGCACCGTGCCCCGGAAGCTGCCGGCCTTGCCGATGTAGTCCTCGATGCTGACGCCCGACAGGGGCAGCACGTCGAGCAGCCGGTCGGAGCGCAGATCACACACGAGCACGCGATACGTGGACGTCACCACGGCTCCACTCCTCACCAGTGCGCCGAGCGCCACCGCAGCAGGGCGGCGGCGCGCGGGTCGGCGGGCGCGTCCGGCGCGGCCCGGAAGGTCAGCTCGTTGCGGCCGGCGACGAGCATGAACGCGGGCTCGGGCCACGACGCGAAGCTCGCGGCGTTCAGCAGACTCTCGCCGCTGTCGAGCACGGCCGTGCCCGCGCGGGTGTCGACGGTGAGTCGCTCGCCGGGGTCGAGGATCGCCTCGTACTCCAGAACGGCCCCGGTCGTCGCGTTGGTCAGTCGCGGGGTGTCGACGGGGCCGACGAACTCGACGACGGGGTGCGTCGGCGCGCGGCCGAGGTTGTAGGCGACAAGGTCGCCGGTCGACGCGGGGATGCCGCGCGGCCCGCCGTCGGCGGCGGTGTGCCAGGGCAGGCACGGCTCGGGCAGTCCGGACTCGATCCACTGCACGGCGGGGGTGTAGCGGCGAGGGTCGCTCGCCTCGAACTGGATCGCACCGCCGGTCGCCACGCCGACCCCGTAGGCCGGATCGACGGGCACCTCGCGCCGGACCACGCGCGCGAATACGAGCAGCGGACCGCGGTCGTCGAGGTGGATGAGCAGAGGCTGCTCGTCGTCGACGAGGGGCGTCGCCGCTTCCAGGGCGGCGACTGTGGCGCCGATGCGTCCGGGCTCGGCCCGCACGATCACCTCGTCGAGCGTGATCGTACGGGCCTGCGCGAGCAGGGCGCCCGGGTAGGCGCCGTGCGCGGCCGGGCGCGGCACGCTACCCGAGTCGATTGCCGGGATTTCGTTCCAGCCGGTCAGCTTCCGCCAGCGGTACGGGGTGCCGGGGCCGAGCAGCAGCTCGCCGAACTGCACGGTCCCCGGACGGGTGTTGATGGTCATGGTGGGTTACCCCCTTGCTTTCATCTGCCACGCGAGCGCGGCGGCGGTCTGGGCAGGGCTCGCGCCGCCGGCGTGCCAGTTCTCGATATGCACGGCGGGCCCCCACACGCCGCCGCTCGCCGCGGCACCGCTCGCCGCATCGGCGGGCGCAGCAGCGCCGGGGGCGAACTGCGGGGCGGCGGGGGCCGAGGCGAGATTGCGCATGGTGCGGTTGACGGCCGGTGTTCCGGCCTTGATGCCCTCGACAACACCGGCGGGAATGAAACGCCCGATCTTGTCGCGCATCAGCCGAGAGGGCGAGTGAATTCCGAGGGCTTTTGCTATCGGCCCCGGAATCATGTTCTTTGCCCAGCCGATCAGCTTGCTTTTGAGCCACGAACCCATGGACTTGATGCCACTCCACAAGCCCGTAATCAGGGCGCTGCCCTTGCTGACGAGCATTGTTCCGAAATTGCCGAAAAAGCCGACGATCCGGCCCGGCAGCGACTTGACGAAGGCGAGCATCTCGCCCGCCTTACGTGCCGTGCCGGATTTGATTGCGCTCCAATGTTTGATGATGATCCCGGGGAGCGTCCAATTCATGAACAAATTCACGATGAACGCGCCAATGGCCTTGATTTTTCCCCAAACCCAAGACCATGCGGCAGCGGTCGCGCTCTTGATCGTATTCCAGTGCTTGATGATCAATCCGGGTAGCGTGAAATTCATGAAAATATTCACGATGAACCCGGCAACTGCCTTGATCTTGTTCCAGATCCAGCCCCACGCCGCGGCGGTCCACTGCTTGACCGTGTCCCACTTGGCCACGACCAGCGCCACCAGGGCGACCACGGCGGCGGTGATCCAGCCAACCGGCCCCATGGCGAGCACCCACGCCGCGGCCATGCGCGCGGCCTGAACCATCGACTGCACACCCATGAGCACCCACCCGGCCACCACCCGCGCGGCAGCCGCCGCGGCGGCAACTCCCTGAGCTGCCCACCCGCCGAGGATGACCGCGTTCGCCGCGACGAACCGCGCCGCGGCTGCGATGCCGGCGCCGGCTTGCACGGCCCAGCCGGCGACCACGCGCGCACCGGTCGCCGTAGCGGCTGCGCCCTGCCTTACCCACCCGCCGAGGATGACCGCGTTCGCCGCGACGAACCGCGCCGCGGCTGCGATGCCGGCGCCGCCTTGCACGGCCCAGCCGGCGACCACGCGCGCACCGGTCGCCGTAGCGGCTGCGCCCTGCCTTACCCACCCGCCGAGAACGACCACGTTCGCCGCGACGAACCGCGCCGCCGCGGCCGTCCCTGCTGCTGCCTGTGTCGCCCAGCCGGTGACGGTCGCCGCAGTCGTGGTGGCGGACTGTACGGCGAGGCGTACGAGGCTTGGCAGCATCACGGTAGTGATCACTGCTGCTAGCGAAATGACTGCGCCCCGGTGCTGCGCGACGAATCCACCCGCCGCGCCGAGGGCGGCGCCAACCCGGCCGAGATAGCCGACAAACGTCGTCAGCGCGGGGATGACCTGTGCGCCGAGAATCTGGACGAACCCCTGTGACAGGGACCGTTTGAACGCCTCGATTTTGGTCGCCGCGTTGTCCCGCATCGCGTTACCGGCGGAGTCCGTAGCGCCCTTGACCTTGCCGAGCGCGGCGACCGCGGTCGCCGGATTCAGCTTGTAGAGCGAGCCCTGCAAGTCCTCGGCCTTGGTGCCGAACAAGGCGACGGCGGTCGCGTTGCGTTTGGCCGGGTCTTCAATCGCCTTGATCCGGGAAAGGACGGTGCCGAGTGCGGCACTGGCAGCGGGCCCGCCCTTGGTGAAGGTGGCGGCCATCTTGCCCGCGTTCAGGCCGATCGCCTGGAAGGCGCCGACGCTGCCGCTCGACATGTCTTTCGAGCGGATCGCGAACTCTTTCAGCGCGTCGGCGACGGTGTCCGCGTCGCGCGCGCCGCCTTGCAGGCCCTGTTGCATCAGGCCCATTGCGGTTTGCGAGTCGAGCCCGAGATCCCGGAATTGAGTCGAATATTCCGAGAAGGTGTCGAGCAAATCCTCGCCCGCGTTCGCGCCGCGCTGCGTGCCGCGAACAAGTACGTCCATGGCCTCGCTCGCGTTCTGCGCGACGCCGGTCTTCAGCATCGTGCCGACCGCGCGGGAGACGGCGCCGACGTCCTCGCCCATGACCCGCGCGGTATCGGCGACGCGCGTGCCCATGGACGCGATCTGTCCCTGTGTCGCCTCGGGCGGCAACAGGCCGTTCTGTGCGATGCCGCGCAGCACGTCGGCGCCGTCCTGGACGGAGTCGACGATCGCCCCGGAGTACAAGGCGCCGGCAGCCTTGCCGTACTGCGCGGCCACCGGGCCACTCGTGCCGAGCTGCGCTTGCAGGGTGCCGGTGATCTTGCCCTGCTCCATGGCCTCGGAGAGTCCGGCCATGAGGGCGGCGCCGATGCTCGCGCCCACCGCCGCGGCGGCGAACCCCTTGAGCGCGCCGGTGATTCCGACGGCGGCGCGGTCGCCCCCGTCGGTGGCGCCGTCGGCGAGCCCGTCGCCGAGCGCATCGCCGGCAGCGTCGCCCGCGCGGTCCGCGTCTCCCGTGATCTGGTCGGCGCCCGCGCGCATCGCTTGCCGGGCACGGGCGATACCGGCCTCGGCGCCGGACGGATCAACGGTGAGTGTCGCCGTAAGCTCGCCTACCGTCAGCGCCACGGCCCGTCACCTCCTAGAGGGTCGGCCGGACGCGTCCGGCAGCTATGCGGTTATGTGGAAGGCGGGTTGAGCAGGCGGGCGAGGCGGGAGTCGGCCGACATCAGCCCCAGCACGCGCACGCGCAACCAGCGCCACGAACGCTCGCGCAACAGTGCGCGGTTGCCGAGGTCGATGCCGTAGACCTCGTGCAGGTCAGCCTCGACGAGCGGCCACTCGTCGAGAATGCGGACCCAGGTCAGCCCATCGGCGGCGTGGCCGCGTTGGGGCCCGGTACCGGGTGGGTATTCGTACCACTCGAAGAGCCCCGATTCGGGGTCGAGCTCGCCGCGCCCGATCGGGCCTGAGCGCGCCGCGTCTCCCGGTTCGGGGCCAGTTGAGAAGGGTCGCCGCCGGCGTTCCAGTACCGTTCGGCGGCCTCGGTGTCCTGCGCGATCCAGACCATGGCGGTGATGGCGGCGTGCTTGAGCGCGGGCCATGTGACCCCCGCCTCGACCATCTGCTCGTGAGCCCCGCCGAGGACCTCGCGGTACAGGTCGCGCTCGGCGGCGTCCGCGAGCACCTGCTCGTCGGCCTCGCCCCCGTCGGCGGCGACGGCCGCGGCGTTGATGATCGCCTGCACGCGCAGACCGGTCGCGGCCGACGGGGCGGGCACGGTGTAGGTGCGGCCCTTGATCGGCAGGTGCAGACACTCGTCGAGGAGTTCCTCCAGCGCCTTGAACGCCATCAGATGCCCGCCTCGTCGTCGCCGGCGAACACCGGCTCATCCGAGGTGTGCAGGATGACCGGACGGGCGGGGTTGCAGATCGCGGCGAGTCGGCCGGAGCCGGTCAGCGTGACCTTGATGGTGTCGACCTCGTCCGGGCCGCCTCCGTCCGGCTCCCACGTCACCAGGGCCGTGCCCTCGTACGCGTCGTCGGCGCCGTTGCGGTCGTAGTAGCGCACCCGCACATACGACTCGCTGCCGAACCGCATCGACGCCCGGCGGAGCGCTTCCTGCGCCGCGTTGAACTCCCCGGTCGTCGGGTGCGCGCGGTGCGCGATGGTGACCTCGATCGACCACGCGAGCATGGTCACGGCCTGCTCGACCCACCCCTCGGTGTCGTACGTGGAGACGTCCTGTTGTGTCGGTTCGATCTTCGTCGTGAACTCGGTGATCCCGGGGACCAGGGTCCAGCACGGGGCGTAGTCGGTGCCCATGTCGATCTCCAGGCGGTACCGGCGTGCGAGCGCGGTCACGGTCTCGGCCGGCGGCGTGGGGTTGTGCATAACGGTGCTCCTATTCGAGGCGGGGGTGCGCGCGGTGCGCGCGCAGGTGATAGTTCGCCGACCGCTCCATACGGCCGGACGCATCGGCGCCGATCGGCGCGGCCGAGGCGCGAGAGATGAGCTGCACCCGCACTGAGCCGAACAGGTGCGGCCCGGATGCGTGCAGCACGTCGAACACGGCATCGTCGAGGGCGTCGACCTCGCGCGGGTCACTGCTCGCGCGGGTGCGGACCTGGATGCCGGTAGTGGTGTCGGTGAGCGCCGCCGAGTCGAGGACCGGATACGCCGACAGACAGATCACACGGTCAGGGACCGGCGGGGTAGCGGCAATCGTGATCGCGGTCTCGCCCGGCGCATACACGCCGTCGGGCCGGTAGCAGCCGACGCAGGCGGTATCGAGCAGGCGGGCAAGACCGTCGAGCAGGTCGACGGTGTAGCTCACGAGCGCAGCGCCCGCCGGACCTGCGCAGCGATCAACGCCTGCACGTCGCCGCTCACTTCGGGCAGCACGGATTCGAGGTACTTCGCCGTCCGGCCCGGTGAGTGCCGCGCGGTGAGATCCTCGTGCACGCGCACGGCGTACGGGGTGTCGTAGCTGACGGCGGCGGCGAGCTGCTGCTCGTCCACCGACGCGGCGCCGGAGCGTTCGAGGGTGCCCTCGGCGATCGGCACACGCTGCCGCGATACGGCGAGGGTGTGCTCGGCGCCGAGCAGCAGACCGCGCGCGGCTGCCTCGCGCATCACGGCGGTCACGGCTTGCCCGTTCCAGTGGAGGCGGGCGTGTTGGGCGGTCATTCGCAGCTCACCTCCGTATTCGCCGGCACGGGCAGCCCCGGGGCGGTGTGGTGGGCAACGGCGAGTGCGGTGGTGGTGCGCCCGTCGGACAATGTGATGCGGCTGCCGGGCGGGCAGTACAGATCGGGGGCGGCGATGACGGTCGCGGTGGCGAGCACCTCGCGCCCGTCCGCGGCGCGCACCATGCGCGGCGCCTCGTCGACCAGGGCGGGCACGTCGCACACGGGCGCGTCGTAGCTCGGGCCGTACGCCGTATCCCCCGCATACGCCTCCACCGTGATCCGGTGGCGCAGCAGCCATCCGGGCACGCGCCTCACCACGGGCAGACCTCATCGGAGCTGAGCACATCGCCGGGCAGCAGCCCGGCCATATGCAGCGCCCGGTACGCGCGCGGGGCGAGCTCGACACCGCCCACGACGGGAGGCGAGGGCGAGCTGCTGCGCCCGGACAGGCTGACGGGGCCGATGCTGACCGCGTCCCACTGTTCCCCGGTGCCGGTGCCGTCCTCGCCGGTGGCGAGCCAATACTCGACCTGCGCACAGACCGCGCTCGCCAGGGCGGCGCGTATACGGGCCTCGACCGGATAGCCCATCTCGTCGGTGCGGTAGACGGCGGTCAGCAGGGCGGCGTCGATGTCCTCGGACGCGCGGGCGATCAGCCGTTCGGCGTCGTTGGGGACTGCTGTGCCGAGGTAGGCGGCGAGCTGCTCGCGGGTGGCGTAGCCGCACTCCACGGCTCACCCCCCTTCGTCCGTTGTCGGCTTGTTGCGGGGACGGGAGCGGGCCGCAGGTTTCGAGTCCTGCGGCCCGTCGTCGGCGGGGGTGATGCGGTAGCCGTGGCGCCGGAAATACTCGACGGCGCCCGGTGGCGGATCATCGACGACCGCGCGGCCGGCGGTGAACGCGACCCCGGCAATCAGCCCCGTGTCCCCGGTCGTTGGGGCGGTGATCTCGTAGCGCACGAGGTCTCCTTACCGAACGTGGATGTTGCGCAGCACGGCCGCGGACTTGGTGGCCTTGAGCGCGACCGCGACGGGGCCGAGCTCGACCTCGCCGCGCTTGACGGCGCCGGCGGAGTCGAAGTTCGGCAGCCACTGCCGCACCAACTGCGTGCCGACCGTGCTCACCCCGTGGAAACCGTCGAGGCCCAGACGCACCGCGTACAGGTCGGACAGGCCCGAGCCGAGTCCCTCGCGGTCCTCGATGGCGATGACCGGGTCGCTGCTGCCGGCCTTGTCGCCGAGGTCGACGAACGGGATACCCGCGTAACTCTCGACGGTCTGCCCGAAACTGTCCTCGCTGCGGGTGTAGTAGCCGGCCCTGCGCGCCAAGCTGCGCACGCGGGCAATGGTGCGCTTGTTGCCAAGGATCGCCGAGGGGGTGCCGTCGAGCAGACCGAGCCACTCGTCGAGGACGTCGAGCGCATCGTGCGCCGCGGCCTGGTCATCACCGAGGGCGGCCCCGGTCCAGTCCAGTACGCCGCCCGTGCCCATCTCCGTGGTGGACGCGGCGAGGGCGACGTCGAGACCGTCGAAACCGGTCTCGGCCCCGGGGGTGTTGTCGCGGCGCCCGTTGATGACCTGGTCGGCGAAGAACGCCCGAGCGCTCTTGACCGTCTGCCCCATCTGTAGGGCGACTTCATTCGTCGCGGCCGGCCCGAGGCCGGCGAGGACGCGGTCGACCTGAAAGGCGCCGCCGAGCGGGGCGAGGTCGACCGTAAAGCGGGCGCGGCGCGCCTCGGCGACGTCGTACTCGGTGTTGAAGGGACGAAAGGCGGCGCCGCGCTCCTCGATCACGCGCGTGTACCCGTAGGTGAGCGTCGCACCACCCCCGGCAGGGTTCACCGAGTTGTCGAAGGTGAGGTTGTCGAGCAGCCAACTCGACTTGCGGAACTCATCGATCAGAGTCAGGTCGATGTCGTCGAAGGTGTTCAGCTTGGCGTCGGCGAGAGTGATCGCCATGTTTCAGGCTCCTTGGTCAGCCGCCGAGGCGGGCGGCGATGGCGTCGTGCAGGGAAGCGGGGCGACGTTCACCGGCCGGGGCGCCGTTGAACTCGGCGCCCGAACGCGCCGGCGCTGCGGGCGTGGCGCGGTAGAGCTCGGGGTCGGCCTCCACCGCGGCGGTGATGGCAGCGGCGAGCTGCTCGCCGAACTTCGCGTCGGCCGGGTCAAGTGCGGCCAGCGCCTCGGCGAACGTCCGGGAGTTGAGCAGCCGGTCGGCCCGCGCGCCCTGCTCGCCCGCGGCCTTGTAGGCGGCGAGTTCAGCGCGGGCGGTGCGCAGCTCAGCGGCGACCTGGTCGAGCTGCTTGTCGCGCTCGGCAACATGGGCGGCGAGCTGCGCCGGGTCCTGCGCGTTGTCGTCGGCGCCGGGGTTGAGCGCCCGGGTCACCGCATCGAGGGCGGCGCGCAGCTCGTCGCGCTCGGCCGCGGCCTGCTCGGCGGTTGCGAGTTTCTGCTCGACGACCGGATCGGAGGCGGCAGGTGCCGGGGACGCGGCCTGTGGCGTGGCGCCTGTGGCCGGCGGTGCGCTGGTGCTCGGGTCGGCGCTGTTTGCCGGAGCGGGGTTCGTGGCGGGTTCAGACATGCGGGATTGGCCCTCCGTTGCGTGGCCTGTGCGGGAGTTGGAGGCGGGTATCTCGGTGCAGATGCGGGCGCGCCTTGAGATCATGGGGCGACCAAATCGCGGTGCGAGTGAGCCGGATGCGTCCTATCGGATGGTTAGGAGACTGGTGTGTCCGCTGGTTCGAGTCCCCCTGTGCCAAGCAGTCCGGGTGACGGGCAGCCGATCGCCGAACCTGCCGCCGGGGCGTCTGGAAGCACGGCCCCACCGGATGGCGCAGCTCCCCGGGACAAGCCTTGGTGGGTTCAACAGCTCGTGGTTCCCGCTGCCTTGATCTTGGTCGGGACTGCTATCCCTTCCGTGTGGGCGTGGGTCAGCGACGCGATATCCGGCCCCCCGGGTCTCAAAATCGCTTCAATCGGCCCTGGCGGATGTGTTCCGCAATACACCGAAGCGAACTTGATCGAGCTGAAGGCGAATCCAGATCAGGCCCGTACGGGGGTGCCAGTCCTGACTAAGGGGCCCGAGCACGTCGAGATCCCGATCACGTTGCAGGCTGCGACCAGTCAAGCAATCGTTGTGACAGGTATGAGCCTCAACGTCACATCGAGTAAGCCAGTGCCGCAAAGTGGGTCGATCGTCAAGGCCAGCGACTGCGGTGGCGGAGTGGATGAACGACTCTACGAGGTCACGCTTCCTACAGTGCAGACCTCGGCGCAGCCCCGCGTCGTGGGGATGGGGAAGAACGGAGTGGGGTTCCCATACAAGGTGACCTCGGGCGACCCTGAGCAGCTGACCGTGCGCCTGAAACCGGTCGATCGGGACATCCGGTTTACCGTGACGGTCACCTGGGTCTCGGATGGCGAGACCAGCACCTCGACGCTCGACAACGACGGTCACGGCTATCGAGTCATGGGACCAGGAAACCTCGTCCAGTACGCCCCGATAGACCTGTACCACTAACGCGGCAGGAGGCTACCCCTCGTCGTTGATGGGGAAGGGGTTCGCCTTGTTGTAGCCGCGGATCCACGCGGTACGCCGCAGGTCGTCGGCCGCGTAGGGGCACGCGTTGCGTGGGACGTCGTTGCGGCCGGCCTCCTTGCCCTCGTTCAGCGCACGCACGAGCTGCTCATGCTCGGCCATGCGGCGGCCCCCTTCGCTCACAGGCGGTTGTCGCGGTCGGTACGGCTCTTGCGGGCGGTGTCCGCGGCGTCTGACCGGATACCGGTGATCTGCTCGGTGTACTCGGCAAGCGTAGTGCGCGGATTCTCCGCCCACCAACGTTTGAGATCCTCGCTCGCGCGGGCGTACGCGACGTGCGCCGGCCCGCTGAACAGCGCGTAGGGGTCGATACCTTCGGCCGTGGCGCGCCGGTTGAGCAAGTAGCCGTTTGTGGCGTCCTCGGCAGCGAGGTACTGCGCGTGGACGTGGTCGCGGTACATCTCCCGAACCTGCTCGCGGGTGTAGGCGCCGCGGGCGGACTGCTGCTCTGCCTCGCGTTGGGCGACCCACCGCTCGGTGGCGGACATACCCGCATGCCGGTCGGCCTCATCGAGGGCGAGGTGCCCCCACTCGTCCGGATCGGCGAGCGGTTCGAGCGCCTTGTCGACCGCGTCGCGGTTGGCGAGGGTATCCGCCGGGGCCGTGCCGGTACGGGCCTGTACGCGCGGCGCGGGCGGGTACCGGCGGTCGATCTCGGCGGCGATCCGCTCGGCCTCATCCCCGCGGGCATAGCGCACGGCCCAGCCGAGCACATCGGCGTCAACCCGTGAGAGATCCGCCGCGAGTTGCCCGCCGGGGAACACGTCGGCGAGCAGCCGGCGCCGGTTGGCTTCGGCGGCGATCTCGGTGCGCTCGGCCGCGTCGGCGTGGCGGGCGCGTTCGGCGAGCTGCTGCTCGGAAAGGCCGATCAGATCGCGGCGGGCGCCGGGCAGGGCGGCGTCGATGTCGCGCCGGTCCATCGCGGCCATGACGCGCAGCATGTCGTCGTCGCCCAGGTGCGCGGACACACGGGCGAGCTCGTTGTCGCTGAACGGCGTCAGGTCACCGGCGAGCCGACCGCGGGGGCGCACGCGGTCGAGCAGCGCCTGCTCGTCGCGGCGGTCGGCCTCGGCGGCGATCCGATCGCGGTCGCGCTCGTCGAGGACTCCGGGACGGAGCGCGGCGCCGAGCTGCTCGTCGCTCATCTCAGGCAGGGTGCGCGCGTCACCGGAGCGGACGCGCGCGGACTCGAACGCATCCGAACCCGGACCATCCGGAGTGCCGGGGCGGCCGGCGGTGCCGCGGCTGGGCGGCAGGTTGCCGGCGCCGAGCTGCTCGCGCTCGCGCCGTCGGATGAGCTCGGGGTGTGCGGCGAGGTGCTCGCGCTGCTTCTTCTGCCACTGCCGCACCTTGGCCTCGGCCGCCCGCTTGCCCTCGGGCGACGTCGAGGCGGCGGCGCGGTTCTTCCATTTCCTGATGCCGCGCTCGATCGCCCGCTGCTTCTGCGTTGCCTCATAGCCGTCAGGGTCCTCGGAGTGCTCGACGGGGGCACGGGTGACGCCGGGCAGATAGGCGCTCGTCGAGTGGCGGCAGTTGGGATGCTGAAAGCCTTGCCGACGGGCCTCGTCGAGACTACCGGCGATCTGCACACGCACCGTGCGGCCGTCCTCGACGGCGTGCTCGACCTCGACCGAACGCGCTCCCCCGGGGCCGTCGAGGGACAGCACCTTGCCCTCGAACGGAGCGCAGAGCGGGCACTCGTGCGGCGCGTTGGAGACGATCACGAGATCGAGGCCGGCAGCACGCAGACGGTCGCCGTGCCCCTCGACCGCCGCACGCCCAACGGACGTGCGCACCGCCATCTCCGCGTAGCTCGTCATCTGCCACGCACGCCCGGACCGGTCAACGAACGTCCGCAGACCGCGATCGGCAAACCGCTCCATGGCGCGCTGCGTTGCCTGCCGACGGGTGTCGATCCCGAGCAGCGGCGTTGCGGACACCTCGGCGACCACCTGCCGGTAACCGTCCTCGACGCCACGCAGAATCCCCCGGTGCGTCTCGGTGACGAGGTCGACGGTTTCCTGCGCGAGCCGGTCGACCGCCCTCGTGTTGGGGGTCGTGTCGGCGATCCGGCGGGCGTCCGCGTCATGCAGGGCGCCGAGCTCGACCAGGCCGGCCCGCGCACCAACGTTGTAAGCCTCGGCGACCGTGTCGAACACCTCCAACTGCATGGCGCTGCCGAGGGCGTCGACGACGCTCTGCGCGGCACGGCGCAGCGGCTGGATGTCGGCGAGCTTCGCCGTGGCCCAGCCGGGCGCCTCGTACCCGTCGGCGAGCTGCCGCGCCACGATCCCGAGCAGCCTCTGCTCGGCACCCGCATACAGGTTCTGTACACCAGCCGAAAGGTCTTCGGCCATCCCCGGATGGACCGGCATACGCCCCCCCGAAAACGTGAGGTCGCACCCCTCGTCGAATTTAGTTTGGCCCAATGGATTTAGTTTCGTTTAGTTTGGTAACTGGGTGACCAAACTAAATACGCGCGCCTTTGTGTGCATTTCCTGTGAGTTTCCCTCGGGGAGAGAAATGCATTATGGTCGCGCTCATGTCTGTTGGTTTTCAGCAACTGGGCATTCTTGCCCTGCCGGCATTTTTCCTGTTGGCGGCTCTTTCTGCTGTGGCTGTATCCCATAGAGATCCCGGGGTGCGAGCACGTGCTGAAAGAGTTCTCCGCATGCTCCTCCGCATACGGTGAAAATTAGTTCAGCAGCCCGGCCTGCATGGGGTCTGGGACGGCGGCGCCGGTCTCGGTCAGGATGCGGTCGACCTCGGCCTGCACGGCGGTGTCGTCCCAATCGGGGTGCAGCGCGCGCACCTTCGTATCGGTGCTCACGGCCTGCGCCTGATGGAGCAGGGACAGGGTCTGTGCGACCGATTGCGGGTCCTCGCTCACGCCGTCGCCGAAGGTGACGCGCGGCCGGTCGACGACAAGGCCCGGGGTGAACATCGCTCGGTCGAGTCGCAGCATGACGAGCAGGATGTGCGCGAGGGCGGGGCGCCAGTATCGCGACTTCTTGTCACGCGTGATCATCGAGCGGCGCTCTCGGGCGGTGACCTCGGTCGCGGTGACGGCGGCGCCCTGGTCGCCGAGGCCGAAGCTCTGCGCGGAGTAGCCGGCGGAGCGTACGGCCTGCTGCACGAGTGCGTCGGCGGTCGACTGGTGCTCGGCGACCCTGATCGCGAACTGAGACAGGGTGATGCCTGCGCCCTCGGTGGGCGGGATGTTGAGGCCCTGCCAGATTTCGCGGTCGTCGTCGAACGAGGCGCCGCGGCCGGGGCCGTGATCGCGCAGGTATCCGTCGGGGATGATCAGCCGCGCCCTGCCGAGCCTGATGTCGCGCAGCCACGATGACCATGTCTCGTCGAGTGCGTCCATGAGGTCATGCAGGGGCGCGGCGTAGTCCGAGCGTCCGAACGGGCTCCCGCGGTGGCGGCGGTTGGGCCGGATGTTGGGCACGTACGCCGCGGTGAGCTCGGGTATCCCGGTCTCGATCGCGTCGCCCTCGGGGCCGAGGGAGGCGGCGAGGGCGGCGACCTCGGGGTGCTCGGTGAGCGGCACGCGCCGGCCGAGGTGGTCGGCGGTCCCCTCGTACAGGCCGTGCAGGATGCGCCCCGGTTCGTGGTGTTCGAGGTGGCGCCATACGGTCGAGCTGTCCGAGGCGAGCTCGTGCCAGAACGTGACTTCTGTCAACTGCCCCCAGCGAAAGCGCGGTACGGCGGCGTCGGCGTGCACGACCGTGAGCAGCGGGCGGGGGGCGAGCGAGGTATCCCACGTGACGCGGAGGACCACGCCGCCGAGCGCGGCGGCGACCTCGGCCGCTTCGAGAAGGGTGTTCTCGATGCCGTCGGCCTCGACGAGCTCGGCGAGCCGTTCCTGCGCGCCGGTGTCCGGCACGGTGAACGCGGGCGGCTCGGAGAAAAGCAGATCGGCGCTCGTGGTGGCGATGTCGCCGGCGAGCGGGATGTGCAGGCGGGTGTCGCGCTTGCCGGGCTGGGGGTCGCGGTGGCGGGCCCACAGTCGGCGCCGGCCGTCCTCGCGCTGCGGCTGGTGCTGGTAGACCTCGGCGAGCTTGGTTCGGTCACCGGAGTACCAGGCGTCATCGACGCGCAGCTCGCTGTAGAGCGGGGCGAGCTGTGGCGGCGGCCAGGGTGCGCCGTTCTCAGGAAGTGCCACGGCGCTCACCTCCTCGCTCCACGGACGCTGTCGTACCTTCAGGTGTATGGATGAGTGGAGTGATGTCAGAAACAACATGCGCGGCGGCCGAGTTGGGGGGCACGTAGTCCAGGCAGGCAGCATCCAGGGCGATGTAGTAATCGGAGACATCGGGACGGCTGACAGGCACGATCGGACTCACCTTCGCTTTCTGGAGGCAGCAGAAGAGGCTGAACGTGCCGGGATGCGTCTTCAGACCGCGGTGGACCGAGTCAAGTCTCGAAAGGTTCCGCCCCCGCCCCCGCACCCTGGGGACAGGTCGGATCCGGTGCGGGAAGCCGACCGGGCAGCTAAGGAGTCTCTGGCGGCCCTGAAGCAGAGGTTGAGGAGAATTGAGCTTGCCGGAGATCCGGCCGTCATCTCGGTGGCGAGATTGCTGGTTGAGCGAGCAGAGGCATACGTTTATCTCTCAAGGCTCGGAAGTGAACACGAAAAGCCGGTCAGAGCGGGACGCCACTTCCACACGAGCATGGACCGGTTCGCCACCGCAGCCGGAGCGGCTAGGTGATGTAGGCACCGGCTCTACGAGATTTGGCGGCCGGTGCCTTTGAGCAGGTGCCGCCACTCGTGAGCGGTGCTGTGGACGACGTACCGCAGCGCGTCGACACTGTGATCGTCCTTCTTCAGCGGCTTGTCCTCGCCGCGCGCCGCGGCCTCTTCCGACCATGCGTAGCCGGGCAACTCGCCGAGCAGCCCCTCGCAAGAGCGATGCACGCGCAGCAGACCCGAGTCGAGGGCGGTCGCGGTCGAGCGGATGCCGTCGAGCACCGAGTTGTCGGCGCGGGCGACGCCGGGGTGCCCGTCTGCCCATAGCTGAGTGAGGAACGAGGCGGCGCTCGGGTCGACGAACGTCCATGCGGGCGTGACGTCGAGCTCGGCGAGCCATGCGCGGACGGCGCGGCTGTACTGCGCGTCGGTCATCTGCCGGTGAGCCTTGCGGGCGTCGTGGCGCCACTCGGCGACCGCGTACAGCCGGTCGTCGTCGCCGAGGCCGAGCAGGATCGCGGAGAACGGGTTGCTCGTGCCGTAGTCGACGCCGAGCCAGTGCCGGCGCATGGGCGGCAGCTCGTCGACGATGTGCTCGGCCTCGTCGAACATGTCGTAGACGCTGCCCTCGGCGACGACCCACGCGCCGTCGATCATGCGGCGGCGCCACAGACCGACGTACTCGGCCGACAGCGCAGCGACGTACGCCGGGGACACCGAGGGGTTGTCGGCGAGACGGAAGTGCCACGAGGCGAGGTCGAGCTCGGCCTCGCGATCGAGGTACGAGACGCGGAGCCAGTGCCTCGGCGAGTCCGGGTTCGTGGTGGCGAGCAGCCGCGCCCCGGTCACGGACAGGCGGGCGAGTAGCTGCGTCCAAAAAGCTTCGGGGACGAGGGTTGCCTCGTCGACGTAGGCGAGGGCGGCGGTGGCGCCGCGCAGCCGACCCTCGGCCCGCGCATCACTCGCACCGATCAGGTGCACGGTACGGCCGAGGATGTTCGCCGTGGTCGCGCCACGGGTGTGCCGCACCTCGTCGGCCGCGACCCCGAACAAGCCGACGTCTTGAAGCGGCTCGATGATGTTCCGCTCGATCGTCTGCAACGATCGGCCACACACCAGGATCAAGCCGGTTGCCGGCGCACGGCGCAGCGCAAGCAGGAACGCCAGAAGTGAGGCGATCGTCTTGCCCGAGCGCACGCTGCCATGCCAGATCGAGATGCGCGCGCGGGTCGACTCGCGGATCGAGCGCAGTTGCTTGTCGGACAGGGGAGCGCGCATAGCTCACCCCCCGTCGTGGTCACCACCGTTGGCCGGACCGAGCAGGGCGTCGGCGAGCTTGTCGAGCATCGAGCCGCCCGCACTGCCGCTCCCGGTATGACGAGCCAACTCCGCGACACGGGCGTGCACTTCAGTCAAGGCGCGGGCGGCGGTGGCGTGGTCGCGAGCATCGCGCGCGTTCTCTGCGGCGGTGGTCTTGGAGACCTGCCCGAGGGCGCCATCGAGCGACTCGTCGGCGAGCAGCTCGCGCCGCGCGGCAGCATCGGCCCGTCGCGCCTCGGTCGCCGCGGCCACACGGGCGCCGCCACTGAAGGTGAGACCGCGCTCGCGCGCGATCTTCGACACGCTCGCCGCGCTGCGCCCGATCGTCCGGGCGATCTGGTTACGCGACTGGCCCTCGGCGTGCAGGCGGCGAACCTGCTCGCGGTCGGCCTCGGTGATCGGCTCGGCCATGGCGCCACCTCCCGGCAGGCATGCGTACGCCCCGCCGACGGGGGAGCGGCGGGGCGTACGGGATGGGGGAAGTTTCCGGGCACGCCGGAGGCGCTCCCGACTTTAGGTCACGAACAGATAACGGCGCAAGCCTCTGTCGGGAAGATCGTTCACTGAAAGAGCGAGCCCTGTTCGGCGTCGTCGCCGAGCGCGAACAGTGCCTCATCGGTCGCCGCCGGCTTGCTGGCGATCCACCTCTCGCGCCACGTGCCCGCGGCCTCTGCTTCGTCGGCGTTGCACTCCTCGCACGTGTCGACCTGCTGCTCGCTGTCGCGGTGCTCGACGCACAGCAGATCCCACACGTACAGCGGGTCGCCGGCCGGGGCGTTCTCCCTGACGTTCATCTCGGTGGCCCGGTTGGCCGCCTGTACGGCGCAGTCGTATGCCTCGACGCATCCCTCGTCGTTGAATACGCCGGCTTCCTGGTTGGGCTGCTTGCGGGCGCACGCCTTGACCGGGTCGCCGGACACGTCCGGGCAGGGCGTGATGCGGTGCAGGCAGGCGGGGGCGATGCTGCACTCGGAAGCGATCCACTCGGCGCCGCCGGCGATGACGACGCGGGCCGGCTCGTTCGTGCGGTACGTCATGCCCTCGACGGTGCGCACGTTTCCGTCGCCACACACGACGCGTTCGCCGGACCGGAACAGCGCGGCCGAGGCCGATTCGATCGCGGCGGCCGTGACCGGTGCAGGTTCGGTGTCCTCGGCCGGTCGCTCAACGATGACGCACTGCGAGCTGCGCAGCATGGGCCAGACGCTCCAGCCTCGACGGCGCAGGCGGTCGGCGAGGCAGTCCAGCGCGGGTCCGTGCGGCATCTGGTCGCGCCGGACAATGCGGCCACCTTCGAGCCAGAACACGCGCACCGCACCCGGCGTGCGGGGGTCGACCAGGTACCCACGCACGTTCTGCTCGTCCTCGGCCGGCTCGGTGACGTCGTGGTGCTCGGTCATGGTCGCCACGGCGAGGCCGTCGAGGGCAGCGCGGGCGGCGGCGACGTCAGGGTGCGAGGCGTTGCTCGGGGTGCTGCCCTCGGCGGTGCCGGCGTGCTCGACGACGACGCCCTCGACGACGCGCTGCTCGCCGGCCAGCGGTGCGCCGATCTCGCGGGCGACCTGCTCGGCGAGGTCGATGGATGCGGCGTACTCCCCGTCGTCGATCGTCCGGGGGTCTGCGGTGAACGCGTGCAGCTCGCCGTGCACGGCCGTGATGGCGCCCGGCCACGCGCCGCACAGAAGCCCGACGACGTGCTCGCGCTCGATTACGAGCACGTCGCCGTCGAGGATGTGCTCGCGGCACTGCGTCGCGTCGTACGCCCCGCTCGTCGAGCGGAAGCGATGCGCGAGCGGGCCGGCCGCGCGCGCCTCGGCGTGCTCGCGGTTGAGCCGTGCCGCGGTCGCCTCGGCGTCGTCCTGGTTGGTCGCCTCGACGGGCATCTCGCCATCGTGGTTGTCCCACACGCTGTACTCGGTACCGGGCTGCGCGCCGTACTCGCTACCAGCCTTGATGACGCGGTAGCGCGCCCCGTCGTTCTGCTCAGCGTCGGCCTGCTCGACGGTCTCGGCAAGAGCGACCGCGGCGGCGAGCGGCGAGGCAGCGCCGAGGCGCGCGGCCTCGGCCCGCTTCTCGGCGCCCTTGTGGCACGTGGCGCACGGCTCGTACCCCTTGTCGAACAGGGCGACGGCGGAAGACAGGTCTTCGTACGCGCTGATCAGCCGGCCGCACAGGGTCTCGTCATTGCGGGGCGAGTAGTGGACACGCTTACCGCGGCCAACGGTGGCGTAGGTGACACCGGCCTGCTCGGTGAACGTCTCGCGCTGCTCCATGAGTTGACTCCCTCTCGGTGACTGTGGCGCCGCCCGGTGTTCGGTGGCGCGCTCCATTTATAGGGGGTCTAGAAGATGAATTTCAAGAGGGTCTAGAAAAGAATCTTGGATGAGCCCGTACGCTGCTCCCATGAACACGACTGACGACGCCGAGCAGCAGCGGGCCGCGCTGCGCGCCCGCATGGCCGAGCACCTCGACGCCGCCCTCGCCCCCCTCGCCGAGATCGCCGACCCCGTCGAACGCGAGCGAGCCGCGCGCATCCTGGCCGACGATCTGCTGCCGGATGCGGTGAAGCGGGTCAAGGCCGTACGGGGCGAGGTGGTGCGCGGGATGCGCCAGACAAAGACCTTGCGGGAGGTGGGCGAGCAGCTCGACCTCTCCATCGCGCGCGTGGACCAGATCGCCAAGGGCAAGTAGCGCGCGGGCCCCGGGGGGGGGGGTGGCGCGCGGCCGCCGGCGCGCGCACCCCGGCGGGGCCCGGGCCCCCCCCCACGCTGGCTCCACCGAGGCGCGGGGGGGCGCGCCCCCGCCCCCCCCCCCCCCGCGCGGGGGGGCGGGGGGGGGGCCGCGCCCCCCCCCCCGGCCGGCGACCTAAGCCGCGGTAGCCACGTCCACCCCAAGCGCGGCGATCAGCTCGGGAAGGTCGCCCCACTCCCACACACGCGCCCGTTCCGTACGGTCGAGGGGGACCGGCGCCGAGCAGCCCCTGCCACCCGAGCAGGTCACCCTCGGCGCCTCGTCCGGGTCGGTGTGCAGGGTGAGCTCGCCGCCGCACCACGGGCACGGCCGGTCGGGCACGGACGTGGTGCGCTGGTCGAGGCCGAGGGTTCGCAGCAACCGGCCCTCGGCGAGGCGCGCGGTACGCCGTGCCTCGTGCAGCAGATGCGGGGGCAGGGGAGCGAACGGCGGCGCGGCGAGGGGGCCGTCGAGCTGCTGCTCGGGCTCGGTGTCCTCGCCGAGCACGCGCCCCTCGACCCACACGCACGCGAAGTGCAGGCCGTGCGCGCGTGAGCCGGCCGTGCCCCGTGCGTCTGCTGCGCCCGGGTGTTGGTAGTCCCATCGACGCGGGTCGCCGCGTTCTGCGTGCTGGATGGCGGCGGCGAGGGTGTCGGCGAGGGCGAACACCTGCCGCTCGATGGCGAGGCCGGCGTCGAGCGCGTCGACGTTCAGCGGGGCGGGGTGCTCGCGCAGCACGAGCGGCGCCCGGTCCTCGACGACGAGCTGCTGGTCGTCGTCGGCGCGCAGGGTGTGCGCGAGCTGCCGCGGGGGCCAGACGTCCGCGGGCGGGGTCTCGATGGCGAGCAGCAGCTCGGCCCACTGCTCACGGATGGAGCGCAGGGCGGCGACGGTCTCGTGTACGGCGGTGGCGTAGCTCATCGGCTCCCCTCCTCGACGACGTGCGGGCGCAGGGCCTCGGCCTCGGCCGCGTACCGGTCGCGCTCGGCCTCTGCCTCGACGATGGCCTGCTCAGCAGCCTCGACGCGCTTGTGCAGCCGTATAACCGCGGCCTGCTGCCCGCCGGCGCTGCGCCGGAACGTGTCGCACTCGGCGACCTCGTCCTCGACGTCGCCGCGGAGTTGGGCGGAGTCCTCGGCGCTCAGCACCCCGCGGTCGGCGCGGGCGAGGAACAGCCGGAAGCGGTCGCGGCGGGCGTCGCGCTCGGCCTCGCGGGAGGCGATCCGGCCGCGACGGGAGTCGGAACGGGTACGGGTGGTCATCGGCGGTTCTCTCTCCTCAGTGCGGTACAGGTATGGCAGCGCGTTGAGCAGGTGTCGCGAACGGTGGTGGGCCGTCGTTGGCACAGCGGCCCGGGGGAGCGGCGGCCGGTGAAGCGGGCGAGCATCAGGAGGGCGACGGCGGCGAGCAGCGCGACCAGGGCGAGCACGGGATCGACGGTCATCGGGCGGTGTCTCCACCTGCATGGGTACGGCGCAGCAGTCGAGCGGCGAGGCGCCGAGCGCCGCGGGTCTCCCGCGCGCGAGGCGCGACCGGTCGCGCGTGCCGGGTGCTGTTGATCTCCCATCCCTCGATGGCGAGGTGGTCGAGGAGGTCGGCGGCGGTGAGTGTGGCGAGGTGGGGTGAGACGTCGAGCGCGTCGGTGAGGTGGGCGGCGATCGTGGCGCGAGCGGCGGCCGGGGTCATCGGTGCTGTCCTCCCGTGGTGTGGCGGGCTCGGGTCTCGCGAGGGACCGGCGGCGTGCTCATGAGTCGGGCGAGGCGCTGCTGCTCGTCTGCGGCCTGCTCGGCGGCGCGGGCGGCGGCGTCGATGTGGCAGGGGCGCGGGGCTGCACGGCGGCCTCGGCCCTTCTCGTATCGCCGGTAGCCGGTGCGGAGCAGCTCACGAGGCTCGGAGCGCGACGGTTGCCCGCTTCCTGCGGCGCTCATGCGAACCCCACCTTCCGGAGCGGCGTCGGCGTGACGCCGGCCCCGGATTCCTGCTCGGTCTCGAAGCTGACGACGAGCTCGCCGCCCAGCTCGCGCACCGTTGCCTCGACGGGCTGTCGGCCGTCGGCGAGCGCCGCCCCCGCAGCGTCGAGAAGCTCCCGCACCGCGTGAATGGGGGCGGGAAGAGGAAGCGCGTATTCGTGGCGGGTAACGACGATGCGGCGGTGCCGGATCGGTACGACAGACATGGGCATGACTCCCAACGAAAGAGCTGGATGCGGAGCGGCCTTGTGTGCGCGGGGCGCATAGGCGGTCGACGCATGCGGTCAACGGGGTTACGCCGCGGCGTCGTTCTGCTGGGCGGCGAGGCTTTCGGCGTAGGCGGCTTGCCGTTTGTCGTGGGTGTGGGACCTGAGCTCGCGTCCGCTCGGTGCCTTGCACGGCCGCCGGGCGGCGGCGCGGCATGTCGGGTGCGGGCAGTCGACGGCGTACTCGGGGAAGTGCTCGCGGCGGGTACCGATGCCGTTCCGTGCGAGCTCGTCACGGACCTGAGCGGGCATTGCCCCGGTAGCGGCTGCGAGGGCGGCGAGGCGGTGCTGCCCGGCAGGGTCGAGGGCGCGGGATGCGGCGTTCGGGCGCTGCTGGCCGGTGGCGACGGCGGTGCGGGTGCCGACGATTTCCGCTCGGTAGGCGGTGACGTCGTCGGGGTGCGCAGTGGGCAGGGGGTCGGTGTGCCGGTTCATGAGGTCTGCGCGGTGGCCGGCCCATGCGGCGAGCAGGTGGTGCGGCTCGATGGCGTAGTACCGGGCGGACTGGTCGCCGCCGCGCCGCTCGTAGTAGTGCCGGACGACGTGCGAGGCGTCCCAACCGCCGTCGGCGGTGGTACCGGGGACGTCGGCGAGGGCCTCGGCCCATCGGGTGATGGCGACCGCGGCGAGTTCCTCGTCGGCGACGACACGACCGAGGCGGCCGTCGAGGGTGGCGGCGTAGTGCAACAGTGCAGCAATTTCACGGCGGTTCATGAGGCCGGGTCCTCCTTTTCGAGTAGGGCGAGGCCGGCGAGCAAGGCGTCGGCGGATGAGGTGGGCACGGGCCGACCACGGAGCGGGACGACGTTCCCGGCAGCCCCCGCACCGGCTCTTGGGCCGGTAGGGGAGTGGTCGAGGTCGCCCCACACGCGCAGCCAGTAGCGGGCCGGTTTCGGCTCGGTGCCCGGTTGGGTGCGGCGGGTGGCGAGCTCGACGAGGGCCTCGACGCCGTGCTGCTCGACGAGGCGCCAGACGTCGCGCTGCTCGCCGAGGCCGAGTGTCCAGCGGACGGCGACGCCGGCAGCAGCGAGCGCGTCGCCGAGCGGGTGCAGCTCGGGAATCAGCGGGGACCGCGCGGAGGCGTTCGCACGCGGCTGCTGCTGTGCTTCCTGTTCTCTCCTGCTCTTCATGTTCTGGGGGCCGGTTTCCGCTCCCCCTCGGGCCGGATTCCGGCCCCCGTCCGTACCGGATTCCGGTCCCCGGGGGGCCGGTCCTCGGCCCGGGGCGGAATCCGGCCCGGACTGATTTCCGGCCCCCTCTACGGGGACGGGGACGGGGACGGGGGCGGCGACGAGCGGCAGGCGGTAGACGGTCTCGCCGCGGGGGCCGGTGATGTCCTCGACGATGGCGAGCTCGCCCGAGCCGAGCAGTGTGTCGACGGCGTCCCGCACGGTCGAGCGGGCGGCGCGGGTGCGCTGCACGAGCATTGCCGTACCGGCGTAGGCGACACAGTCAGCGTTCGCCTTGTCCGCGATGGCGAGCAGCACCGTTCGAGCGGTACCTCGGGCGGTGGCGTGATCCCATACCCAATCGGTCGCGGCGCGGCTCAACGGTCCTTCTCCTTGCTGGTGTTGGCGATCAGGGGACCTCGGGGCGTCCGGCGAGGGCGGCGGGGGTGTGTAGGGGGCAGCGGTAGCCGGTGAGGTAGCGGCGCACGCCGTCGAGGGCACGGCAGTAGCGGCCGGCAGTGCCGTCCCAATGCCAGCAACGGGCAGGGGCGGCAGGCTCGTTGCTCACTGCGCGGCGTCGGCCGTGGCGGACTCGGCGCCCTCGGGCGACTCGCGGGGCGTCACTTGTGCCGCCCCGTACAACTCGGCTGCCGTCAGGCCGTAAGCGGCCTCGATCCGGGCCAAGGTCTGACCGTTCGGCAAGGACCGGCCCTTACGCAACCGCCACGCCGTAGACGGGTCGATCCCCAGACGGCGGGCCACTGCGGCATCGCTGGTGTCCCCCACGGCATTCCAGGCGGCGATGAGACGGGCGTGATTGAAGTGCACGGCGACCTCCCACGTTCGTTCGTGCTGGGAAGAACGTAATGTCGATTGTTCGTGCTAGCAAGTACCTTAGGGGTGGCAGGGCGTCGGCGAGGTGTCACCCTCACGTTTCGGCCAATGGTTCGATCGAGGTGACGCCTCGCAGGTGGGGGTGAAAACGGGGGGCGTTATGCGCACCAGCGCATGCTGATCGGGCGAGCCGGGGTATCTTGCGTGCATGCGAAGGATCGAACGAGCACGAACGATAAGTGCTGACGCGCGGGAGGAATTCGCACAGTGGTTGCGCGAACGCCTCACCCAACTCGGCTTTGATCTCTCCACCCCGAGGGCCGGCGGGCAGGCGCAGTTCGCGCGCGCCGCGGGCATCTCACACCCGGTCGTATCGCGAACCCTCCGCGGTACCAATACGCCGACACCCGAAGTGCTGGAAGCCATGGCGCCCGTGCTTAAGGTGCCGCTGCGTGAGCTGCTCGTACGGGCCCACATCCTCACGGAGGACGAGATGCCTCCGGCGACCGCCACCCCGGCGCGCCGTCATACCCCAGAGGAGCTGGCGGCCCTCGTTGGCATTCGGGAACCGCAACTCGTCCAGCAACTCGACGTGTTCGTCGCGGGGCTCCTGGCGCAGCAGGCGCGGAATCAGGCGGCAGGGGAATAGCGGCCTGTGGCCACCCTCCTCGGTGTCCGAATCCAAAACGCGCGGCTGGAATATGCCACACGTGGTCACGCTGTGTGAGTTTCCCTAGGTCGTCGCCCTGTCCGCAGGTAGGCTGCGCCCCCTTGTGTGGTAGCGCTGCGTCGGAAGGGCAGCATGAGCCGCGCACGGTAAGTAACGGTGCAAGAGGGGGAACCGGGTTTGGTCTACCCAACGGGAGTAGTGGCAGCAATTTCCGCAACGTGCGCCGTCACGGCGGCGCTCGGCGCGGCAGCGGTCAGCAAATCCAGGACGCGCCACGCGGCACGCGCTGGCATCGTTGTCACGATGGTGTTGACGCCCGTCGTCGCGATGGGGGATCGCCGACGCCGTGATGAGCGGGCGGTTCGCCGCGGGTATCGGGTCGCCGTCGATCAAGTGCGCCGCGGGGTGCTCTAGTTGTCAGGGTTGGCGTCCGGGTCGGTCGGGGGAATGGTCCGCACTCCGCTGTTGCTCGGCCTCGAATGCATCGCGCGGGGGTGCCTGTGTGTGGCCGGATGTGTGGCCAATGTGTGGCCGGACGGCTCCGTACAGGCTGTCATGCCTTGAACTGAGACGAAGTGCCGCCCGGCGCTGACCCGCACAAACAGCGACCGGGCGGCATGGACTAGAACCCTCTGTCACGAACCTTGTTGGACTTGTAAAGCGAAGGTCGTCGGTTCGAATCCGACAGGGGGCTCTTGTGCTGAACAGTGGGAACGCCCCGGGCGAGTCTTCGGCCGGGGCGTTCTGGCGTCCATGGGGGCATCAGGGCCTGTTACGAAAGTGGAGTTGTCGGACTGGACGTGCCCTGCGGCAGGTGCCGTTTCACGTCAGGCTCTCGGGGGCCGCTGTCCCGGGGGACTGTCAGCTGCAATCGGGAGGCTGCGCAGTGTGAGCGTAGTCGGCGGAGGCAGCGGTTCGTTGGCCGTGTTGGTGCGGAACGACTGGAGCAGATAGGCCACCAGCCGCCGGGACGCTGCACCATCACCCGGTAGGGCGGTTGCCAGACCGCAGTGTGCCAAGAGGACCACGGCGAGGTCGGAAGGGTGAAAGTCGGCCCGCAGCGCGCCCGACGCCTGGGCCCTGCGTACCAGGGTCGTGAAGTCCCGCTCGGCTCGTTGCCGGGACTGCGCGTGTTCCGACGTGCTTTCCGGGAAGGCCGTGACGAACGCGGCCGGGAACCCGCGTTCCTCCCGTTGCAGAGCGCAGACCGTCTCGATCAGGTGCTGGAATCCCTGCCACGGGTCAGGGGCTGCCAGGGCCTCGGTGAGCGTCCGCGCGCAGGTCTCCATCTGCTGCGCGAACGCGCCGCGCACCAGGGCGTCCCGGGTCGGGAAATGCCGGTACAGCGTCGCCACGCCGACCCCGGCCCGACGGGCCACGGTCGCCATCGGAGCGTCGATCCCGTGCTCCGCGAAGACCGCACGGGCGGCGACGAGGACGCGCTCCCGGTTGCGCCGGGCGTCCGCCCGCACCCCGTCCCGGGCTGTGATCCGAGAGGATTCCGCCATCACTGTCTCTCGCTTCCGTTCCAAACGGACGATTGCGTCCACTTAAGAGCTTACGGTCGATGCCAGACCTGTACGGCCCCCGGCGGCAAAGGCAGAACGATGAACGACCGCATGATGAAGGCAGTGCTCTACGACCGCTACGGCGGCCCCGATGTGCTCTACACGGGCCGCGTGCCACGCCCCGAGCCGGCCCACGGCGAGGTCCTCGTGAAGGTGCGCGCGTTCAGTGTCAACGGCAGCGAACTGGCAGTCCGTGCCGGCCGTCTCCGTCTCCTGAGCGGCCGGAACTTCCCCAAGCGCGTCGGCTTGGACTTCACCGGCGAGGTCGCCGCACTGGGTGCCGGAGTCACACGGTTCGCGGCCGGCGACCGCGTATGGGGGGTCTTGGGCCGCACCTCCGGGTTCGGCAGCGCCGCCGAGTACGTGACCGTGCCCGCCGAACGGGTCGGCCGGCTCCCCGACGGCCTTGACCGGGTGAACGCCGCCGCGCTTCCGGTGGCCACCACGGCCATCACCGCCCTACGGGACAAAGCCGGGCTGCGCCCCGGCGAACGGCTCCTCGTCCGGGGCGCGGCGGGCGGTGTCGGCAACGCCGCCGTCCAGCTCGGACGGGCGTACGGCGCCGAGGTCACGGCCCTCGCCCGCGCGGCCAGCCTCGACTTCGTCCGCGGGCTCGGCGCGCACGAGGCCGTCGACCACCGGATGGTGCGGCCGGCGGAACTGGGCCGCTTCGACGTGGTCCTGGACACCGCGGGGACCGACCTGCGGGCCTTCCGGCGCTTACTGAATCCCGGCGGGCGCATGGTCACCATCGCCTTCGATCCGAAACGGCCCGCTGCATCGCTCGGCTACCTCGCGGCCAGCACGGTCCACGGACGCGGCCGGGTGCGCTACTTCAGCAGCAACCCCACGCGGGCGGACTTCGACGACCTTGCCCGCCATGTGGTCGAGGGCAAGCTGAGCCCCGCGGTGGACACGGTGTTCCCCCTGGAGGAAACAGCAGCGGCACACCGGGCACTGGAGGCGGGCGGCGTCCAGGGCAAGTATGTGGTCAAGGTCGCGTAGGACCCCGGTGGGGGTGCTGATCACAGCCACTCGGATTCCGCGTCGGCGCAGGTAGGCGCGGTTTCTGCGGGAGGTGTATGAACCCGCCGCGCGAGCGTCCCAGCCCGTGATCACCACGTTGGTTCGGGTGTGGCCCCAACTGACGTGCAGTGGGCGCGGATTGAACCGTTGCTTCCCGCTCGTGCACCGAAGTGGGGGGACACCGGCGCGATCAGCGGTAGGTGATGGCACAGGTCACAGACGCATGTGCATGCCATGCTAATCTGCCGCATCATCGCATAACTGACCGTCTGACCAGCGGAGTTGGCTTCTGGCGGCTTCTGCCGGCTGGTTGAGGCGCTGAGGAGAACATATGAACAACGGTAAGAAGAAGCTGACTGCTGTTGCTGTTTCAGCAGTACTTTCCTTGTCGGTGCTCGGCCTGACCTGGCAGGCGGCGGCTGAGTCTCATGGGGCCACCAGCAAGACCGTGGCCACTCAATGGCCCGGGGCGCAGGGCTAGTCTGTCGAGGTCAGCCCTCTGCGCTGAGGGGGAACGGGTTCGCCTTGTTGTAGCCGCGAATCCACGCGGTACGCCGCAGGTCGTCGGCCGCATAGGGGCACGCGTTGCGCGGGACGTCGTTGCGGCCGGCCTCATTGCCCTCCCTGCCTCGCGTTCGGCGACCCACCGCTCGGTGACGGACATCCAACCCGTGAGAGAGCCGCCGCGAGCCGCCTGCCCGGGAACACGTCGGCGAGCAGCCGGCGCCGGTTGGCCTGTCGGGGTTCGGCCGGGGCGTTCTGGCGTCCAGGGGCGTTCTGGCGTCCATGGGGGCATCGGCCGGGCCGGTCGGTGGCCTGAGCCCCGGTGGGTGGGGGCGAGTCGGGGATCTGAGCGGGGCCGGTCACCGGATCAGGGCGGTGACTGCTGCCTCGATGGGGTCGGTGTCCGGAGCGCCCTCGTCTGTGGTGTCGACTTCTACGATGGCGTCGACTCCACTCGGTGGATCGAAAATTGAGCGCTTCCAGTCGCCTTGCTGGAACTGGGACAAGAGTTGCCGGTCGGTTGCCCCGCCGTTGGCTGCCCGGGCGCGGAGGCGCTCGTCGATGACCGATGTGCGGGCGACGACGTGAACAGCGAGTATCCGGGCGTCACATGCGAGTAGGTCGTCTATCAGCGTGCGCGACAACACGGAGGACTCCACGACGAAGCTCACGCCTGAGGAGGCGAGTAGCTGGGCTGTGTTGACCATCACGGACTCGGCGCGGAGGCTCAAAGGGCCGCCGGCGATGTGGAATTCCGGGGTGAGTTGAACGCTGCCGTCCTCGGTGGCGGAAGCCAAGGAGAGTCCGAGGCCGACCTTGATCTCGTCCCGGGTCAGGAACGGCACACCGAGGCGGCGCGCCGTCGCGCGGGCAACGGTGGTCTTTCCGGCCCCTGGGGACCCGCATACGGTGACCACTACAGGTCGTTCGCGCCTCAGCATCCGCCGATGCTGCCGGATCTTGACTGTGGTGTCCATGGGCCGACCGGGCGGCGCCTGCCGTCGCCCGTCGTCGCTTCTTCGTCCGGTCCGCCCCGGGCGGGTCGGTTTGCCGTCGGAGGGTGGGTACCGGCCCTCGACTCTCCGCCGCGGCTCGGGCCCGTTGGCCGGGCCGTTCGCCTACGTGGTGTGTGGGCTGCATAGCGGGGTGTGGGGGATTTCGGTGAGGTGGTGCGCCTCCGGTTACCCTGCCTCGTTCTTACAGGCCAGGAGGTTCGTTGCCATGAGCAGCAGTACGTCGTCTTTTCCCGAGCGGATGGAGCTGTCGGGGGAGGGGCTCGTCCTTCGTGACTGGGCGGAGGGGGATCGCGGCGCGATGCCGGAGCTGTTCGATCACCCCGATATCGCGTACTGGACGCCGATCGTCTCGCCCTTCGACGAAGCGGCCGCCGATGATCGACTGGACCGGGCCCGACGGCTGCGGGCCGAGGGGAAGGTCATCATGCTGGCCGTCACCGTGGACGGCGGCGCGCCGCTCGGCGAGGTGATGCTGCGGCGCGCCCCCGAGGGGACGGAACTGGGGTACGCGATCGGCCCGGCGCACCGTGGGCAGGGGCTGGCGGCGCGGGCGGTGCGGGTGATGGCCACGTATGCCTTCGAGGAGCTGGGTGCGGAGCAGGTGATTCTGGAGCTGGAGGCGGAGAACGCGGCGAGCGTGGCCGTGGCCACCAAGGCGGGTTTCCGGCTGCTCGACGTACCGCTGATCACGGGGGAGGAGAAGGGGCGGGCGTATGTGTTGCAGACGTGGGGGTTGGCGCGTGGGCGGACCTGATCTCTGCGGGTGTGTCTGATCTCTGCGTACGCCTGACCTTTGCGACTGTGTCTGATCTCTGTGCGTACGCCTGACCTCTGCGGCTGTGTCTGATCTCTGAGACTGCGCCTGGCCTCTGCGACTGTGCCTGGTCTCTCGCGGTCGCGTCTGATCTCCGGGGTGCGCCTTCGGCTCGGTGTGTCCGGTGAGGGCCGGTCGCCGCCTTCGGCCTGGTGGGCCCGGCGTGCCCGGCGCCCCGGCCCCTCGGTCGCGCCCCGGCCGCGGCCCTTTGCCGCCCCTGGTCATGTCCCGGCCGCGGGCTCCCTGCCGTCTCCGGCCGTGCCCCGTCTGCTCTGTGGCCCTTCCCGCGTACGGCCGCGTGGCTCTTCTCCGTACCGGCTCCGCACCCCCCCCGAGAGCGCACCCCGGGAGCGCACCCCGACTGCGCACCCCGAAGCCCCCGAGGGCACACCCAGAGATACCCCTAGGGGTACCCGTGTTAACGTCGATATACCCCGGGGGGTAATCGCGCAATGGAAGGAAGTGCCCCGTGTTCTTCGTCGACACCCTTGAGATCGCCGGTCTGGGCAACCGCAGCTACCTGGCCGGCGGCGGTCGGACCGCCGTGGCGGTGGATCCGCCGCGCGACGTCGAGCAGGTGCTCGCGGCGGCGGCCCGGCGGGGAGTGCGGATATCCCATGTCGTCGAGACGCACCTGCACAACGACTATGTCACCGGTGGTCTCGAACTCGCGCGGATCACCGGTGCCGCCTATCTCGTGCCCGCCGGAGCCGCGGTGGAATTCGCGCGGACGCCGGTGCGGGACGGGGACCGTGCGGAGATCGACGCCGCCGCCGGGCTCGCGCTGCGTGCGCTGGCCACCCCGGGGCACACCCCGCACCACACCTCGTACGTCCTGGAGGAGAACGGTAAGGACATCGCCGTGTTCACCGGCGGGTCGCTGCTGATCGGGACCGTCGGGCGGCCCGATCTGGTCGAACCGCGGCTGACCGCGGAGCTCGCCCGGGCCCAGCACGCCTCCGCGCACCGGCTGGCCGCCGAGTTGCCGGATGAGACGGCGGTGCTGCCCACGCACGGCTTCGGGAGCTTCTGCGCGGCAGGGGGGACGACGGGGGAGTCCACCACGATCGGTGCGGAGAAGACTTCCAACGAGGCGCTGACCCGGGAGGTGGGCGCGTTCGTCGCCGACCTGCTGGCCGGACTCGACGACATCCCTGCCTATTACGCGCACATGGGGCCGGCCAACGCCGCCGGGCCCGCGCCCGTCGACCTCACCCCGCCCGCCGTCGCCGACGCCCAGGAGATCGCCGGACGGCTGGCCGCCGGGGAGTGGGTGGTCGACCTGCGCCACCGCGTCGCCTTCGCCGAGGGGCATGTGTCCGGCGCGTTCAATTTCGAGGGCGAAGGGCAGCTCGCCACGTACCTGGCCTGGCTGATCCCGTGGGGGAAGCCGGTGGCGCTGCTCGCCGAGTCGGCCGAGCAACTGGCCGACGCACAGCGGGAGTTGGCGCGGGTCGGTATCGACCGTCCGGCCGCGGCGGCCACCGGGGACCCGGCGAACTGGGTGCGTGACGGCGAAGCGCTCGCCTCCTTCCCCCGGGCCACCTTCGCCGCTCTTGCGGAGCGGGCCAAGGACGGTGTCGTCGTCCTCGACGTCCGCCGGGACGGCGAGCGGGCGAACGGCTTCGTCGAGGGTTCGGTGCACGTTCCGCTGCACACGCTGCACCGGCGTATTCACGACGTTCCCGCAGGTCAGGTGTGGGTGCACTGCGCGGGCGGAATGCGCGCGGCCATCGCCGCCTCGCTGCTCGACGCGGCGGGCCGCGACGTCGTGGCCGTCGACGACTCCTTCGATGCGGCCGAGCGGGCCGGACTCACCGTCCGCCCCGCCTGAACCGGTCGCGAACCGAGAGGGAGCACGCTGAGTATGAGTTCCTCGGTGATATTCGCCCTGGTCGCCGGTGGGGTCATCGGTGTCGCGCTGGGGGCGCTCGGCGGTGGCGGCAGTGTGCTGGCCGTTCCCGCGTTGATCTATCTGCTCGGTTTCACCCCGGTCGCGGCCACCACCGCGAGCCTGATCATCGTCGCCGTCACCTCCGCCACCGCGCTGCTCGCGCACGCCAGGGACGGGCAGGTGCGATGGCGTACGGGGCTGCTGTTCGCGGCGGCGGGGACCGGTCCGGCCATGCTGGGCGGCGCGCTCGCGGGGCGCCTGCCGACCGCGCTGCTCACCGTGGCCTTCGCGGCGCTCGCGGTCACCGCGGCGTTCCGTATGCTCCGGCGCCGTCCCCTCGCGGAGGGTTCCGTACAGAGGGAGGGTTCCGTGCAGATACGGTCCGGCCGGGCGGCGGCCGTCGGTGCCGGGCTCGGGGCGGTCACCGGGGTCCTTGGCGTCGGCGGCGGGTTCCTCGCCGTGCCGGCGCTGGTCAACGTGCTCGGCATGCGGATGCGGGCGGCGGTGGGCACCAGCCTGCTGGTCATCACCGTCAACTCGGTCGCCGCCCTGGGGCTGCGCGCCGGGACGGCGACCGGCCTGAACTGGGCCGTCATCGGACCGTTCGCCGGAGCGGCAGTCCTCGGCGCCTGGGACGGCAAACGCCTCGCGGCGAAGGTGTCCGGCCCGGCCCTGCAGCGCGTCTTCGCCGTCGTGCTGCTCGCGGTGGCGGCGTTCATGCTGGTGGATGCGGTCGTATGAGGCCACAGGAAGCCCGGCCGTCGGCCTCCGGGTAGCTCCCCCTAGGCCAGCGACAGGAAGAGCTTCTCCAGCCGCGCCCGCATCTGCTCGGTGTCGTCGCCGCTCTTCGCGCCGGACTCGATGTCCGCCACGCACTGCTGCAGACCGGTTGCGATGATCGCGAAACCGGCCCGGTCCAGCGCCCGGGAGGCGGCGGCCAGCTGCGTGACGACGTCCTCGCAGTCCCGGCCCTCCTCGATCATCCGGATCACCCCGGCGATCTGGCCCTGCGCCCGCCGCAGCCGGTTCAATACCGACTTCAACGAGGCGCCCTCAAGATCCAGTTCCACGACCAAGCTCCCGTTCCATGACCAGGCCCCCGTTCCCGACCGCTTTCCTGCAATACCCCTAGGGGTACTGTACGTCCCGGTTCGGAACGGTGGCGACCATTGGAGGATCACCCGCCATGACCACCCCCGCCACCCCCACCACCCTCGACACCGCCACCACCCCCACCACCCTCGACGCCGCCCGGGCCCGGCTGTCCGAGCTGACCGTCGTCGACGTCCGGACGCCCGGCGAGTACGCCGCCGGTCATCTGCCGGGGGCCCTGAACATTCCGCTCGACCACCTCGGCCGGGCGCTGCCCGGGATGCGGGACGCGGCCGGGCGCCGTGACCTCCTGGTCGTGTGCGCCTCCGGTGCCCGTTCGGCGCGCGCCTGCGCGCTCCTCGCCGAACAGGGCGTCCCGGCGGCCACCCTCGACGGCGGCACCACGGCGTGGGCCGCCGCGGGCCACGACCTGGAGCGGCCCGCCGCCTGCGAGATCCGGGCGGGCTGGAGCATGGAGCGGCAGGTGCGCTGCGCGGCGGGCACGCTCGTCCTGCTGGGGCTGGTCCTCGGCCTGCTCGTGCACCCTGCCTTCCAGCTGCTCTCCGCCGGCGTGGCGGGCGGCCTGGTCTTCTCCGCCCTCACCGACACCTGCGGCATGGCCGCCGTACTCGCCAAGCTGCCGCACAACCGTCCCCGTGGCGCCGACCTCGACGCGACGCTCGCCGCGCTGAGGGAGCGCTGAGGGAGCGTTGAGGGAGCTCGCTGAGGGAGCGCTGAGGGAGCGCTGAGGGAGCGCTGAGAGAGCGCTGAGAGAGCGCTGAGAGAGCGCTGAGGGGGGGGGAGTGGGGCGGGCCGATGCTCCGGGCAGTCGTCTACAGTTCCGTAGACAGTTTTGTAGACATTGCTGTGGAAATTCCGCCCGTTCCTGCCAGTCCCCTGCCCGTCCCCGGTCGTCCGTGGTCGTCCCCGGTCGTCCCCGGTCGTCCCCGGTCGTCCGTGGCCGTCCGTGGCCGTTCGTCCGTGCGCGGCGCCGCCGTTCCGGTGCCGAGGGGGCGGCAGAGCCCGGCCCTGTGAGGTGACCGCCGTTGCATGCCGCCACGATTCTGATCGTCGAGGACGATCACGCCTTGCGTGACGTGCTGGTGCGCGGGCTGCGGGAGGAGGGGTTCGGGACGGCCGCCGCCCCGGACGGGGCCGGTGCGCTGCGGCTCGTCGGGGAAGGCGTCGACGCGGTGGTGCTGGACGTCGGGCTCCCGGACGCGGACGGACGGGATGTGTGTCAGGCGATGCGGGCGCGCGGGTTTCTCCGGCCGGTCGTCTTCCTCACCGCGCACGGCGGGCTCGCGGACCGCCTGAGCGGGTTCTCCTCGGGCGGCGACGACTACCTGGCCAAGCCGTTCCATCTCGCCGAACTCACCGCGCGGTTGCGGGCCGCCCTCCGGCGGTCCGGCGCCGCGACCGGCCTCGCCACGGGTGACCTCGCCCTCGACCCGGTACGCCACGGCCTGTCCGTGCGGGGCGTAGAGGCGGCGCTGACGCCCACCGAGTTCCGGCTGCTGGCCGCGCTGATGGCCGAACCGGGGGCGGTGGTGCGCCGACGGGAGCTGGTCCGCGCCGGCTGGCCGCCCGGCGCGCAGGTCAGCGACAACACCCTCGACCAGTATCTGAGCCGCCTGCGGCGCAAGCTCCGGGACGCCGGCAGCGCCCTGACGATCAGCACCGCCCGCGGTATCGGGCACCGCCTGTCATGACCCGGCACCGGACCGGTCCCGCCCTGCCCCGCCGCTCCCGGATCGCCGCGGCGGTCTCCCGCCGCGGCCCCCGCACCCTGCGGGGACGGCTGTCCCTGGCGGCGCTGACCTGCGCCGCGTCGGTCATGGTGCTGCTCACCGTCGTGTGCAACGTGGTCGTCCGTCACCACCTTCAACAGCAGGCGGACGACGAACTGCACACCCGGGTCGCCGCGGTGTCCGCCACCGTCGACACCCGCCACACCCCGGTACGCGTCCTGGAGACGCCGGATGACACGCCGCTCGACACCAACGTGTGGATCTACGCGGGCCCCCGGCTCCTCGAACACCCCGCGTCCGCTCCGGCCGGCGCCCCGCTCAGCCGGGCCGCGGCACGCCTCGCCGCCCACGGCGACAAGCGGTGCACGGCGCTCGACGCCGGAGCCCCGATACGCCTGTGCGCGGCCCCGGTGGGCGACACCGGCGCGACGGGCCGGCCCGCTGCCGCCGTGGTGGCCGCCCTGGACCTCGCCCCCTACCGCGCCTCGGCCGCCACCCTGCTGTGGGCCTCCCTCGCCCTGGACGGCGCCGTGCTGGCGGGCGCGTACGTCCTGACCTGGCTGGCCGTGGGGCGGGCGCTGCGCCCCGTGACGGTGATGACCGACCAGGCCACCCGGTGGAGCGCGGTCGCCTCCCCGCACCGCCTGGCCGGTACCGGCCGCCCCGCCGAGCTGGCGCGGCTCGGTGCCTCCCTGGACGAGCTGCTGGACCGTATCCGCGCCGTACTCCGCCATGAACAGCAGCTCACCAGGGAGCTGTCCCACGAACTGCGCAACCCCCTCGCGCGGATCACCGCCGAACTCGACTGGTGGCGGGCGCGCCCGCGCTCCGTCGCCGAGACCTCGGCGACGCACGCGGTCCTCGCCGACGCGGCCGACTCCATGCGGTCCATTTGCGACACGCTCCTCGACGACGCGCGTGCCACCGCCCGCGCCGTCCCCGGGACCGCCGACGCCGTGGCCACGCTGCGGCGGCTCGCGGACCGGCTCACCCTCCCGGACGGGCCCGCCGTCACGGTCACCGGCCCGGACGCGGCGGTGACCGGGGTGCCCGCCCCGCTGCTGGAACGCATCGTCGGCCCGCTGGCCGACAACGCCCTGCGGTACGCGCGCACCCGGGTCGGCATCCAGGTCGGACGGGCGGACGGCGTCACCCGCGTGGAGGTCGGTGACGACGGCCCCGGGGTCCCGCCCGCCTTCGTCGGCGAGCTGTTCCGGCCGGGCAGCCGGGCCGATCCGGCGGACGGACACGGCGGCGCGGGCCTGGGCCTGGCGCTCGCGCGGCGCCTCGCCCGCGCTGCGGACGGCGAGGTGGCCTACGACGCCGGGTGCCCGTCCGGGGCGCGGTTCGTGGTCACCCTGCCCAGCGGCTGACCCGGCCCGCCCCGAGCGCCGTCACTGCTCCAGGGAGACGGCGCCGCGCCGCTCACGCAGCTGTGCGTGGATGGTGAAGCCGATCAGGACGGCGAGGAGCACGGCCGACGAACCCGCCGTGCCGAGGTCCAGTCCGCCCTTGGCGAGCGGCTTGGTGAGGAAGTCGCCGGCGGTCGCCCCGAGAGGGCGGGTGAGGACGAAGGCGATCCAGAACAGCAGCACGTTCGGCACGGCGGGCGCCCGCATCAGGGCGACGAGCACCGCGAGCGCACCGGTGACGAGGAGGGCGCCGCCCGCGTAGCCGAGCCCGGAGCTGTCGGAGAGGAAGTCGCCCATCGAGGTGCCGAGCGTGTTCGACACCAGGATCGCTGCCCAGAACAGCGCCTCCGCGCGGAAGGTGACGATGTCGCGGAGGGAGAACGTCAGCCCGGTGCTCTTCCAGACGGCGAAGATGGCGAGGAGAAGCGTGATCAGGATCGCGGCTCCGGCCGGGTACCCCAGGCCCAGTCCCTGCGGCCCCCAGCCGAGCGAAGAGGCCCCGCCGGAGAGGTACTTGGCGCTCGCGTCCCGGTTCATGAAGTCGGACATCGTCGTGCCGGCCGTGCTGGTGGACAGGATGACGGTCCAGTAGAAGAACGGGTTGTAGCGCCGGGACCTGAGCTGTACGGCGAGCGTGACCACGAAGATCAGGAACAGGACGACGGTGGTGAGGAAGTAGCCCAGCTTGAGGGTCTGGGCGAAGAGGTCACCGGCCGTTTCGCCGAGGGTCGTCGCGGCGATCTTCATGATCCAGAAGGCCGGGGTGACCTCCGGCAGTTTCTTCGTCGCGGGAGCGGCGGCGGGCGCCGCGGGCGTCGGCGGCGGGGCGGTGACGACGGCGTCCGGACCGGTCAGGGCTTGGGGGTTTTCCACTTTCGAACTCTCCGAAGCAATGGCGACAGGGGGCGTTCGCGCCGTCATCCGCGGCGGTGACGGCACACGTCGCCCGACCCTCCCAGCCACTTCCTGAACACATCCTGAACGCCGCCGCAGGCCCGTTCTCAGCCTTCCTGCGGAGTACCGCGCCCCGGCCCGGAGACATCCCGCCGGGTCACGGTCAAGAACACCACCAGGCCCAGAATGACCGCCAGGAACAGCACACTCGTGATCACGGTGCCCATGCCGAGCCCGCCGTCGGTGGCCGGCTGCGAGAGGTAGTCCCCGAGGGACGCGCCCAGCGGCCGGGTCAGGATGTAGGCGGTCCAGAAACTCCCCACCGCACCCAGGCCGAGGGAGCGCGCCGTCGCCACCACGGCGAGGGCGGCGGCGAACAGCACGGCGGAGAGCGAGTACCCCAGGTCCATGCGTTCGGCGACCAGGTCACCTGCGGCGGTGCCCAGGGCGAAGGTGAACAGCACGGCGAGCCAGTAGAAGGACTCGCGGCGGGTGCTGTCGATGTGGTGGATGGACAGCGTCCGCTCGCTGCGGAACCAGAGGGCGAACACCACGCCGAGCACGAGCGCGAAGGCGACGGTGGAGGCTTCCAGAGGGACGCCGAGGTTGTCGGTGAGGTTGTCGCTGAGCAGAGTGCCGACGACACTGATCATCGCCACGGCCGACCAGTAGACGCCGGGCCGGTAGGCGGTGGTGCGGAACTGTGCCACGAGCACCCCGACGAGCACCGCGCTCATCAGCAGCGACACCCCGGTCAGCCCGAGCCCCAGTTTCTCGTTCAGAAGGTCCGCGGCCGTCTCGCCGACCGTGGTGCACAGGACTTTGATCACCCAGAAGTACGGGGTGACTTCGGGGACCTTGTTCCGGTGCGGACGAGGGCGGGTGTGCCTGGGGGCTGCGCCGGCCGGCTCGTGGGCCTCGACGGCTCCGGGGATTTCAGCAGTCATGGTGCCCGACCGTGCCACCCGTGTCCTGAACACATCCTGAACACCTCTCCGCCGCCCCGGGGGGCCGCTCCCCGGGCCCGCACCCGGGGAGCGGCCCGTGGTCTGATGGCGGCGTGAACGAGGCGGTGGAGGAGCGTAATCGGCGCATATTGCGGGCGCGGGACGCGATGGACCGCGCGTACGCGCAACCGCTGGACGTACCGGCGCTGGCCCGGATCGCGCACGTCTCGCCCGCCCACTTCGCCCGCACCTTCCGGGCCACCTTCGGCGAGACACCCCACCGCTACCTGCAACGACGCCGCGTCGAGCGGGCGATGTCGCTGCTGCGGGAGACCGACCGCAGCGTCACGGACATCTGCTACGAGGTCGGGTTCGGCAGCCTCGGTACGTTCAGCCGGACGTTCCGCGAGATCGTCGGACGGTCGCCGCGGACGTACCGCAAGGAAGCGGTGGCGGTGGGCGTGCCGACGTGTTTCACCATGGCGTGGACGCGGCCCAGCGAGTGAGGGCGACCGCCCGCCCCGGGGGGAAGCGGTGCGCGGCCCCCGTAGGCCCCCGTAAGAGAGCAGTTTCGGAGAAGTTTTTCGGCCGGTCCTGCACCTAGGTTGAGGGACATGTTCAACGCCCTCACGCACTCACAGCTTTACGTCCTCGACCAGGACGAAGCCCTCGACTTCTACGTCGGCACCCTCGGCCTGGAGGTCGCCGCCGACATCGACATGGGATTCATGCGGTGGCTGACCGTCGCCGTCCCCGGCCACCCGGAGCGGCAGATCCTCCTGGAGAAGCCGGGCGCCCCGGCGATGTCCGAGGAGACGGCCGCCCAGGTCCGCGACCTGGTCACCAAGGGGGCGATGGGCGGCTGGCTCATCCTCACCACCGACGACTGCCGCCAGACCTACGAGACGCTCCGGGAGCGGGGCGTCGAGTTCACCCAGGAGCCGGTGGAGCGCCCGTACGGGACGGACTGCGGGCTGCGCGACCCCTTCGGCAACAACCTCCGCTTCACCCAGCCGAAGGCGTAGCCGCCGAGGCAGGGAGACGTCGGGGGCGCGGGCCGTCACCGGGGTGCCGGGGCTCGCGCCGGGGGCGCATCGTCCGGCGGGTGCGCCGGGTGCGCCGGGTGCGCCGGGTGCGCCGGGTGCGCCGGGCGCGCGGGCGGGGCGTGCGCGCTGGTGGGCGGTGGGCGGCGCCCCCGGAGGCAGTCCGCCCGGAGCGGGTGCGGGCGCCGGAGCGGCGGGCGTACATTGCGGCCATGGTGACTTCCCTGACTCGTGACGCGTACGAGCGACGGATGGAACGGGCCGCAGCCGTGGCCGCCGCGGAGGGGCTCGACGGCCTGATCGTGACGCCGGGCCCGGACCTGGGCTGGCTGTGCGGCTACCACGTCACGGCGGTCACGGAGCGGCTGACCGCCCTCGTCCTCGCCCCCGGCGCCCGGCCGCGACTGCTGGTGCCCGCCCTGGAGCGGCCGGACGCCGAGGCCGCCCCGGGTGCCGGCGCCCTGGACGTCACCGGGTGGCGCGACGGCACCGACCCCTACGGGGAGCTCGCGAAGTGGCTCGACCCGAAGGGCCGTTACGGCGTCTCGGACGCCACCTGGGCGCTGCACCTCCTCGGGCTCCAGCGGACCCTGCCGGACAGCGGCTACGGCGGGCTCTCCGAGGTGCTGCCGATGCTGCGGGCCGTGAAGGACGCGTACGAGGTGGAGCGGCTGGCGGCGGCGGGCGCCGCGGCCGACGCGACGTACGACGACATCCTGGGCCTGCCGTTCGCCGGCCGCCACGAGCGCGAGGTGGCCGCCGACCTCAGCAGGCTGCTGGTCCGGCACGGCCACAGCCAGGTCGACTTCACCATCGTCGGCTCCGGCCCCAACGGCGCGAACCCGCACCACGAGGCGGGCGACCGGCTGATCCAGGACGGCGACATGGTCGTGCTCGACTTCGGCGGCCTCAAGGACGGCTACGGCTCCGACACCACCCGCACCGTCCACGTCGGCGAGCCGACCGCCGAGGAACGCAAGGTGCACGACATCGTCCGCGAGGCGCAGCAGGCGGCGTTCGAGGCGGTGCGCCCCGGGGTGGCGTGCCAGGAGATCGACCGCGTCGCCCGCCAGGTGATCAAGGCCGCCGGATACGGCGAGTACTTCATCCACCGCACCGGCCACGGCATCGGCGTCACCACCCACGAACCGCCGTACCTGGTGGAGGGCGAACATCTGCCCCTCGTCCCCGGCATGTGCTTCTCGATCGAGCCCGGCATCTACCTGCCGGGCCGCTTCGGCGTACGCATCGAGGACATCGTCACGTGCACGGAGACGGGCGGCCGCCGCCTCAACACCACGGAGCACGGGATGGCGCTGGTGCGGTAGGGCCCGTCGGCGGTACGGGCGCGGGCCCGTCGCGGGTGCGCGGTGGCCCTCCGGCGCTGCGGGCATGAGGTGCGCGGCGGGGCCCGGCGTTCCCGCGAACGGGGCGGGCGGCCGGGCCCGGAAGACGGCACCGCGGTCCCCGGGGAGGCCCGAAATAACTTTTCGCACGGCTTCTTCGCAGGTCCGAGCGGGTGCCGGGGCCGGCGGGAGCGGGCGAACGGCGCTGCGGGGAGCGGCGGTCGGCGGGGATTGTCAGTGGTGTGGTTCACGATGGGTGTGCAGATGACGGTTGGCGCACGCACGGTGCGCGCGGCCGGTCGTCCGGCCGCGGCGGGCACGGGGGTGTCGCCGCGCCCGGCGGCGGGCCGCGGGCGCGGTGGCGGCGGACGGAAGGCGGTGGAGCGTGGCAGGGCGGCGTACGGGGACGGTCCGGGCGGTGCGCCGGGCGGAGGTGAGACTGCCCGAGCTGGCGGCGTACGACGGCGGTGAGCTGGAGCCCGAAGGGGACTACGACGGGCTGGAGTTCACGGACGTCGACGCGGCGGGCCAGTCGGCGCGCGGTGCCCGGTTCATGGACTGTGCGCTCCGCCGCTGCGCCCTCGACGAGACGGAGCTGAGCCGCGCGCGGTTCATCGACACCGTGCTGACCGGCATACGGGGCGTCGGCACGGACCTGTCGCAGGCGTCGCTGCGCGATGTGGAGGTGACCGACGCCCGGCTGGGCGGTACGCAGCTGCACGGCGCGGTGCTGGAACGGGTCGTGGTGCGCGGCGGAAAGATCGACTTCCCGAATCTGCGCACCGCGAAGCTGCGGGACGTGGTGTTCGAGGGCTGCGTCCTGGTCGAGCCGGACTTCTCCGGCGCGGAGCTGGAACGCGTCACCTTCGAGGACTGCACGGTCGCCCGCGCGGACTTCACCGGCGCACGCATGAAGGACGTCGACCTGCGGGGCGCGGCTGCCCTCGACGTCACCCGCGGTATCGACAGCCTCGCGGGCGCCGTGATCAGCCCCGCCCAACTCCTCGACCTGGCACCGTCGTTCGCGGCCCAGTTGGGGGTACGGGTGGAGTGAGGAGAGGCGGGGGAGAGGGGCGGGGTGGGCTCGGGGAGGGGGAGGGGGGAGAGGGAGAGACATCAAAGACGAAGCGCCCTACGACCCCGGCGACATGAACGACTGGGATCCCGCCTCGCCCGCCGAGGTGGCCGCCGCGTTCGACGGCCAAGGCTGCCGCTGGTGGGTGGCCGGGGGTTTCGCGATCGAGTGGGCGGTGGGCCGGCCGTTCCGTGACCACGCCGACATCGACGTCCTGGTGCTGAGACGCGATCACCTCGTGGTGCAGCGGGCCCTGCCGGACTGGGAGTGGTGGGCCGCAGATCCGCCCGGACGGCTGCGCCCGTGGCGGCCGGGCGAAACCCTGCCCGCCCGGGTCCACGACGTCTGGTGCCGCCCGGGCCCGCGGGTGCCCTGGCGTCTCCAGGTGATGCTGGACGAGTCCCGGGGTGACGAATGGACCTCCCGGCGCGACCCCGGCGTGCGCAGACCCCTCGACGCGCTGACCGGCTCACCGTCCGCCGCAGGAGGCATCCCGTTCCTCACGCCCGAGGTGCAGCTCTACTACAAGGCCCAGGCCCCGCGCCCCAAGGACGAGGCGGACTTCCGCGCCGCCCTGCCCGTCCTCACCACCCCGCAACGGCGGTGGCTCGCCGCGGCGATCACCCGGACGTACGGGCTGCCACACCCATGGGCCGCGTGCCTTACGAGGTGAGGGGCGTACGGGCCGCACCCGTGGTCCGCGGGCCGGATCCGGCGGCGGTCCGGCCGTACGGACCGGGCGCGGATGCCCGTACGGGCGGGCCGTGCGGGAGCCGCGGGCCGGTCAGACCCGGGGAAAGCGGGCCTGAAGGGCCCAGATGGCGGGGTTGTCGGCGAGGCCGTCGTGCAGGTCGCCGAGGTCGGCGATCAGGTCGTGCAGGAAGTCGCGGGCCTCGCGGCGCAGGGCGCCGTGGTTGAGGACGAGCGGCGGTTCGTCCGTCGTCATCCAGTCGGCGGTGACCTCCACCCAGCCGAAGCGCCGCTCGAAGAGCATCCGGTCCGCGGACTCCGTGAAGTCCAGCTCGGCGCGGACCGGCCGCGCCGACCTGTTGCCCCGCGGATCGGTGTCCAGCTTCTCGACGATGTCGCACAGTGCCCACGCGAAGTCGAGCACCGGCACCCAGCCCCAGGCCGTGGACACCTCACGGTCCTCCCGGGTGTCGGCGAGGTAGACGTCACCGCAGAAGAGGTCGTGCCGCAGGGTGTGGACATCCGCCGTCCGGTAGTCGGTCTGGGGCGGGTCCGGAAAGCGGCGGGAGAGCGAGTAGCCGAGGTCGATCACGGTGCCGATGGTGTCATGGCCGGAGGGGAGCCGACGGCGGGGAGGCCGGGGCGGGCACCGCTACGGCAGATCTCCACGCCAGATCTCCACGGCGGATTTCTACGGCAGCGTCAGGATGCGCGGCCCGTCCTCCGTGATGGCCACGGTGTGCTCGAAGTGGGCGGCGCGGCTGCCGTCCTTGGTGCGGAGGGTCCAGCCATCGGGGTCGGTGACGTAGGTGTCGCCGCCGCCGGCGAGGAACATCGGCTCGATGGCGAGGACCAGGCCGTGGCGGAGGGGGAAGCCGCGGCCGGGGCGGCCCTCGTTGGGTACGGGCGGGTCCTCGTGCATGCGGCGGCCGATGCCGTGGCCGCCGAAGCCGTCGAGGATGCCGTAACCGGCCGCCCGGCCGACGCTGCCGATGGCGTGCGCGATGTCGCCCATCCGCGCGCCGGTCACCGCCGCCGCGATGCCCGCTTCGAGGGCCTGGCGGGTGGTGTCGAGCAGGTGCTGGTCCTCGGGGCGGGGCGTGCCGACGGCAAAGGTGACGGCGGCGTCGCCCGCCCAGCCGTCGACGAGGGCGCCGCAGTCGATGCCGACCACGTCGCCGTCGCGCAGGCGGGTGTCGTTCGGGATGCCGTGCACGATCGCGTCGTTGACGGATGCGCAGATCACGGCGGGGAACGGGGTCGGGGCGAAGGAGGGCCGGTAGCCGAGGAAGGGAGAGGTGGCCCCGGCCTCGCTCAGGACGGTGCGGGCGGCCTCGTCCAGTTCCCGTACCCGTACGCCGGGGGCGGCGGCCGCGCGGGCGGCGGCCAGCGCGTCGGCGACGACCCGCCCGGCCACGCGCATCGCGTCCAGTGCCGCATCGGTTTTGATCTCGACCATGGTGTGACGCCTTTCGTGGTGATTCGCGCGCCGGAACCGCCGACGCCGCGTACCGGACGGGCGCCCGGGGGGCGGGGCTCGGGGCCCGGAGTCCGAGATCCGGGGCCCGAGGCCGAGCCCCGAGATCCGAAGCCCGAGATCCGAAGCCCGAGATCCGAAGCCCGAGACCCGGCGTACGGAGCGGCGAGCCCGGAGCCCGAGCCCCCAGCGCGAACCCCCAGGCGCAGCGATACGCGGCCAAGCGATACCGGAGCGGTATTTCTTTACCGGTATTTCTTTACCGGTATTAGTATCACGTCCATGGTCCGGACTCCACTGACTCCCTGGGAACGCGAGCGCGGCGAGCGGCTCGGCGCGTTGCTGCGTGCGGCGCGCGGCGCACGCAGCATGGTCGAGGTCGCGGCGGTGGCCGGGCTGTCGGCCGAGACGCTGCGCAAGATCGAGACCGGGCGGGTGCCGACGCCCGCGTTCTTCACGATCGCCGCGCTGGCCGACACGCTCGGCCTGTCGATGGAAGCCGTCGCCCACGCAGCCACGCCCGAGGGTGCCTCGGACGGTGAGGCGGCAGCGGCGCCGCCCGCGGATCCCCTGGCTTCTTCGTCGACCTCTCCGCCCCTGTCGCGGCGGGCCGCCCATCGCGGGCCCGCGGCCGCATAGGGAGGGAGGGCAGGGGAGGCGGGCCTTATCCGGCCGACGAGTCTCCGGACCCGCCGCCCCGGGCCATCCGGATGTTGGGCAGGCGGTCGCGCCAGAGGTGGTGTTCGCCGGTGGGGGCGAAGCCGTGGCGGCGGTAGAAGCGGATGGCACGGTCGTGGGAGGACGTCACCCAGAGGCGCATCGGCGCGTCACCGGCCCAGGCGAGGAAGGCGTCCCTCAGACGGCCGCCGATCCCCAGGCCCTGCGCCCTGCGCAGTACGTACATCGGCCCGAGCGTGACGCTCTCCGACGACGGGCCGGACGGGGCAGGGTTCGCCGCCGCCTCAGGGGCGGCAGCGTCTTCGCGTAGACCGCACAGGACGGCGGTCAAGGCGCCAGCGGGCGCGCGGGCGACGTGACAGAAGGCGAGGTGCGGATGGTGCGACGCCTTGTCGAGGAAGGTGCGCCACCCGGCGGCACCTTCCTCCGTCAGCAGGTCGCCGCGTTGCTCCCGGATCCACCGCTCGTCGATTCCGGGTGCCGCGCCCGGATAGGTCTCCAGCCAGGCCGCGAACTGCATCCGGGCGAGTGCCGGGGCATCCTCGGGGCGGCCCGGCCCGAGGGGATGAACGGGCGCCCGGCGTGCGGGCGCCGGGCGCGGCGGCAGACCGGAGCCGAGTGGGGCCGGCCCGCCGCCGTCAGGCATGTCAGACGTTGACGCCGAAGTCCTGGGCGATGCCCGTGAGGCCGGAGGCGTAGCCCTGGCCCACGGCGCGGAACTTCCACTCGGCGCCGTTGCGGTACAGCTCGCCGAAGACCATGGCGGTCTCGGTGGCCGCGTCCTCGCTCAGGTCGTAGCGGGCGACCTCGGCGCCACCGGCCTGGTTGATGACGCGGATGAAGGCGTTCCGCACCTGGCCGAAGTTCTGGCTGCGGCTCTCCGCGTCGTAGATCGAGACCGGGAAGACGATCTTTTCGACGTCGGCGGGCAGCGCGGCGAGGTTGACGTTGATGGACTCGTCGTCGCCCTCGCCCTGGCCGGTGGTGTTGTCGCCGGTGTGGACGATGGACTGGTCCGGCGTCGCCTTGTTGTTGAAGAAGACGAAGTGGGCGTCCGAGTAGACCTTGCCGCTCGGGTTGACCGCGATGGCGCTGGCGTCGAGGTCGAAGTCGGTGCCGGTGGTGGTGCGGACGTCCCAGCCGAGGCCGACCGTGACGGCGGTGAGACCGGGTGCCTCCTTGGTCAGCGAGACGTTGCCGCCCTTGGACAGGCTTACAGCCATGGGATGTCCCTTTCCCTCGTCGAATGCAGCGGGCTCCGTACTGCGGACGAAGCTACCGTTTCCTCACTCAACGCGAGCGAGGGGCCGCGAGGTTCCAGCTCCCTTTACTTTCTTTGCGATGGGTTTCCGGTGGTGGGCGGGGTGCGGCCGGACGGGCCGGGGCGCACGGGCTCCGGGCGTGGCGCGCGGGCTCCGGGCGTGGCGCGCGGGGGCTCCGGGCGTGGCGCGCGCGGGCTCCTGGAACGGCCCACGGCGAAATGCGGGTGACCGAGGCCGCGGAACGCGGGACCATAGGGGTATGTCCGGGCCCCATGTCATCCGCGGTGCGGTCGTTCTTCCCGAGGCCGAACTCGTCTGGCGTTTCTCGCGGTCCTCGGGTCCGGGCGGCCAGCACGTCAACACCACCGACAGTCAGGTCGAGTTGCGCTTCGACCTCGGCCGGACGGAGGCGCTGCCCGAGGTCTGGAAGGAACGCGCCCTGGAGCGGCTGGCGCACCGGCTGACCGACGGGGTGCTCTCCGTGCGCGCCTCCGACCACCGTTCCCAGTGGCGCAACCGCGAGACCGCGGCCGTACGGCTCGCCTCGCTGCTCGCGGAGGCGACCGCGCCGCCGCCCAAGCAGCGGCGGAAGGCGCGCGTCCCCCGCGGCGTCAACGAACGGCGGCTGCGGGAGAAGAAGCAGCGCGGCGACGTCAAGAAGGGACGCTCCGGGCGCGGCTGGGACTGACCGGCCGGGCGCGGAACGGGCCGTGCCGGAGGGGGCTCAGCCCAGGTGCCGGTACTTCCCGCGGAAGTACGTCAGCGGGCCGTCGTCCTCGCTGGGGGCGACGGCCGTCAGGACACGGCCGATGACGAGGGTGTGGTCGCCCGCCACGACGCGCTGCTCGGTGCGGCACTCCAGGTTCGCGAGGGCGCCGCTGACGAGCGGCGCGCCGGTCGCTTCGCCGGTTACGTGCGGGATGTCCGCGAAGAGCAGTCGGTCGCTGATGCGGCCCTTCATGGCGAACCGTCCGGCAATGTGGCGTTGACCCTCCGACAGGACCGAAACGGCCCAGAGGGGCTGTTGCGCCAACAGGTCGTCCATCCGGGAGTCGTTGCGAACGCTCACCATCACCAGCGGCGGATCCAGGGACACCGAGACGAACGCGGTGGCGGTCATGCCGACGGCCTCGCCCTGTGGCCCGCTGTCCGGATCGTGCGCGGCGATGAGCACCACGCCGGCGGCGAGGCGGGACAGGGCGGCGCGGAACTCGTCGTGGCTCACCCCACCAGAATGCGGGACCGGACCGCCCTCCGGCACGGATGCGAGGCTGACGGTGGTGGCGGGAGTGGTGGGGGCGGGAAGGTCGGCGGCTGCGGCGGTGGGGCTTTTCGTGAACACGCCATGAACGCTAGCGCCGGGCTGTACGGTCGCGCATCGGGCCCCGGGACCACCTGCGGCCTAGGTCCGGCGACGGAGAAGGTGCGTGCGAAAGGGGTTCGCGGAATTTGCGTTCAGAAAGCATGGAAGGGGCGATTCCCCGTTTCCCTCGGCGGCCCTCAACTACACGTCATGGCTTGTGACTTGAGTCACAGCGCGCGGGAATTGTTGACCCTGTGTACCGAGTGGGCAGCTCACTGTGATTCAGTGGCCGTGGAAACGGACGACAAAGAAGTGTGGAGTTGCTGTCGAGGTCTCAGGGAGAGCGAGCGATGGAGGCCGAGTCGGAGCCGTACGTCCGCCTGACGACCTTGCGGCAGCTGCACAAGGTGGTCGCCGAGCTGAATACCGCTCGTAGCCTGGCGGACACCTTGCAGACCGTCGCGGACGGAGTGACCACCGGGCTCGGGTTCGAGCTGGCGGCGGTCAATCTCGTACGGCCGGACGGTGATCTGGTGGTGGCCGCGGTCGCCGGGAGCGCGGGCGCCGAGGCGCTGATGGCCGGGCGGGTCGGGTCGCGTGACTCCTGGGAGCGGCGGCTGTCCATGGGGGAGCGCTGGGGCACGCTGTGCTTCGTGCCGTACACCGAGGGCTGGGTGCTGGACGACGACGACGTCCCGCAGTGGCACACCGCCGGGCCCGACCCCAGCTTCAACGGCGAGTGGCACCCCCGTGACCGCCTCTTCGCGCCCATGCACACCTCGCCCGACGGCAGCGGCGAACTGCTCGGCGTGATCTCCGTGGACCGGCCGCGCAACGGCCGCCGCCCCAATCCCTGGAGCCGGGAAGCGCTCCAGGTGTACGCGTTCCAGTCCGCCATAGCGATCAGCAACTCCCGGCTGCGGGCCAACATGCAGCGGGCGCTGGTCCGGCTGGAGCGCGAGCAGCAGGCGCTGCGCGCCAGCGAGGAGTCCTTCCGGCAGGCGTTCGAGTACGCGCCGAGCGGGATGGCCGTCGCCGAGATGGGCGGTGACCAGCACGGACGGCTGCTGCGCACCAACGACGCGCTCTGCCGTCTGCTGGGCCGCCCGGCGTCCGCGATGCGCCGCTACTCCTTCTCCGACCTCGTCCACCCCGAGGACATCGGCACCCTGCTGCGCACCTCCGCCGAGGGGGGCCGCGCGGAGCTGCGGCTGGCCCGGCGGGACGGCACGTACATCTGGGTCTCGTTGCGCAACTCCGTCGTCGCCGACACCGCCGACGGGCCGCGGTTCCTGCTCACCCACGTCGAGGACATCGAGGAGCGCAAGCGGCACGAGCTCCAGCTCGCCCACCGCGCCAGCCACGACGCGCTGACCGGCCTGCCCAACAGCGCCGAACTGCGGGCCCGCCTCGGCGCCCGGCTGTGCGGACGGGCGCCGGGCGACCCCGCCGACGCGTACGCGGTCTCCGCCGCCGTCTTCGCCGGTGCCGGTGATCGGGCCGCCTACCCGGCGGAGGGCGCCGAGGCGTACGAGGGGCTGGAGGGCATGGAGCAGCGCGTCGGCGGGGCGCTGCCGTACGACCACCATGTGCACACCGTCGCGCCCTCGGACGGGCCGGCGGACGACGGCTCCAAGGGGCTCGCGGTGCTCTTCTGCGACCTCGACGGCTTCAAGTCGATCAACGACCGGTTCGGTCACCACACGGGCGACGCGGTGCTCATCGAGGTCGCCCGGCGGCTGACCAGCGGCGTCCGGGACGGCGACACGGTGGCCCGGCTCGGTGGTGACGAGTTCGTGGTCCTCGCCGACGGTCTGGGCACCGCCGACGCCCAGGACCTCGCCGTACGGCTGCGGAACGCGATCATCCCGCCGATCCGGGTGGACGGCCGCGCGGTACGGGTCGGCGCCAGCTTCGGCGTCGGCTGGGCCGGGTGCGGGATGACCGCCGAAGAGGTGCTGCAATCCGCCGACCAGCGGATGTACGTGGAGAAGCGGTCCCGGGCGAAGGCGCACCGCCGGGCCGGGTGACTGCCGGGGCACCCCGGGCCGTCTCGCGCGGCCCTTCCGGGCGGCGTGCGGCGGGCCCTCCGGACGGCGTGCGGCGGGCCCTCCGGGTGGCGTGCGGCGGGGCCTCCGGGCGCCCCGCTGCCGCCGCTGCCGGGCCCCGGACGGGCACACCCGCCGTTCATCGATCCGTAGCGATCTTGTGCCCAGAACAGGCCCGGCGTGCTGCGGCGTGGACGGGGTAGGCTGCGCCGATGCGGCGCGGCGCCGCCGGGGGCTCGGAAAGTGCAGATGCACGCGGAGGACCGCGCGGGCATCCGGACGCGAGACAGATCGCTGGGGAGTGACACGCAATGACGGCCGGCAACACGGGCTCGGACACGCCGGGGAACGACGACCCGTTCGGGTACCTCTACCGCTCGGAAGGCGGCGAGGGCGGCGCGGGCGGCGACGGCGCGACACGGCAGCAGGGCGTGCCGCGGACCTCGTACAACCAGGTCCGCGCGGTCGGCGAGCGGCAGTACGGCGGTGCGTCCCAGCAGTCCGGCCAGGGCCGGCAGAACGCCTCCTACGCGGCGCCGGAGACGCTCCCCGGCGGTGAACGGGCCCGCACGCCGCAGGCCGGGCCGCCCGCGCCGCCGCAGCGCAACCACAAGGGCCTGCTGATCGGCGCGGTCGCCGTGGTGGGCGTGGTGTGCATAGCGATCGGCATCGCGATGCTGAACAACTCCGGGAAGGAAGCCGACAACAAGGCGCAGCCGAGCGAGACGGTGAGCACGTCCGAGCAGCCGGAGCACAAGCCCGCCGAGAAGCCCAGCAAGGCGCCGCTGCCCAAGGACGACGCGGGCAGCCTGAAGCTCGGTGGCGGTGCCACCACCTCCAAGGACGTCCCCGGGGCGCACTCGGCTGGCGGCGTCTATGTGGCCGGGATGAACACCCCCGGCGCGTCGGCGACGTGGACGCTGAACGTCGAGGAGGAGGGCGCGTACAAGATGTGGGTCGGCTACGGCATTCCCGGTCAGGACAGGGACCTCACGCTGACGGTCAACGGCAAGCGGGACGAGCGGCCGCTCAACATGAAGAACTTCGCAGGCTCGGAGGAAGGCTCCTGGGAGAAGGGCTGGCAGAAAACCTGGCAGCGGGTGCCCCTCAACAAGGGCGCCAACACCGTCACGCTCTCCTGTGAAGACGGCAACAAGTGCGACGTCAACATCGACCAGCTCTGGCTGGAGAAGAAGATCGCCTGACCGGCGCGCTTCCCGGGGACCGAGCCGGTCAGCGGCCGGGCGCCGAGGGGACGGGGAGCTCCGTCACCGGGACCTCCGGCAGCAGTTCCGCGTAGGTCGCCGCGTCGAACTCCCCGGCGGTCTCGGCCCGTACCGTCGCCGCGGACAGGGCGACCGCGCGGGACAGCCGTTCGGGCCATGACAACCCCTCGACGAGGCCGGAGAGCAGGCCCGCGACCGCGGAGTCGCCGGCGCCCGTCGGGTTCCCGGCGATCCGGCGCGGCGGGGCGGCCTGCCAGGCGCCGTCGGCGGTGACCGCGAGCATGCCGTCCGGGCCCAGCGAGGCGGCGACGGCGTGGGCGCCGCGGCGGCGGGCGTCGCGGGCGGCGCGCAGCGGTTCGGTGGTGCCGGTGAGCGCGGCGAGTTCGTCGGCGTTGGGCTTGGCGAGGTCGGGGCGGGCGGCGAGGCCACGGCGGAGCGGTTCGCCGCTGGTGTCCAGCACGACCGGCACCCCGGCGCTGCGCGCGGCCCGGGTCAGGCGGGCGTAGACGTCGACCGGGACGCCCGGCGGCAGGCTGCCGCAGAGCGCCACCGCCCGCGCATCGGCCAGCAGTTCGCGGTAGGTGCCGAGGAAGGTGCGCCACTCGGCGGGGGAGACGACCGGGCCCGGTTCGTTGAGCTGGGTGGTGTCGCCGGTGGCCGCGTCGACGACGGCGACGGTGCGGCGGGTGGCGCCGCCCACCGGGACCAGCGCGTCCGTGACGTCGCTCTCCTGGGTCAGCAGGGCGCGCAGCGCGTCCCCGGTGCCGCCGCCGGCGAACCCGGTGGCGACGGTGCGGTGGCCGAGTGCGGCCAGCACCCGCGCGACGTTCAGCCCTTTGCCGCCGGGGCGTTCGGCCACGTCGGTGACGCGGTGGGTGGCGTGCGGGGTCAGGCGCGGCACCCGGTAGGTCAGGTCGAGGGCGGCGTTGAGCGTGACCGTGAGGATCATGTTTTCCTCCCGCGCCGGGCCCGGTCGGCCGGTGGCCGGGCGGTGGTGGGCCGGGCGGCCATCGCGGCGGCCACCGGGCCGGGCAACCGCCCCCGGGCGGCCGCGTACGGACAAGTGCGCGAGCGATCATGCCATCGACCGCGGCGGTTGGCCCAGACCCGGGGGCGCCGCCGTCCACTTGCCGCCGGGCCTTCGGCGTACGGCGGTCGCCCCCGGCCCCGCGACGGGTCAGGCGCCGGACGGGCGGACCACCCACGCGCCGTGCCGCATGACGCCCACGACCTCGTACGCGGCGTCCAGGATGACCAGATCGGCGTCCTTGCCGACGGCCAGGGAACCGGTCCGGTCGTCGATACCCAGCAGTCGCGCCGGATTGGCCGAAAGGGCCTGTACGGCCTGGCCGACCGTCAGACCGTCGACGGTGACGGCGCGGCGGAACGCGCGGTCGAGGGTGAGGGTGGACCCGGCGATGGACCCGGCGGTGGGGCCCTCGGCGATCCGGGCGACGCCGTCGGTGACCGCCACGCCCATCGGGCCGAGGTGGTACATCCCGTCGGACATGCCCGCCGCGCCCATCGCGTCGGTGATGAACGCGACCCGCCCGGCGCCCGCGTCCCGGAAGGCCATCTGGAGGACGGCCGGGTGCAGATGGGTGCCGTCGTTGATCATCTCGACGGTGACCCGCTCGTCCTCCAGCAGCGCCAGGACCGGCCCCGGCGCGCGGTGGGCCAGCGCGGGCATCGCGTTGAAGAGGTGGGTGGCGACGGTCGCCCCGGCGTCGATGGCGTCGCGGGTCGCGTCGTACGTCGAGTCGGTGTGGCCGACGGCGGCGAGGACACCGGAGTCGGCGAGCAGGCGTACGGACTCCAGGCCGCCGGGGAGTTCGGGGGCGACGGTCATCATCTTCGTGCGGCCGCGACCGGCGGCGACGAGCTTGCGGACGTCCGCCGGATCGGGGTCGCGCAGCAGCTCGGGCTGGTGGGCGCCGCAGCGGTGCGGGGAGATGAAGGGGCCCTCGAAGTGGATGCCGACGAGGTCGCCCTGCTCGGTGAGTTCGGCGAGGGCCGCTGCCTGCCGGGACAGGTCGTCGAGGTCGCCGGTGACGGTGGAGCCGATCATCGAGGTGGTGCCGTGGTGGCGGTGGGCGTCGACGACCCGCAGGCACTCCTCGGGGTCCGCTGACGAGAAGGAGCCGCCGCCTCCGCCGTGCAGGTGCATGTCGATGAAGCCGGGCACGATGAGATGGCCCGTCAGATCGGTGTGGCCCGCCGTGGCGCCGCCGGGGCCGTCCGGGGCGGGGCCGCCGGACACCTCGGCGATGCGGCCGTCCGCGACCGCGATCCGGCCGTCCTCGACGACGCCGGACGGGGTCGCGATACGGGCCCCGGCGAGGACGGTGCGCCGGTCACCGGCACGGCCCGCGGATTGTTGCTGTGCCATCAGGCGGATACCTCCGTGGAGAGTAGATCCCAGGCGAGGAGACCCGCGCCCAGGCAGCCGGCGGCGTCCCCCAGAGCCGCCGGGACGATCGAGGGCAGGCGCTGGAACGTCACCCGCGCGCGGACCGCCTCGCGCAGCGGCACGAAGAGCGTGTCGCCCGCCTCCGCGAGCCCGCCGCCGATGATCAGCGTCTGCGGGTCGAGCAGGGTGAGGCCGGTGACCAGGCCGTCGGCGAGGCCGTCCACCGCGTCCTGCCACACCGCGGCGGCGCGCGGATCGCCGGACTCCACGGCCTTCGCCGCGTCCGCCGCGCCCGCCGACGGATCGCCGCACGCCGCGGCCCAGGCGCGGCCGACGGCGGCGGCGGACGCCACCGTCTCCAGACAGCCGTGCTGCCCGCAGCCGCAGAGCCGCCCGCCGGGGCGTACGACGATGTGGCCGATCTCCCCGGCGCTGCCGTGCGCGCCCGTCTCGATGCGGCCCTCGATGCCGATGGCGCCCGCGATGCCGGTGCCCAGGGGGACGAAGAGGAACCGTCCGGCGTCGCGTCCGGCGCCGATGCGGCCCTCGGCGAGCCCGCCGGTGCGGACGTCATGGCCGAGGGCGACGGGGATGCCGCCCAGCCGCCGGGAGAGGAGGTCGCGCAGCGGCAGATCGCGCCAGCCGAGGTTGGCGGAGTAGGCGGCGATGCCGGTCCGTTCGTCGACGATGCCGGGGACCGCGACGCCCGCGGCGGCCGCGGGCGTGCCGAAGCGGGCCCGGCCGATGTCGCGCAGCTCCGCGGCGAAGCCCAGGACGGTCTCGACCACGGCGTCGGTGCCGCGCTCGCGGCCGGTGGGGCGGCGCGCCTCGTAGAGCAGGGTCCCGTCCGCCCCCGCGAGGGCGGCCTTCATTCCGGTGCCGCCCACATCAAGGGCGATGACGTGTCTCACGGGGACAGTTTCGCGCGAGTCGGTCCTAAAGGTCTAGTCCACTCGCGGTGCGGCCCTGCCCGTATCCTTGATCCTTGGTGCCACCCCATGGTTCGTTCGCCGTCAGGCCGCAGTGACCTGCGGAGTTCCGTGGCGCCTGCGCAGCGGTGGGGACTGTGGTGCAGACCTCATGTGCGGCGCGTCGCCCCGGGCGCGTGCCGCCGCGGCGGCGGAGGGTGATCCCCGATGCCGTACGCGGACCCGGTACCACGATCAATCCGGACAAAGGGCGGTAACAGCAGTGCAGCGGCGGTACACGAGCCTGGTGGCGGCGGGAATCGTCACCGCCCTGACCCTCACCCTGAGCGGCTGCGGCGCGGGCCAGGGCAACCGCGTCACCCTCAAGCTCGTCGCCGCGGACTACGGCGACGGCACGGGCCCCGGCTCGCGGCAGTACTGGGACCAGCTGACCCGCGCCTTCGAGAAGAAGCATCCCGGCATCAAGGTCGAGGTTGACGTCTACAACTGGAAGGACGTCGACAAGAAGGTCGCCGATCTGGTCCGGAAGGGGCACGCACCCGACCTGGCGCAGAGCGGTTCGTACGCCGACTACGCCGCCCAGGGCCAGCTGTACAGCGCCGACGAACTGCTCTCCATCCCCGTCCAGGCCGGCCTCCAGCCGACGCTCGCCGAGGCGGGCGAGGTGGGCCGGGTGCAGTACGGCATCCCCTTCGCCGCCAGCACCCGCCGCCTCTTCTACAACAAGAAGCTCTTCGCCCAGGCGGGCATCGCCAAGGCGCCGAAGACCTGGGACGACGTCGCCGAGGACGCCGAACTGCTGAAGAAGCAGGGCGTGAAGAGGCCGTACGCGCTGCCGCTCGGCCCGGAGGAGCCCCAGGCCGAATCGCTGAACTGGATGCTCGGCGGGGGCGGCGGCTACACCGACGACATCGGCAAGTACGCGATCGACTCGCCCGCCAACGTCAAGACCTTCGAGTGGCTGCGGGACGAACTCGTCGACAAGGGGCTGACCGGCGGCGACCCGGCCACCCTCAACCGCGCGGACGCCTTCGCCGGGTTCGCCGACGGCCAGGTCGGCATGCTCAACGGCCATCCGGCGCTGATCAAGCAGGCGGAGGCCAACGGTATCGACTACGGCACCGCCGATCTGCCCGGCAAGGACGGCCCGTCCGCGTCGACCCTGGGCGTCTCCGACTGGATGATGGCGTTCAAGCACAACGGCCACCGCACCCAGGTGGGGAAGTTCCTCGACTTCGTCTACGACGACACCAACGTGCTGAACTTCTCCCACGACTTCGGCCTGCTGCCGGTCACCATCTCGGCCGCCCAGAAGATGGCCGGTGACCACCGCTTCGGCACGCTCCAGGACTTCGTCGGCCCGCTGCGCGACGCGCAGTTCTACCCCGCGAACAAGACGTCGTGGCCGGAGGTCGCCAAGGCCCTCAAGTCGGAGATGGGCACGGCGGTCGACCCCAAGGGCGACCCGTCGAGCATCCTCTCCGACCTCCAGAACACGGCGGAGGCGGCGGATACGGCCGGGGGGTGAGCCCCTGGGGGCGGGGGCCCGGCCCGGGGGCCCGGCACCAGGGGCGCTCGGTTCGGGCGCCCGGCCGGTGGCGGCTTCCCGGCCCGGCTGCCGCCCCGGCCCGTCATCCCGCCCCCGCCCGGCCGTCCGACCAGGGCATTATCGTGGGAACGTGACGACGCGCGGCGAGGACGGCACGGACCGGGGGACGGACGGCGGTACGGAGGCGACCGCCCCGCTTGAGGGTGCCCCGGCTGCCGCACCCGAGGACACCCCGGCTTCCGCGCCCATGGGTGGTCAGGCTTCCGCCTCCGAGGACGGCACGGCTTCCGCCCCCGAGGGTGCCCCGGCTCCCGCACCCGAGAACGCCCCGGAAGCGCCCGCACCCGGTGAACTCTCCGCCCTGGACGTGGCGGTGCTCGCCGTGGAGCGCCGTTCCTGGCCTTCGTCCGGCCCCAAGGAGCGCCACATCCGCGAGCACCTCGGCTTCTCCCCGACGCGCTATTACCAGCTCCTCAACGCCCTGCTCGACGACCCGCGGGCGCTGCGCCATGATGCGGTCACCGTCAACCGGCTGCTCCGCAGGCGAGCGGCTCGACGGGACCGCCGCTGAGGCGCTACGGGGCCCGGGGGCAGGCGCCCGGGGGCAGGGGCCCGGCTCGTGCGGGAGGCGGCCCGGCCGGAGGCGCGCCGCGTCGCCGAGGGCCTTCCGCCGTCTCCGCCGTACACCAGGTCCCCCCGCCCCCACCCCGGTACGCTCGCCCCATGGGCAGTTCCCCGGACGCCGCACCCTCGCCGGGCCCGGACGCGGGCCCCGGCCTTCCGCCCGGTACGGGCCGCACGCCGGACACGGGCCGCACGCCCGACACCGGCCCGCCACCGCGCCCCGACCTCCCCGTACCGTGTACCGAAGCGGGCCGCAGCGCGTTGGCCGCGCTGTTGGCCGCGCCGGGGGACGCCGCGCTCGCGGTCGACTTCGACGGGACGCTCGCGGAGATCGTCGACGACCCGGAGGCGGCGCGGGCGCACCCCGGGGCCGCCCGGGCGCTGGGGCGGCTGGTGCCCCGGTTGCGCGCCGCCGCCGTGATCACCGGGCGTCCGGCCGCCGTCGCCGTCCACCTGGCCGGAGTCGACGGCGCCCCGGGCCTGGACCGCCTCACCGTCCTCGGCCACTACGGCGCCGAGCGCTGGGAGGCGGCGACGGGCGCCCTGCACGCCGACGGGCCGCCGCCCGCCGTCGCCGCCGCCGAGACCGAACTCCCGGACGTGCTCACCGCGTCCGGCGTCTGGCACGGCCCCTGGACGGCCGCCGCCGTCGAGCGTAAGGGCGGCCGTGCGCTCGCCGTCCACACCCGGCGCGCCCCCGACCCGCAGGGCGCACTCGACGCCCTGCGCGCCCCCCTGACCGCCCTCGCCACCCGCCACGGCCTCCTCGTCGAACCGGGCCGCTACGTCCTGGAGCTCCGCCCGCCCGGCGTCGACAAGGGCGTGGCCCTCACCGCCTGGCTCCGCGAGACCGGCGCCCGTACCGTCCTCTACGCCGGTGACGACCTCGGCGACCTCGCCGCCTTCGACGCCGTCGACCGCCTCCGCAGCGACCCCGACGCGCCTCGCCGCACCGGCCTGCTGGTGTGCAGCGGCAGCACCGAGGTCCCCGAACTCGCCGCCCGCGCCGACCTGGTGGTCGACGGCCCCACCGGCGTCATCGCCCTCCTCGACGCCCTCGCGGACCGGCTGACGGACTGGCGGGCTGACCGGCTGACCGGCTGACGGACTGACGGGCTGACGGGCGCCGAGGACCGGTCTGCGGGGCCCGCCCTCACCCCCGTAGCGCCGTCAACTGCTCCGTGAACCACTGGGCGGGCGGCAGCGCCGTGGCCGCGGCGGCGAGCCGGGCGGAGCGGGCCGCGCGTTCCTCGTCCGGCATCGACAGGGCCGCGTGCAGCGCGTCCGCCGTCGCGTTGATGTCGTACGGGTTGATGCTCCACGCGTCCTCGCCCAGCTCCTCGTGGGCGCCCGCCTCCCGGGAGAGGACCAGCGCGCACCCGGCGTCGGAGACCACTGGGACCTCCTTGGCGACGAGGTTCATGCCGTCCCGGATGGGGTTGACGAGGGCCACATCGGCGAGGCGGTACGCGGCCAGCGAACGCGCGAAATCGTCCTTGACATGCAGTACCACCGGCTGCCAACCAGGCGTGCCGTACGTGGAGTTGATCTCCTCGGCGACGCGCTGCACCTCCGCGGTGTAGTCGCGGTAGACGGCCAGATCCTGGCGGGAGGGGTAGGCGAACGCGAGGTGGACGACGCGCTCGCGCCACTCCGGGCGGTCCGCCAGCAGACGGCGGTAGGCGTGCAGCCCGCGGACGATGTTCTTCGACAGTTCGGTGCGGTCGACCCGGACGATCGTGCGGCGCCGCTCCGGTCCGTCCCCGCCGCCGATCTGCGCGCGCAGCGCCGTCAGCCGTTCGTCGACGTCCGGGTGGTGCGCCCGCTCCCGCAGGAACTCCGCGTCGGCGCCCAGGCCGTGCACCCCGATCCGGGTGGTGTGCGGCGTACGGCCCGGGGGCGCGGTGACCACGTGCGGTGCCTCGCCGTCCGAATGGTGGACTGCGCACCGTGCCTCCAGGGTGGCCGTGCAGCACGCCACGAACGCCGCCGCCCACCGCCGTGTCAGAAAGCCCGCCCGGTCCGCGCCGAGCATGCCCCGGATCAGCCGGTCCCGGATGTCGTCGGGTAGCAGTGCGAAGTACTCCGGCGGCGCCCACGGGGTGTGCGAGAAGTGGCAGATCCGCAGGTCGGGTCGGCGCTCGCGGAGCATTCCGGGGGCCAGCGCCAGGTGGTAGTCCTGGATCAGTACCGCGGCGCCCGGCGCCGCCGCCAGGTCCAGCGCCGCCGCGAACGCCGCGTTGTACGCCTCGTACGCCGCCCACCGCTTCCGGAACTCCGTGTCGAACGAGGGCTCCAGCGGCGTCTGGTAGAGCATGTGGTGGACGAACCAGAGTACCGAATTGGCGATGCCGTTGTAGGCGGCGGCGTGCACCTCCGCCGGGATGTCCAGCATACGGACGCGCTGTCCACCGGTGTCGGCCGTCGGAAGCTCACCGTCCGCGCGCCGCACGGCCTCCCGGTCACCGTCGCCGAGCGCCGCGCAGACCCACACCGCGTCCGTCTCCGGCCCGATCGCCGACAGCCCCGAGACCAGCCCCCCGCCGCCCCGCTTGGCGGTCAGCGCGCCGTCCGCACCGACGGCATACGAGACCGGGCCGCGGTTGGACGCGACGAGCACCTCGGCGCCGCGCCCCGCGGTGGGCGTCCGGGCAGGGGTGGTACCGCTGAGTTCGGAGGCCATGCCGCGACCCTAGCCCGCACCGGATCGGCGCACACGTACGAATGAGGCCAAGGGAGGGACGCTGATGAGGCCAAAGGGGGGACGCCCGCCGGGGCCCGTCGTCCCACCGGGTGAGCCCGCCGGGGCGGCTCAGGCCGCCCGGCTCTCCGCGTACTCCGGGACCTCGGCCATCGGCGGCCGCTCCTCCGTGTCGACCTCGCTGGTCCGGGGGATGAAACCGCTCTCGCCGCGGACGAACTGCGTCAGCCGCGGCCGCACCAAATGCCCGCGTGCCAGCCGGAGTTGGGCGGTGCGGTAGATCGCGGCGGCCATCCGGCCCAGCGCCTGACCGTCCTGGTGGCGGTGCTTGCGGACGCCGACGTCCACCTGGGCGAGCGCATCCAGACCGACCGTGTGCAACGCGTCGACCAGCAGCCCCAGCTCGACGCCGTACCCGACGGGGAACGGCAGCCGCTCCAGCAGCGAGCGGCGGGCCGCGTACTCCCCGCCCAGGGGCTGCACGAACCCGGCCAGCTGCGGCCAGTGGAGGTTGAGCAGCGGACGGGCGACCAGTTCGGTGACCCGGCCGCCCTGGCCGGGGCCGCCCCCGGGCGCGCCGCCGGTCTCCAGCGGCCGGTCGTACATCGCCTTGACGAACTGCACGTCCGGGTCGGTCAGCAGCGGCCCGACGATCCCGGAGACGAACGCCGGCGAGAACTCCCGCAGGTCCGCGTCGACGAAGCAGACGATGTCGCCGCGGGTGACCAGCAGCGACCGCCACAGCACCTCGCCCTTGCCGGGCACCGCCGGCAGCCGCGGCAGGATGCTGTCCCGCGCCACCACCCGCGCCCCGGCGGCCGCCGCGACCTCGGCCGTCCGGTCCGTGGACCCGGAGTCCAGCACCACCAGTTCGTCGACGAGCGGCACCTCCTCGGTCATCAGGGCGGCGCGGATGGCCGCGACGATCGTGCCGACCGTCGCCTCCTCGTCGAGCGCGGGCAGTACGACGCTGACCGTACGGCCGCTGAGCCGTTTGGCCTCCAGCAGCTGCGGCAGCGGTCGGTCGGCAGCGGACCAGGAGCGACGCCCCAGCCAGCGCTCCACCTCTTCCAGCACGTCTTCGACTCCTCGGTGCGCGCCGTCTCGGCGGCGCATGTGATCCATCTCGCGGTTCGGACGGCTCTCTCTCCTGTCAGTGCCGTCGGTTACAGTCTTGAACAACGCGGATGACCGCCGCATGCCGGGGTCACCGCACCACAAACGCCTGGGATTTCCCAGCGCCATACCGCTCATCCAGAGGGGCAGAGGGACACGGCCCGTTGAAGCCCCGGCAACCCTCCAGCCGGTCTCGACCGCATCACGCGGCGCGAGGCTCCCGGCTAGGGAAGGTGCCAAATCCGTCTCGTGGCGAGATGCGCCGCGAGGAAGATGAGGAGAAAGGGCCTCGCCTCCATGGCTGCGCAAGCTGTTGAAGTTACCGAAAACGCTTCCTCCGTCACTCTGGGTCCCGCCGTCGGCCTGTCCTGCCGCGAATGCGGTGAGCGTTTCCCGCTCGGCCCGATCTTCGCCTGCGTGTCCTGTTTCGGGCCGCTGGAGGTGGCGTACGAGCTGCCGGACGGCGACCCGGAGCAGCTGAGGAAGCAGATCGAGGCCGGTCCCCACAACATCTGGCGGTACGCACCGCTGCTGCCCGTCCCCGCGGACGTGGCCGAGAAGCCGAACCTCAACCCCGGCTTCACCAAGCTCGTCAAGGCCGACAACCTCGCCCGTGAGCTGGGCGTCACCGGCGGCCTCTACGTCAAGGACGACTCCGGCAACCCGACGCACTCCTTCAAGGACCGGGTCGTCGCCATCGCCGTCGAGGCGGCGCGCGCCTTCGGCTTCACCACCCTCTCCTGCTCCTCGACCGGCAACCTCGCCGGCGCCGTCGGCGCCGCCGCCCGCCGCGCCGGGCTCCGCTCCTGCGTCTTCATCCCGCACGACCTGGAGGCCGGAAAGGTCGTCATGGCCGCGGTCTACGGCGGCGACCTCGTCGGCATCGAGGGCAACTACGACGACGTCAACCGCTTCTGCTCCGAGCTGATCGGCGACCCGCTCGGCGAGGGCTGGGGCTTCGTCAACGTCAACCTCCGCCCCTACTACGGCGAGGGCTCCAAGACGCTGGCGTACGAGATCTGCGAGCAGCTCGGCTGGGAGCTGCCGGACCAGATCGTCATCCCGGTGGCCTCCGGCTCCCAGCTCACCAAGATCGACAAGGGGCTGAAGGAGCTGATCGCCCTCGGCCTCGTCGAGGAGAAGCCCTACAGGATCTACGGCGCCCAGGCCGAGGGCTGCTCCCCGGTGTCGACGGCGTTCAAGGCCGGGCACGACGTGGTCCGCCCGCAGAAGCCGGACACCATCGCCAAGTCCCTGGCGATCGGCAACCCGGCCGACGGGCCGTATGTCCTCGACATCGCGCGCCGTACGGGCGGCGCGGTGGAGGATGTCAACGACGAGCAGGTCGTGGACGCGATCAAGCTGCTGGCGCGGACGGAGGGCATCTTCGCGGAGACCGCGGGCGGTGTGACCGTCGGCGTCACCAAGAAGCTCCTCGAAGAGGGCCTGCTCGACCCGGCCCTGTCCACCGTCATCCTCAACACCGGCGACGGCCTCAAGACGCTTGACGCCGTCGCTCCGACCACCGGCCCCACGGCCACCATCCGCCCGAGCCTGGACGCGTTCCGCTCGGCCGGGCTGGTCGGCTGATTCCCGGTCGCTCCTCCGGCCGGCAGTCGGCCGACCCGGTCCGTCCGCCGCCGTCCCGCCCGGGGCGCGGCGGCCGGTTCCGCAGACGTATCCGCAGTCGTTGGAAGGCAGAACCCATGAGCGTCAAGGTCCGCATCCCCACCATCCTCCGTACGTACACCGGCGGCGAGTCCGAGGTCACCGCCGAGGGCGGGACGCTGTCCGAGGTCATCACCGACCTGGAGAAGAACCACCAGGGCATCGCCGCCCGGGTGCTGGACGACGCGGGCAAGCTGCGGCGCTTCGTGAACGTCTACGTGAACGACGACGACGTCCGCTTCGAGCAGGGTCTGGAGACGCCGACGCCGGACGGTGCGGGCGTCTCGATCATTCCGGCGGTGGCCGGCGGCTGCTGACGCCCGCACCGGGTCGGGGAGCCGCCACCCGGGTGGCGAATGGTTCTCGCCATTCCTTTCTCTCTCTGACTGATAATCGCCCCGTCTGCATATGCGGACGGGGCGATTCCGCGTTGTGAAACAGTCCTGCAAAACGCGATACCATTTCGCCGATCCCCTTCTTCTGCTCATCGAGCACGGTGTGGCGACCTTCTGAACGCCCCGGGATCACGATGAGTTGTGTGCAAAGTGTGTGCGGCGTTTGCGCTCCAAGTTCCTTATGTCCGGCCCGAGTTGCCCGGGAATATGGCCAGTTCCGCGCATATCGCCACTTCTCGCATCGTCAGAATTCTCGTCCGATTGACCTGTTGCGCTGGGCACCGGTGCGGATACATTCGGCGGCGGTCGACGCGTTCCGGCGCACACTCCACGGGCCATTCGCGGGGTGAGGTCTGACCCGGGTCCGCGGAGTGCGGTCCTGCGCAAGGGCCAGTAATAGGGGAGTTAGGCATGGCTCAGGGCACCGTCAAGTGGTTCAACGCGGAGAAGGGGTACGGCTTCATCGCGGTCGACGGTGGTGCGGATGTTTTCGTCCACTACAGCGCGATTCAGATGGACGGCTACCGCACCCTTGAGGAGGGCCAGCGGGTCGAGTTCGAGATCTCGCAGGGCCAGAAGGGGCCGCAGGCTGACATGGTCAAGTTGGCGGCCGGCTGAGCGCCGACCGACTGCAGCATCCAGGAGACCCGCGCCCCGTTGGGGTGCGGGTCTCCTGCTGCGTTGAGGGGCCGGGCCTGCGGATTCAGGGACGGTCACGGCCGGGATGCCTTGCGCCCGCCCGTCGCCCGACCACCGCCCCTCAACGAGTCCTCCTTCGGAGGGCGCCTTGCACTCAAGGGGGTCGAGTGCTAATCATTGCGTTAGCACTCTCCGGGTGAGAGTGACAGTTTTGGACCGTCGGTGAGGTCCGCAGGCGGGGCGGGAAGGAACCGCTCCAACGGTGGGCCGTCCGTCGCGGGCGCCAGCGCGGTCCGGAGGAAAGAGCCTCCACGCCCCAAAGGCGCGGGAGGTGCCCCTTCGTCCTGGGAGGACCACTTCACATGGCCAAGATCATCGCGTTCGACGAGGAGGCGCGGCGCGGCCTTGAGCGCGGTATGAACCAGCTCGCCGACGCCGTCAAGGTGACCCTCGGCCCCAAGGGTCGCAACGTCGTCCTTGAGAAGAAGTGGGGCGCCCCCACGATCACCAACGATGGTGTGTCCATCGCCAAGGAGATCGAGCTGGAGGACCCGTACGAGAAGATCGGCGCCGAGCTGGTCAAGGAGGTCGCGAAGAAGACGGACGACGTCGCCGGTGACGGCACGACGACCGCGACCGTCCTGGCCCAGGCGCTCGTCAAGGAGGGCCTGCGCAACGTCGCCGCCGGCGCCAACCCGATGGCCCTCAAGCGGGGCATCGAGACCGCCGTCGAGGCCGTCTCCGCCGCCCTGCTGGAGCAGGCCAAGGACGTGGAGACCAAGGAGCAGATCGCTTCGACCGCCTCCATCTCCGCCGCCGACACCCAGATCGGCGAGCTCATCGCCGAGGCCATGGACAAGGTCGGCAAGGAAGGCGTCATCACCGTCGAGGAGTCCCAGACCTTCGGTCTGGAGCTGGAACTCACCGAGGGCATGCGCTTCGACAAGGGCTACATCTCGGCGTACTTCGCCACCGACATGGAGCGTATGGAGGCGTCGCTCGACGACCCGTACATCCTGATCGTCAACTCCAAGATCGGCAACGTGAAGGACCTGCTGCCGCTCCTGGAGAAGGTCATGCAGTCCGGCAAGCCGCTGCTGATCATCGCCGAGGACGTCGAGGGCGAGGCCCTGTCGACCCTGGTCGTCAACAAGATCCGTGGCACCTTCAAGTCCGTCGCCGTCAAGGCCCCGGGCTTCGGTGACCGCCGCAAGGCCATGCTCGGCGACATCGCCATCCTCACCGGTGGCACCGTCATCTCCGAGGAGGTCGGCCTCAAGCTGGAGAACGCCGGTCTCGACCTGCTGGGCCGCGCCCGCAAGGTCGTCATCACCAAGGACGAGACCACCATCGTCGACGGTGCCGGTGACAGCGACCAGGTCCAGGGCCGCGTCAACCAGATCCGCGCCGAGATCGAGAACTCGGACAGCGACTACGACCGCGAGAAGCTGCAGGAGCGCCTGGCGAAGCTCGCCGGCGGTGTTGCGGTCATCAAGGCCGGTGCCGCGACCGAGGTCGAGCTGAAGGAGCGCAAGCACCGCATCGAGGATGCCGTGCGCAACGCGAAGGCGGCCGTCGAAGAGGGCATCGTCGCCGGCGGTGGCGTCGCCCTGCTCCAGGCTTCCAGCGTCTTCGAGAAGCTGGAGCTGGAGGGCGACGAGGCCACCGGTGCCGCCGCTGTGAAGCTGGCCCTGGAGGCCCCGCTGAAGCAGATCTCCGTCAACGGCGGCCTTGAGGGCGGCGTTGTCGTGGAGAAGGTGCGCAACCTGGCCGTCGGCCACGGTCTGAACGCCGCCACCGGCGAGTACGTCGACATGATCGCCGAGGGCATCATCGACCCGGCGAAGGTGACCCGTTCCGCGCTGCAGAACGCCGCCTCCATCGCCGCGCTGTTCCTCACCACCGAGGCCGTCATCGCCGACAAGCCGGAGAAGGCCGGCGCGGCGGGCGCTCCGGGCGGCATGCCCGGCGGTGACATGGACTTCTGATCCCTGCCCCGTTCCGTCGCACGCGGCGGGACGGGCGGATCACCGTCCGCTGGTTCGCCGGGGCGGCACCTTCTTCGGATTCTCCGGAGGGGTGCCGCCCCGGCGGCGTTTCCGGGGCCGGGTGACCTGGGGCGGCCCGCCCGGGGGGCTGACGGAACCACCCTCGCGCCCCCTACGGTGGTGTCAGGTGGCCCAGGACGGTCCGGAGCGCCGATCGGACGGCCGTACGCAGCGCCGCGAGGTCGGCGTCGGAGTGGTGGTCCGCGGTCTCGAAGCCGTGGTGCCCGTCGGGTACGTCGATCACCTCCAGGGTGGTCCCGTGTGCCTCGGCCGCGGTCAGGAACTCCGTGACCGTGGCGGCGAGTTCGGGCAGTTCGCGACCGGCCCGGACCACGACGAGCGGCAGGTCGCCCGCGCCGCGGAGCGCCGCCACCGGCCGGAACCGGTCGCCGCCCAGGCCCCAGTTGGGCAGGGGCGCGAGGATCGGGTAGCTCGCGGCGATGCAGCGCAGCCACGGCGGCGGGGCGCTCAGCCAGTCGGCGGCGAGCAGTCCGCCGCCGGAGAAGAACCACAGCGCGATCCGGTCGCCGTCCACCCACGGGTCGGCGCGGACCCGTGCCACCGCCGCCGCGACGTCCTCCGCCGCGCGCGGGTAGCCGTCGATGTCGTACAGCCGGTGGTCGAAGGTCACGCCGATCGCGCCGTGGGCCGCGGCGAGGCGGGCATACCCGGTGAGCGTCGGCCACTCGCGCGGCGTTGGCCGGATGCCCTCGGGGATCGGCCCGCCGTGGACGACGATCACCGCCGGATGCGGCCCGTCGCCCCCGGGGAGGTACAGATCGATGGTCTCGTTCCGCTCGTGCGGCACCTCTGGTACGTCGAGGAGGAACGGCCGCAGATGCGGCGGCTGGCTGCCCGCGGGGGTGAGGCGGCGGCCCTCGCCCGCCGCCGCGTTCAGCAGGACGTCCGCGAGACCGTCCGGGCAGGAGAGCATCGGCCAGTGTCCGGTGGGCAGTTCGAGGAAGCGCACACCGGGTGCGGCGAGCGGCTGGAACGCCGGATCGCCGAGGCTGACCCGCATCTGGACCAGGTCGATGCTGGCGCCGTTGGCGGTGCAGAGGACGCCGGTGGTGGGGACGTCGGTGGCGGCGCCGGTCAGGTGCAGGGGCTGGCGGAGGGTGTGGAGCGGCTGCGGGACGGCGTCCCGGATCAGGCGCTCCAGGGATGTTCCGGGGATGCCGTCGGTGCTGCCCCAGCGGCGCCAGGCGGCTGCCGAATCCGGGGGCGGGAGCGGTTCGCCGCCGATGGCTCCGCCTGTCGTGGCGGCCCCGGCCCCGCCCGCCACTCCGGCTCCGCCCGCTGCGTCCGCCCCCGCGCGTGCCGCCAGCTCCTCCCGTACCACCTGGTCAGGCACGGTGGCCCACGCCGGGTGCCCGTTCTGGGGCGGGGCCGTGTCCAGGGCGACGAGCCGTGCCACGCGGCCGGGCCGCCGGTCCGTGGCGCCCAGGGCCGGGTGCAGGCCGTAGCCGTGGCCGACGAGGACGATGTCCCGGGTGGCGTCCTCCACGGCATCGATGGCCTGCACCACCTCCCCGATATGCGCCTCCAGGTCCGGCGCACCCCCGCCGCCGCGCGCCCCCTCGGGCCCGACGAGCGTCATGGCGTACGCCCCCGCTCCCGCCGCCCTCAGCCGCTCCGCCGTCTCCTCCCACACCCACCCGCCGGTGAAGGCGCCCGGGATCAGGATGAAGTGGGTCCTGGTGTGCCCGTCGTGGGCCCCGGTCCGCTCCGCATCGTTCATCGTTCGCTCCTCGCTCGTCACGTTCATCAGGGCGCTCTCGTCACGTTCATCAGGGCGTTCACGTAAGGGATCGCCCCGTACGGGGAGGGGGCGCGCCGCACACGACGGTGCGCCCCCCCAAGCCGGGCGGGCGGCGTACGGACCGTCCCCCGACCGGCCCGTCCGCCCCGTGCCCGCCGGTACCGTAGGAACTCCCCCTGAGGGAGGTTCAAGTGAGCGCATCCGACGGCCTGTGGAGCATCGGTGAGCTGGCCGAACGCGGCGGCGTCACGGTCAAGACCGTGCGGTTCTACTCGGACCGGGGCTTGCTGCCGGAGCAGACCCGCAGCGCGGGCGGACATCGCCGGTACGGCCCCGACGCCCTCGACCGGCTGCGGCTGATCCGTTCGCTGCGGGCCCTGGATCTGCCCGTCCCGGAGGTGCGGCGGATCGTTGACGACGAGGCGGGGGCGGGCGGTGCCCTGGAGGACGCCGTCGCCGGGCAGTTGCGGCAGCTCGGGGACCGGATGGCGGCGCTGCGGTGGCGGGAGGCCGGGCTGCGGCTCGTCCAGGAGTGTCCGCCCCGAGAGCGCGCCGATCGGCTGCGGCTCATCGGGGCGGTGACGGCGCCACCCAGTACCGCGTCGCTCGCCCGGTTCTGGCGGGCGTGGCTGCCGCCGCGGATGTCCGGCCGTGCGGTCGCCGCCTTCCTGGAGCAGGCGGTGCCCGCGCCGCCGGACGACCCGACGCCCGCGCAGGTGCTGGCCTTCGCCCGGCTGCACGCCCTGGTGACCCGCCCGTGCGACGGCTCCGCCCGCGTCCAGCCCGCCGCGCACCGCTCCGGCCCCGGTTTCCGCCCGGAGGTCCTCTACGACGGGCTGGGCGAGGCGTACGAGCTGGCGGCGGCGCGGCTGCGGCGGGACCGGGCGCCGCACCCGGGGGAGGAGCTGGACTGCTTCGTCGCCGCGTACGCCGCTTCCGGTGGCGCCCGGGACACTCCCGGTTTCCGCCGTCAGCTCGCCGCCCACCTCGCCGCGGACCCGCGTCTCGACCCGTACTGGGCGCTCACCGCCGAGGTCCTGGGCCCGCGCGACGGCCGTCCCGTGCCGACCCCGGGCACCACGCACGACTGGCTGCTGGCCGCCCTGACCGATGAGGTGGCCGCCCGCGCCGCCTGAGCCCCGGACCGGCCCCGGCGTCCCCAACTGCCTGCACTGTTAGGCCACATGGTGTCGTACCCCTCTGGCAGGATGCCTGTATGTCGAACACGCAGACGATGACGTATGCGCGGGTCGGAGCGGCCCTTGAGGAGGCCGGTGCGGTGGCGCCGGAGAAGGTCCAGCAGGTGCTCGCGGAGTACGCGCATTGGGCGCAGGACTCGCTGCGTCCGTACGAGGTCGCCTGCGCGCTGGAGTCCTTCGGGATCGCGCTGTCGATCCACGCCGACGACATCGATTATCTGGAGCCCGGTTACACGTACCTGTTGGAGCGCGCCGCGGAGCTGATCGGCGGCGCGGTCACCGTCACCAAGGTCCGCCTCGTGGAGGGCGACCGTTCGCCGGACGGCACCTCCCGGGACGACACCCTGGAGTTCGAGCGCAACGGCATCGCGGTCGCCGTCCCCGCCGAGCACTACTCGGACGAGTACTACGACCATCTGGCGGCCACGGAGGCGATCGACGCGCTGAATCCGGGCGGCGACGACCCCCGGACCTTCCGCTACGTCGACTTCCCGCGCGAGAAGCACGGCGTCTACGACACGATCGTCGCCCTCGTCACGCCGCAGCAGGCGACGGCGCTGGAGAAGGCGCTGGGGCTGGTGTTGCGGTGACGCGAGGTCGTTCCCGGGCGTGAAGCTCCGGCGGGGCGGGCGGCGTCGTACGTGGCGCCGAGGCGTGTGGTGTCCTCCCGCCGTCGGCGGGGCCCCGATTCCGGGGTGCGCCACGGGCGTCAGCGGTTGACGGCCTGCGCCTCTTGGACGTGGAGGGGGATATCGGTGCCGAAGGTGCCTTCGGGAAGCGTCCCGCCCGCGCCGCCCGAACCCTTCCAGGAGACCTGCCAGGTGAGCGTCGCCTTCAGGCGGTAGGGCCCCGTGTGGGCGGTGGAGTGGCGGTAGGTCACCCCGCAGGGCGGGGGTTTCAGGCCCGAGCCTTTGGTGTAGGGCTGTCCGATCCGGCCGTCGTGCATCGGGCAGGTGCCGGAGCTCGGTGAGAGGTCGGCGTCGTTCGTGCCCGGATCGAGGTGGAGGCCGACGGGAGTGGCGGTGGTGGTCGCCCACAATCCCGTGCCGGGCAGGCTGGCGGTGACGCTCACCGGTGTGAACTTGGCGTCGTCCAGCCATATCCAGGTCGGGAGATTCACGGTCTGCTTGCCGTCCGGATTGAGGGAGACGGCGGTTTCCGGAATCCGTACGGAGCTGTAGGCGTACCCCGCGAGGATTTTCGGGGAGATGCTCTCCGGGTAGGGCGGGGGGCTGCCGTTGGGGACCCAGTGGATGAGTTCCCGGCAGCCGCGCTCGTCGTCGCGCATCCCCGTCTCGGCGTGGGGATTCAGGATGCCCCGGTACCACATCCCCTTCCCCTGCTGGGAGATGTTGTAGTCGCCGTACTTGCTGAGCTCGCCCCCGGACAGGTCGTGCTGGCCCTTCTTCTTGTATTTCTCCTCGAAAAGCTGGTGGTCCCACTTCATGTAGGTGTTGGCGAGGGCGAGTCCCTCGGTCTTCTTGAGCTTCTGCACGCTCTCTTTGAACTGCTTCGGGGTAGCGATGGGTTCGTACCAGCACGGCGGCGGCGTCCAGTCGGGATCCGCCGGGGTGAGGCGGCCGGTGCCTGGTGAGCCGCCGGAGCCGGTGATCTTCACCTTCGTCTGGGACGCCTGCGCGGTCAGCTGGGAGGAATGTCCTTTCTCGCGCATGACACCGCCATCGATATGGGCGTGAGCTGCGGGGTGCCAGAGGAAGAAACTCGCCGCCGCGGTCAGGGCGGATATCGCCCGGAGCCTGCGCCTCATGTTGTGCATCGTCCCCTCTCTCCGGTCAGGGAGTTGGTCTTCCAGACTCCGTTCGCACCCTTTTTCATGCCGGTGATGTAGAGCACCTGGCTTTCCATGGACGGCCCTTCGGTGAGGACCTTCCCGCTCTTCGTCTCTTTCGAGAAGGCTTTGGAGTCGTCCGTGCAGTAACTGAGGCTCGCGTAATCCTCGGCAAGGAACTTCACGCGTGGGTCGTAGTAGCGCAACACCCCGGTCAGGGTGTGGTTCTCCTTCTTGAATCGATTCACCCACTTGTGGGCGGAGCGCAGTGCTGGTCCGTCGTTGTAGAAGGCCACTTCAGGGGCGTCGGGGTCGGATTTGAAGATGGCCGAGTTCGTGGCGAGCGCCTGTAGCTTCCCGTCCAGGAGTACGGCATTGGTCTTCTGGTCTTCGGAGGACCAGTTCTCGAACTCCTCCTTGAAATCCTTATCGGTTTTCAAGACGGGCCGCCCCCCTCCCCCCGTCCCCCCGGAAGGCTCCCCCGTAGCCGAAGGGCTCGGCTTCTTTTCGCCGCCTCCCGCTCCCGCGATCTCTCCCGAAGGCTTGGGATCTTGGGTGCTGCCTCCGCATCCGGTCAGGAGTAGAGACGCGCTCGCGGTGAGAGTGGCGGCCAGCGTCAGAGGGCGGCGGAACACAGGCAACTCCATGGGTATGCGCGCTGGTTGACGCCATGGCGGTGGTGATCCGGGTGCCGGCCCGTCATGGCTTCGGGCATGACTGTTCTGTTGCTGCTATATCTCTCGGTACCCCTCCCGATGTCCTGAAGCACTAGTTCCGGTGAAGAAGTGCTCATGCTGGTTTTTCCGACCGGAGGATGAGGTTCCGTACCGGTGCTGACGGGATGTTCGGTAATGCCTGAGAACATTTCTTCGGGTGTTTCGGACGAATGACGTTTCTGACGGATCGAGCGGTAGGTGTGTGTGCGGCCTGGCCTTGTCGCCGTCGCGTCGGCTGGACCCCGGCGCCGACGTCGGTGCCGCGCCGCGTCCGGCCGGGCGCCGTCCCGGCGACTGGCCGGTTGACGCCGGTCGCGAAAAATCGGACGCCGGGGTCGGATTGCCGCGAGGAGCTGCACCCGAATCGTCCATGACGGACTTTCGCCGGAAAGGTTTTCTGGGTACGGCGGAGAAAAGCGGGTGCGGAGCGTTGGATTCCGGCCGGAGTTGCCGGCCGGAGTTACGGGGAAGTTGTTCTCTCTTGAGGGGCTGGTGAGCGGCTGATACGGTTCCCGGGCTTGATGGTTGACCGTTTGTCGCAGTGAAATTCCGACCCGTTCCGATGGGCTGCGCAGCGGCACTCGGGAGACATCCGGGGGGATCTCTTGAAGACTCAGCAGCGTGCGCCGGTGGGGCCTCAAGGCGGCGGTCCGGGCGGCACGTCCGCCGGTGAGCGGCTGCCGGTCACGCCACGGGAGCGGAAACCGGCGCTCGCCGCGCTGGCCGTGCTGCTGATCCTGGCCGGGGCGCTCGGGTCGACGCTTCTCGTACTGCGGGCCGGGGAACGCGTCGAGGCCATCAAGGTGACGCGGCGCGTTCCGGCCGGTGAGCCGGTTCCGGAGTCGGCCATCGCTTCCGTCATGGTGGCGAAGGACTCCGACGTGCCCTACGTCGAGTGGTCCCAGCGGGGCCTGCTGGGCACATACCGTGCGGCGACCGATCTCGTCGAGGACTCCGTGCTGGTGGGCCCGATGCTCACCGAACGGCAGGGCCCGAAGGAGCATCAGGTCGTCGTGGGGCTGTCGTTGAAGAGCGGGCAGTACCCGGACGGGCTCCGGGCCGGGGACACTGTCGCGGCCTACCGCGCCGGGACGGACGGAGCGCGGTCCTCCTCCGGCGGGTCCGGCGCCGACGACGGCGGGGCGGGAGACGGCGATCCCCTCCTCGTCGACCGCGCCAAGGTGCAGCGGGCCGGGGCCGGGGCCGGGGCCGGGAGCGACGGTGACGGCGTAGGCGGGGGCGATCTGCCGGTTTCCCTGGTCGTCGAGCAGACCTCCGCGCCGCGGCTGACGCAGGCCGCCGCGGCGGGCGAGGTCACGCTGGTGCTCGTGCCCGCGCACCGCGGCTGACGGGGTACGGGATGACGCTCATCGCCCTCGCCGCCGACAAGGGAGCCCCCGGCGTCACGACCACGGCCCTCGCACTGTCCGCCGTCTGGCCGCGCCGCGCGCTCCTGGCGGAGGTCGATCCGGCCGGCGGCGACCTGGTGTACCGCAACGTCGCCGCCCACGGCGGCGCGCTGGACCCGAACCTCGGGCTGCTGTCGCTGGCCGCCACCGCGCGGCGCGGTCTGGTCGCCGAGCAGGTGTGGGACCACGTCCAGCCGATGTCCGGCGGCCTCGATGTCCTCGTGGGGCTCGGGACGTCCGAACAGGCTGCCGGCGTCTCGGGGCTGTGGGCCACCCTGGGGCGGGCGTTCGTGGAGCTGGGGGAGTCCCCGCGGGGCGCGGCGGACGTCATCGCCGACTGCGGACGGCTCGGGACGGACTCCCCGGCGGCGGAGCTGCTGGCGGACGCGTCCGTGCTGCTGCTGGTGTCGGGGCCGGAGCCGGAGCAGCTCGCCCGGGTCCGTGACCGTGCCGCGGCGCTGTCGGCGCAGGCTCCCGGCGGGCCGCGGGCCGCCGTCCCCGGCGTGCCGTCGGTCGGGGTGCTGCTGGTCGCCGAGCCGGCCCGGGCGGCGCGGCTGGCCGGTGAGGTCGACGCCATGCTGCGCCGCGCCCAGGTGCGGGCCCAGGTCATCGGCACGATCGCCCGGGATCCGGTCGGGGCCGCCCGGCTGGCGGGACGCAGAGAGGGACGGGTGGACAGGACGTTGCTCATCAGGTCGGCGCGTCAGGTCGTACGGGACCTCTACCGGCGGTACGGCGCGGCCTGGCTGCGCGGGCCGGGCCCCGAGGCCGGCCGGTGAACGCCGTCGACCACCAGCTGATCAAGCGGTTCCGGCAGGAGGCCGGCGACCGCATCGCCGAGCAGCGGCGCATCGACCAGGCGTCCGGGCTCGCCCCGATGACGGGCGAGGACGAGCGGCAGTACGCGCGGTCGGTGATCGCCCAGATCCTGGAGGAGCACGCGCGGGCGGAGATCAGCTTGGGGCGGACGCCGCCGGACGCGGAGACCGAGGAGGCGTACGCGGCCGGGGTGCACGCGGCCCTGTTCGGCGTGGGTCGGCTACAGCCGCTGCTGGACGACCCGGAGGTCGAGAACGTCGACATCAACGGCTGCGACCGGGTCTTCGTCGGATACGCCGACGGGCGCGAGGTGGTCGCCGATCCGGTGGCCGAGTCGGACGAGGAACTCGTCGAGCTGATCCAGGTGCTGGGCGCCTACTCCGGGCTGTCGTCGCGGCCCTTCGACACCGCGAATCCGCAGCTCGATCTGCGGCTGCCGGACGGTTCGCGGCTGTCGGCCGTGAGGGACGTGACCCGCAGGCCCGCGCTGTCGATCCGGCGGGCCCGGCTGGGCAAGGTGTTCGTCGCGGACCTGGTGGGCAACGGCACGCTGACGCCGGAGGTCGGGGCGTTCCTGTCGGCCGCGGTGCGGGCGCGGAAGAACGTCATGATCGCGGGCGCGACGAACGCCGGGAAGACGACGCTGTTGCGGGCACTGGCCAACGAGATCCCGTCCGCGGAGCGGCTCATCACGGTCGAGCGTGCGCTGGAGCTGGGTCTTGAGCAGTTCCCCGAACTCCACCCGAACGTCGTGGCGTTCGAGGAGCGGCTGCCCAACTCCGAGGGCCAGGGCGCCATCACGATGGCGGAGCTGGTGCGGCGGTCCCTGCGGATGAACCCCTCGCGGGTCATCGTCGGCGAGGTGCTGGGCGACGAGATCGTCACGATGCTCAACGCCATGTCGCAGGGGAACGACGGGTCGCTGTCGACGATCCACGCCAACGGCAGCGCCGAGGTCTTCAGCCGCATCGCGACCTACGCGCTCCAGGCGCAGGAGCGGCTGCCGATCGAGGCCACCCACATGCTGATCGCCGGGTCCGTCAACTTCGTCGTCTTCGTCGAGCGGCGCAACGCCTACGCCACCGGGGGACGGCTCACCCGCACGGTCACCTCCGTCCGGGAGGTCAACGGCATGGACGGGCGGGTGCTGTCGAGCGAGGTGTTCGCCGAGACCGCCGACGGGCGGACCGTGCCCCACGCCCCCCTGTCCTGCGCGCAGGAGCTGGCCGCCTTCGGCTACCGCACCGGCGGGGCGTGGGGGTGAGCCGGGGATGAGCGGATTCGGGGCGTCGGGCGGCCTGTTCTCGCTGCCGGTGCTCGCCGCGCTGCTGTGCGGCGCGGGGACCGGCGGCGGTCTGCTGCTTCTGATCGTCGCGGTGCGCGGTCTGCCCGCCGGGTCCGGGCGCAGGCGCGCGGGCGAGCGGGGGCGGGACCTCGCCCGGTTCGCCGGCCGCCGGGGCTCCCTGGCGGTCGGCGTCGGGCTGCTGATGCTGCTGCTGACCCGGTGGATCGTCCTCGCCGTCGCCGCCGGCGCGCTCGTCCTCGTCTGGCACCGCTTCTTCGGCGGGGCGGCCGAGGAGCGGGCGGCGATGCGGCGGGTGGAGGCGCTGGCGGCGTGGACGGAGTCGATGCGGGACACCGTCGCCGGTGCGGTCGGGCTGGAGCAGGCGATCCCGGCGTCGGCGCGGGCCGCGGCGCCCGCGCTCCGCCCCCACCTGGACGCCCTGGTGGACCGGGTGCGGGCCCGCACCCCGCTGCCCGCCGCGTTGCAGCAGCTCGCCGACGAGATCGACGACGCGTCCGCGGACCTCGTCATCGCGGCCCTCATCCTCAACTCCCGGCTGCGCGGCCCGGGTCTGCGCCAGGTCCTGGGCGCGCTGGCCAGGGCGGCGCGGGAGGAGGTCGGCATGCGGCAGCGGGTCATGGCCCAGCGCGCCAGCACCCGGCGGAGCGTGCAGATCGTCGTGGGCGTCTCGGTGGCGTTCGTCCTGGGCCTGTCGGTCTTCAACCGCGACTTCGTCGCACCGTACGGAACACCGCTCGGGCAGGTCGTGCTGGCGGGGGTGTGCGGGCTGTTCGCGCTGGGCTTCGGCTGGCTGCGGAAGCTGTCGCGCGTCGAGACGCCGGAGCGGTTCCTGATCCGGAACGAGCCGGCGGCACACCCCGACCGCCCGCGGACGCCCTGGGTGTCGCCGGGGCCCGGCGGGGGACGGCCGGGGGAGGGGGCGGTCCCGCGATGACGGCGATGGTGCTGACCGGCGCGGTCTTCGGGCTCGGCGTGTACCTCCTCGTCCGCGCGCTGCTGCCGTCCCGCCGGGGCGCGGTGGCGACGGTGGCCCGGGTGGACGCGTTGCGCGCCCGTGTCGCCGCGCCGTCGCCGGCGCGGGCCGCCGCACCGGTGACGGGCCGGCTGGCACCGCTGCGCGCCCGGGTGGGTTCGCGGGTGGCCGCCTTGTACCTGCGGCAGGGGTGGGAAGTGCGGTCGCTGCGGGCGGATCTGGCGGTGCTCGATCGCGGCTGGGAGCCCTTCTTGGCCACCAAGGTGCTGCTGGCCGCGTGCGGGCTGTTCTTCGGGCCGCTGGTCTTCGCCGTCCTGTGGGCGGCGGGCTTCGGCAGCGGCCCGGCCGTACCGCTCTGGCTGGCCCTGTTGTTCGCCACGGTGTTCTTCGTCCTGCCCGACCTGGAGGTGCGGCGGGACGCGGTCGTACGCCGCCGGAACCTGCGCCGGGTGGTCGGCGCCTATCTCGACCTGGTGGCCATGAACCTCGCCGGCGGCCGCGGCCTGCCGGAGGCGCTGACGGCGGCGGCCGAGGTGGGCGACGGGTGGGCGCTGCGGCGGGTCCGCGACTGCCTCGCCGATGCGCGGATCACCGGCACCAGCCAGTGGGAAGCGCTGGGGCGGCTCGGCGAGGAGCTGGGCGTCGACGAACTCCGCGACCTCGCAGCCTCGTTGGGCCTGGTCGCGGACGACGGGGCGAAGGTCCGCGCATCACTCGCCTCACGTGCGGAGACCATGCGCCAACGCGAGCTGGCGGAGATCGAGGGCGGCGCGGGCGAGAAGTCGCAGTCGATGCTCGTGGCCCAACTCCTGCTCTGCGCGGCGTTCCTGGTCTTCCTCGTCTTTCCGGCCGCGATCCGCGTGTTCCAGATGTGACCCATGCCCACCATCAGCTTCAAGGGGGAATCCTGAGATGAACACTCTCCGATTCAGGCACCCGGCCGTCGACTTCTTGATCGTCCTGCTGCGGGCGCGGCTGGCGCGTGCGCGCTCCGGCGAGGCGGACCGCGGGGTCTCCGCGGTCGAGTGGGTGATCATCTCCGCGGTGGTGGTCGCCATCGTCGGGGTGGTCGCCTTCATCATCAACAACGCGCTCAGGAGCGGTGCGACGAAGGTCGGCGACTGCATCAAGGGCGCCTCCGCGAACAAGACCTGCTGAAGCGGCGCGCGATGAGCCGGGTCCGGCAGGGCGGGCGAGGGGCCGTACGCCGCAGCGGGCGCGCGGGCGCCGCGCGGCGCGACGCGGGCATGTCCGCGATCGAGTTCGTGGTGCTGACCCCGGTCCTGTTCTTCATGATCTTCGCGACGGTGCAGTTCGCCCTGTACTTCTTCGCCGACCACGTGGCGCAGGCGGCGGCCCGTGCCGGTGCGCGCGACGCCCGTGCTCAGGCGGACGACAACCCCGGTGGCTGGCGGGGTCGGGCCACCTCCAAGGCGGACAGCTACATCGAGCAGCTGGGGCCGCGGCTGCTCGTCGCGCCCCGGGTCCGCCCCGTCCGGCCGGAGCCGGACACGGTCGGCGTGGAGATCACGGCCCGGGTGCCGAACGTCTTCCCCGGCCTCCACTTCACCGTCCACGCCCGGTCGCAGGGGCCCGTCGAACGCTTCGTACCGGAAGGGAGGTGACGGACGTGCACACGAGGGAGGTGACGGACGCGCACACGCCCCCAGGGGCGGACGACCGGCCGGACGCGTCCGGTGCGGACCAGGGGATGTCCTCCGTCGAGGTGGTGGTCCTGGCACCGGTCCTCATCCTGTTCGTCCTGGTGATGGTGGCCTTCGGGCAGCTCGTCGACGGGCGCGGGGCTCTCGACGGCGCGGCCCGCGACGCCGCCCGCGCGGGCTCGATCCAGCGGGACGCCCCCATCGCCCTGAGCGAGGCGCACAAGGCCGCCGAGGCCGACCTCGCGGACATCTGCACCGGGCCGGTCACGGTGCGCCGGACCAGCGCCGGCTTCACGCCCGGCGGGCTCTTCACCGTGGAGGTCGGCTGCGAGATCCGGGGGCTGGCCGTGCTGGGCCTCGACATCCCCACCCGCCTCACCGGCCGCGCCACCTCGCCCCTCGACCCGTTCCGGCGGGCCCGGTGAGCGCGCGCCCCGGCCGCCGGGCCGGACGGCGGGCCCGGGGCGACCGCGGGTCCGGCAGCGCCGCCGTGCTCCTCTTCGCGGTGCTGTTCCTGGCCCTGGCCGCCTTCGTCATCGACGGCGGGCTCTCCCTCGCCCAGCGCGAACGCGCCGCCGACATCGCCGAACAGGCCGCCCGCTACGCCGCGCAGGACCTCGACGTGGAGGCCGTCCGCGAGGGCCGCGACGACGCCCCCATCAACTACCGCGACTGCGGCAGGCGGGTGGCCGCGTACGTCCGCGAGGCCGGTCTCTCCGGGCCGGACGCCGCCGCCTCCCACTGCCGGAGCGCCGACACCGAACGGGTCGAGGTGGAGGTCCAGCTCACCTACCGGCCCGTGCTGACCGGGCTCTTCTACGACGGAGCGATCACCGTGCACGGAACCTCCACGGCCGAATCCCGCACCGGCTGAGGGCGGGGCAGTCCCCAGCCACCGCCGTCCACACCGATCCACGATCCGGGAGCGAGCGCCATGGCCCGACAGACCCCGTACACCGCGCACCCGCCCGCGCCGCCGCCCCGCGGGCCCCGCGGCGCGGGCGACGTCCTGCGGGCCCTGCTCGCGGCCCTCGCCCTGGCGGCGTTGCTGATCGCGCTGCCCGTCGCCCTCGTCCACTTCGTCGGCTGGCCGCTGCCCGACTCCCCGCCGTCCCTGTCCACGCTCCGGCAGCCGATCACCCCGGCGACCTTCGTCGACGTCCTCGCCGTCGTCGTCTGGCTCGCCTGGGCGCAGTTCACCGCCTGCGTCCTGGTGGAGGTCAAGGCGGCGGTGTCCGGCGTCGGGCTGCCCGCCCGGGTGCCCGGGGCCGGGCCCAGCCAGCTCATGGCCCGTCAGCTCATCGCCGCCGTCCTGCTGCTCGGCGCGTCCGCCGCGAGCCTGGCACCGAGCCTGTCCTCCCTCGCCCCCGGCGACGCCGCCCCGCGGCGCGCCCCGCTGACGGCGACCGCACCGCAGGACCCGGCCGCCCAGAGGAAGCAGCCCGGCCCGTCCCCCGAGGCGGACCGGCAGCGCGGTACGGAGTCCCGGCCCGGGGGCACGCGGGGCGTGGCCGCCGTGGCGCCGCGTCCGGGCGTCCGGGCGACGAAGTTCTACCGCGTCCAGCCCCCCGAGGGCCGCCACCACGACTCCCTCTGGGAGATCGCCCGGCGCCATCTCGGCGACGGACGCCGGTACCAGGAGATCTACGAGCTGAACAAGGACCGCCCCCAGCCGGACGGCTCCCGCCTCTCCCTCGCCAGTCTGATCCGGCCCGGCTGGATCGTGGAGATGCCCGCCGACGCGCACGGCGGCGACGTCGTGGAGATGCCCGGCGAGGCACCGGGCACCGGCCCCGGCGTCCGGAAGCAGATCGCCGCGTACGCGGAGACGGGTGCCGTCCACCCCACCGCGGACGGCGGCCCCGAGGCCCGGCGCGAGGACCCCCGGCCGCCCGCGGACCACGCAGCCTCGCCCGCGTCACCGTCCCCGGCCGCCGGTGAGCACGCCGTCGAGGTCCACGGCGCCCCGGTCGCCGGTCTGCCCGAGGCCCTGCTCGCCGCCCCGCTGCTCGCCGCCGGTCTCCTCACCGCGCTGGGCCGCCGTCGCCGCGCCGCGCTGTGGGACGCGGCGGCCCGCGCCGTACGCCCGGTCCGCCACCGGATGCCCGTCCCCGAAGGGCCCGCCACCGACGCCCACGACGCCCTTCTGGCGGGCGCCGACCCCGAGGCCGTACGCGACCTCGACCGGGCCCTGCGCGGTCTGACCCGCACGCTGACCGCGACCGGCCGCACTTTGCCCGCCGTCTACGCCGCCTGGCTCACCCCGGATGCACTCCATCTCCAGCTGGCCGACGAAGCCGGACCGCCGCCGGAGCCCTGGGAGCGGGGCCAGGACCAGCTGTTCTGGTGCCTGGAACGCGCCGCCGTACCCCGGCTTTCCCGGGACGAGGAGACCGCGGCCCCCTACCCCGGCCTGGTGAGCCTCGGCACTCTGGACGGCGCCCGCCTGCTGCTCAACCTCGAAGCCGTGCCCGGTCTCGTCACGCTGACGGGCGCCCCCGCGGCGCGCACCGCCGTCCTCTCCTCCCTCGCCGCCGAACTCGCGACCAACGGCTGGTCCGACCGTATGACCGTCACCCTCGTCGGCTTCGGCGCCGGCCTCCCGGCGCTCGCCCCCACCCGGCTGCGGCACCTGCCCGACACGGCCGCGCTGCTGGAATCGCTGGAGGCGGAGACCGGGCACCGCCGCCGCGCCCTTGCGGCCGCCGGACACGACTCGGTCCTCACGGGACGCACCGGCCGGGCCCGGCACGCCCAGTCGGCGCCGCACCTCGTGCTCCTCGCCGCCGAGCCCTCGCCCGACGAGGCCCGGCGCCTGGCCGCCCTCGCCGCCGACTCCGGCCGCCTCGGCATCGGCTACCTCCTGGCCACCGCCACGGCGGACGTGCCCGGCGCCACCTGGCAGCTGGAGATCACTCCCGAGGGCCGGCTGATCGCCCCGCTCTTCGGCCTGGACCTGGCCGCGCAACAGCTTCCCGACGCGCAACACGCTGCCGTCGTCGCGCTCTTCGCCTCCGCCACCCCCACCGACGACGGCCCGGGCCCCACGGCACCGGCCCTCGCCGTCGACCTCACCGGCCCCACCCCGCCCGCCGTCTACGCCCGCATCATCGGCCCGTACAGGATCACCGGCCTCGACGCCCCGGAAGCCGAACGCGGCGCCCTGCTGCGCGAGGCGCTGGCCCTGCTCCTGCTGCACCGCGAGGGCGTCCATCCCCGTGTCCTGGCCGCGGCCCTGTGGCCCCGGGGCGTGACCCCCGACGTCCACGATGCCCTGGTCACGCGCCTGCGGGCCTGGCTCGGCAGCGACCCCGACGGCGGCCCGCGTCTCACCACCGATGCCACGGGGCGGCTCGTCCTGGCGCCCTCCGTCGTTTCCGACTGGGACGTCCTGCAGAACCTCCACCACCAGGCCACCACGGGACGCGGCGCCCACGACCCCGCGGTACGGGAGCGCTTCCTCACCGACGCCCTGGCCCTCGCCCGCGGTCCGCTGCTGGCCGACCGCCCCGAAGGCCGCTACGCCTGGCTCGCCCATGAGATCGCCGAGGCCCAACTGCGGTTCCTGCTCATCGAGTCCGCCCTCGACCTCGCCGCCCACCACCGCGCGCACGACCGTCCGCAGTCCGCCGCCACGGCCCTCGAAGCGGCCCTCGCCGCCGCGCCAGGCGACGAACGCCTCTGGCACGAACTCCTCCGCACCGCACACGCCACGGGCGACGTCGAACGCCTCGAAGCCGTGGTCCGGCGCCTGCTCGACCACCACGCCCCGCCCCGCGCCCTGCCGCCCCAGACCCGGGCCCTCCTCGACGAACTCGCCCCGGCGTGGCACGCCCGGGCCGCGAACTGACCTGCGGAAGGCGGGAGTTGACCGACCGCACCTAACCCGCCCCGACCACCCCGACCAGCGCACCCGCCAGCATGAAGGGGCCGAACGCCATCGCCGTCCGCCGGTGCGCGCGCCGTAGCACCATCAGCGCCACCCCGAACAGCGCGCCCGCCCCGAAGGCGGCGAAGGTCCCCAGGAAGAGGGCGGGCCAGCCGTGCCACCCCAGGAGCGCGCCCACGGAGAGCGCCAGCTTCACGTCACCGAGCCCCATGCCCGCCGGATTGACGAGGAAGAGCGTGCCGTAGAGCGCGGCGAGCGCCAGGCTTCCCGCCACCGCCGTCACCCAGCTCCCACCGTGTCCGGGCAGCAGCGCGGCCGCCCCCAGGAGTGCGACGGTCGTGGCGGCCAGCGGCAGCGTCAGCACGTCCGGCAGCCGGTGCACGGCCCCGTCCACCGCCGACAGCAGCACCGCGAACGGCGTGACGAGCAGCAGCACCGCCAGCTCCGGACGGGCGCCCACCACGGCGGCCAGCACCCCGCACACCAGCGCCGAGACGGCCGGGGCCACGCCCCTCCCCGGCCCGTACCGGCACGCGCCCCCTCCTTCCGGGAGCCCGCCCGAAGGACACCGGGCGACCCCGACCCACCCGCCCCACGGCCCCGCGATCGCATGCCCCCGAGGACACCGCGTACGCCAGGGCTCCGCCGCGTCGACCGCGAACCGGTAGGCGGCACGCGGCACGAGCGCTCCGGCCGCGCCGCCGAAGACGGCCCCGAGAAGAGTCAGCGTCAGGTCCACGTCGGCACCGTAACGGAGGGGCTGGCGCCTTGGACGGGGAAGAGGGGGTGACCTGCGCCGCTCTGCTTTTCCGGGTGGGACGCATCCCTGCTCCGCCCAGAATAACTACCGTCCGTCACTGACTGGGAGGTCGGTGCGTGACGGGAAGGCGGCGCCGACTTTGCAGAAGGGACCTCCAACACCTCGGATTGTTGCGCGTGTTACCGCCGCGTACACGGGTAGATCTCCTACCGTTGCCGGTGGGGAGCTACCCACGACCGGGGGTCGGAATCTGTCGGGAGTCGGACTCTGTGATCACGTTGCGTGAAGGGCTCGGATGTGACACCCGCTCGGCGTCGCACCGCATCAGGCGGTGCGTAGTCGCCGCCCACCTGCGCCGGGACGTCCCGCGAGGGAGGCGTCGGCTGGTCATGACGCTGGCCGTCATCGCCGTGCTGGGCGGCTGCTCGACTGCGCGCGGTGCGAAGGAGGGAGGCGGCACCACTCCCGAGCAGGCGCTCGCCGCGGCGCGCCCTGACACCATCGGTGCGCTGAAGGCGGTGATGCCGGGGGTGGAGGTCGATGAATTAGGGGATTCCGACATCAATTGTGGCGGGTCGGACCTGGTGGACAGTAAGGACGCCAGTAGGGTGCGCTCCCGCATCACCTACGAAGTCGTCGGCGATGTCTCCGACCGGCGCTCTCCCGGTGACCTGGTCGGCGAGGCCGTCAGGCGCCTTGAGCGCAAGGGCTGGAAGGTTGAGCCCAGCAAACGGGGTGCGGACGACGTGGGCAAGACGCTCTCCAGGCGGGGCGCGGAGGGGGAGGCCAATGTCGGCGCAACGCGTTTCATGCTCAAGTCGGGTAAGGACGTTCCCATTCTCAACGTTCTTGTGATGACGGAGTGTCTGCACAATCCACATTGGGAGGGCTGAGTTCCGCAAACCGGCTCTGGTGGCCCGGGGCAGGCCACTGTACGGCTCTTACGCGTCGTCCTTTTTACGCCTTCCGGCTTCTTCGTTCAGCCCGTCGGCCATGGCGGACAACTTCCTTGTGTGTACGGAGAGTTCTCCGCGTACCTCCTCCGCATAAGGTCCTCGCCACCGGGAGGATGAGTCCGACCTGGTGCGGGTGGCGATCTTGATTGTTTCGTCAAGCAGGTGCCGGACATCCGTCGCGAGCGCGCGCAGACTTTCAGCCTCGCTCGTCATGGCGAACCACCCATTTCGTCAATGTAGTTGAGGCCATCTGCCCCGGGCCGTCCAGGACCGCTACGGTACTTGGCCATGGTGATGGTTCTGGCGGATCCGGAAATGCTCGATCGCTTGGCGAAGTCGATGGACGGGAAGGCCGGGGAGATACCCCGCCTGAAGGCCCGCGCAAACACCTTGCAGGCCGGCGGGGAGGTTTCCGGTCTCACGGCGCTGGCGGCCTGGCTCGGTGTCACGGCCCGGGATCTGCGCTCCCGGGCGAGAACGCTCCGTTCCCCTTCTGAGTCCCGCTTCGGTTCCCTGGCTGTTTACAGCTTGCCCGACACCCTGGCGCGGCAGGGAAAGGGGCACGGGCTGACGGCGGAGCTGAAGAAGGTGCTCGACGCACACAAGGACGGCCCCGGCGCGCACCACGGTGTCGATGTCGCGGAGCGTCGCGCGCAGGCGGTCAAGAAGTACTTCTCCGGCCTCTCCCGGGCGGAGCAGGCGGCGCTCGCGGCAGCCGATCCCGAGCTCGTGGGGAACCTTGACGGCGTCCCGTCCGAGATCAGGTTCGCGGCGAACCGTATGGAGATCCAAGAGGCGTTCAACGAGGAGTCTGCTTATCTGAAGGATCTCGCGAAGGACGACTCCAGGTATCTGCGTACAAAGAAGCGCGTGGATACGCTCCGGAGGTTCATGAGCCCCCGCGTGATGGAGAAAAAGGGCCCCGGTGGCAGGAGGGTCACGGTGGAGGTCCCGCGTCAGTTCCTCGTTTTCGATGCGCACTACGGCACGGTGGGCGATCCCAAGTCCGCTGCCTTCGCGGATGGCCGGGTGGCAGAAGTCGTAGGTGACCTGGAGAACGCCAAGAAGGTGCTGCTCCGTGTCCCCGGGGTCACCAGCCGGCTGGATGGTTTCGACGAGTTCGCCCAGGGTGGCTACGACCTTGTGCGGGCGGGATACGGAAAGGTCGAGGACCCTGATACGGCGGCCATCAGCTGGCAGGGTTATGACGCCCCTGAGTACGGTGACTCGCTCGACCCGGAGAAGGCCGTTGCCGGAGGGAAGGATCTGGCGAACTTCCGCAGCGGCATCTCCGTGAATCTGCGGAAAGATGCCCGGGTCGACATCTTTGCCCACAGCTATGGCACGTTGGTGACCGCCAAGGCGATACAGAGTGGGTTGAAGAACGTCGACAACATCGTCTTCATGGGGAGTCCTGGGCTCGGCCCCGGCATCAACTCCGTCGCCGATCTCCATATGCCTGGGACGAAGTTCTACGCCATGCGGGCACGGGAGGACTTCGTCTCCTACACCCAGGGGCACGGAAAAGATCCCGCAGACTTCGAGGGAATCACCCGGCTGGCCACCGATCGCTCTCACCGCCACTCCGAGTACTACAAGGAAGACAGTGAGTCCATGAACAACCTCCAGCGCATTCTCTTCGGAGATACGAAGGAGCTCACCTTCGAGCACACCACGCTCGATGAGGAGATGATGGGTGCACAGGAGCTGCGGATGCTCGTTGCTTTTCTCCGCGCCAAGGTGCCGCCGGATGTTGCCAACAAGATGGGGCGCGACCTTGATCCCGTTCTGCAGAGCAAAATCAGCGGACGGGCCGGGATGACGGACCTCATCGGCCCGGTCCAGGGCGTGCTGGACAAATATCACATGTTGGATCGGGTGACGCCGCAGGAGCTGCAGAAGGAGCTGGTCGCCCTGTCGGGTTCCCTCACGTACAAGCAGACCTGCAAGGCGGTTGAGGAAAAAGGGGCGCCCGCGTGGGTTGCCAGAGCGGCGGGTGGCAGCGCGATGCTGGCCGCCACGAAGCTTCTCGATCCGACGTCCCATCTGGTGGCCAAGGGAATGGAGCTGGAGCGTTTGATGAACGACGTCGGTGACCTTTTCTCCGGAGATTCGCTGATGGCAGGCGGCGTCCGGACGGTCGGTGCCGCCTTCGACCTCCTCAATTAGCCGGGATGGTCGGTTCCTTACGGAAGGAGCGGAAGATGGCAGGAGCAGCGGCAGACGGAAAACCGGTGGAAGGGAAGCCCTCGCATGAACTGTCCGGGGAAGTGCGGGCGGTCCTCTGCTCTCTCTTTCCCGGTGGCACCGTGCTGGACATACCCTCCGGCATATCCCGCGAATCCGTCGCCCTCACGGCGTACGACGAGGCGGAGGGCAGGACGACCGTAGAGATTATCGGTGACCTCGCACGTCAGCTGCGGGGATGTGGCTGGGTCGTGGCCGACGGTTCCGCCGATACGCGGAACACCGGGCTGTACGCGGCGCGCCGGGACGTGGGCGGCGGTGTGTTCGGGGTCGAGGCGCCTGCGGTCACCTTTCACGGAATTCCGGTTCGAGGGCAGAACCGCGGCGACCGGCCCACCCCGCCATCCCGTCGAACTGACACATCAACAGGGTGAGTTGGGCCGTCGTCGAGGGGAACACGCCGTACGTGACCGGTCCGCCGGGGCTGGCGCGCCGTGCCGGAGCGGCACCGACCGTCACGGCGCAGGCGCAGGGGGAGAGGCACAGATGCGGGTCCTGGTGACCGTCGTGCGGGAGGGCAGCGCACCGCAGGACGTCCTGGTGCTGGTGGAGGAGGGCGCCGAAGTCGCCGACGTGGCAGGGGCGCTGGCCTCCGCCGCCCCGTCGCGGCGGCCCGCGGAGCCCGGCGTGCCGCGCTCCGTGGTCGTTCCGCTGACGGGCCCCCGCCCAGGCCCGCCCGGCCCCGGCTCGTCCCGCACCGGCCCACCCGGCTCGTCCCGCCCCGGCGCATCTGGCCCCGGCCCGTCCGGCCCCGGTCCGTCCCGCCCTGGTCCCTCCGGCCCCGGCCCGTCCGGCGGCCATCTCTGGGTCGACGGCCGTCGGTGCGACCCCCGGGTCCCGGCCGCCGCGGTCCTCACCGACGGCGCGCGCCTCACCCTTGACGACACCATCGGGCCCTTCCTCCGCGAGGGCGAACCCACCGGCCGCTTCGAGTTACGGGTGGTCGGCGGGCCGGGCTCCGGCCGCGTCCTCCGTCTGGGCGCGGGCGTCACCACCCTCGGCTCCGGGCCCGCCTGCACCCTGCGCGTCGCCGACCCCGAACTGCCGCCGCTGGCGGCCCGCGTGACGGTGGACGTCCACGGCGGCCTCACCCTCGCCGCGGCCCCGGACGCCGACTGCTCCCTCGACGACGTACCGGTGGACGCGGACCGTGCCTGGCCGCCCGGCGCGGTCCTGCGCGCGGGCGACTCCCTCTTCGTGCTGGACGCGCCCGCCGACGCCGACGCCCACCTCACCCCGATGCACGAGGGCGGGCTCGCCTACCACCGGCCGCCGCGCCTGACCCCCGTACGGCCCCGCCCCCGGCTCGTGGTCCCGGCCCCGCCCGGGCGGGCCGACCGGGCGCGCTTCCAGTTGGTCGCGGCCTTCCTGCCGGTGCTCTTCGGCCTGGTCATGTACGGCGTCACCGGCCAGGCGTACCTGCTGCTGTTCTGTCTGATGAGCCCGGTGATGATGTTCGGCCAGTGGCTCAGCGACCACCGTGAGGGCAAGAAACGGAACAAGACCTCGCTGCGCCGGTACAAGAAGGAACGCGCCGCACACGAGGCAGAGGTGGCCAGGCTCGGCAAGGAGGAGCAGCGGTTGCGGCGGCGGGATCACCCCGACCCCGCCGAGGTACTGCTGTGCGCCACCGGCCCCCGGCGGCGGCTGTGGGAGCGCCGGCTCACCGACCCCGACACCCTGCAACTGCGCCTCGGGGTCGCCGCGCTGCCCGCCGACATCGAACTCGTCGCCGACCGCGGCGCCCCGCACGACGACGAGGCGCCGCGTCCGCCCGCGCTGCCCGACGTCCCCGCCACCGTGTCCTTCCCGCGCCTCGGCGTCGTCGGGGTCGCCGGTGACCGGCCCCGGGCGCTGGCCACCGCCCGCTGGCTGGCCGTGCAGTCCGCCGTGCTGCACAGCCCGCGCGACCTCTCCGTCGTCGTACTCGCCGCCACCCGGCAGGCGGGCGACGACTGGGGCTGGGCGCACTGGCTGCCGCACACCCGGCCGCAGCAGGGGCAGGACTGTGCGGCGCTGGTCGGCTCGGACGCCGAGGCCGTCGGGCGGCGCGTCCACGAACTCCTCGCCGAGCTGCACCGGCGGAAGGCCGCGCGCGAGAGCCACCGGGCGTCGGGGACGCTCCGCCCCGACCCGCATGTCCTCCTCGTCCTGGACGGCGCCCGGCTGCTGCGCCGCGTGATGGGGATGCCCGAGCTGCTCCAGGACGGCCCCGAGCACGGGATCTTCGCCCTCTGCCTCGACGAGGACGAGCGGCTGCTGCCGGAGGAGTGCCGGGCCGTGGTCCGCTGGCCGCTCGGCGCCGCGACGCGCCTGGTGGTCCGCGGCGCGGGCCTGGAGCGCGTCGGCGAGGTGGTGGCCGATCAGGTCGGCGCGGAGTGGTGCGAGCTGATCGCCCGGTCGCTCGCGCCCGTACGGGACGTCAGCCGCGACGACGCCGACGGCGCCCTGCCCGGGGAGGCGCGGCTGCTGTCCCTGCTGGAGCTGCCGGACCCCACGGGGGCGGACATCGCCCGCCGGTGGCGGTCCGGCGGCGCCCCCACCGAGGCCGCCGTGGGCGTCGCGGCGGACGGGCCGTTCCGCCTGGACATCCGCCGGGACGGCCCGCACGCCCTGATCGCCGGTACCACCGGCTCCGGCAAGTCCGAACTGCTCCAGACCCTCATCGCCTCCCTCGCGGTCGCCAACCGGCCGGACGCCCTGAACTTCGTCCTGATCGATTACAAGGGCGGCAGCGCCTTCATGGACTGCGCGCGGCTGCCGCACACCGTCGGCATGGTCAGCGACCTCGACGCGCATCTCACCGAACGCGCCCTGGCCTCGCTCGCCGCCGAACTCAGACGCCGGGAGGAGATCCTTCTCGCCGCCGGGGCGAAGGACCTGGAGGACTACGGGGACACCCGCGCGCTCCGGCCGGACCTGGCGCCGCTGCCGCGACTCGTGCTGATCATCGATGAGTTCGCCTCGCTCGTCGGCGAACTCCCGGACTTCATCGAGGGGTTGGTGGACATCGCCCGCCGGGGCCGCTCCCTCGGTGTCCATCTGGTGCTGGCGACCCAGCGCCCGGCCGGAGTGGTCAGCGCCGACATCCGCGCCAACACCAACCTGCGCATCGCGCTCCGCGTCACCGACGGCGCGGAGTCGGCGGACGTCCTCGACGCCCCGGACGCCGGTGCCATCGCCCGCTCCACGCCGGGCCGCGCCTATGTGCGCTCCGGCGCCCAGTCCCTCGTGGCGGTGCAGTCGGCCCGGATCGGCGGGCGGCGCCCCCGCACCGGCGCCACGGGCCCCCGGGCCCGCCTGGTCCCGCTCGACGGCCCCGCGTACGGCCGCCCCCTGCCCCGCGCGGCGGACGCCGAGGACGACGGCACCATGGTCACCGATCTGGCCGTCCTCGTCGACGCGGTCCGGGACGCCGCGGCCCGCACGGGAGCGCCCCCGCCCCGCAGCCCCTGGCTGCCCCCGCTGCCCGACCGCCTCACCCTGGACGAGGTGCCCCGGCCGGACGCCGCGGCGGGCGAGGACGTACCGCCGGTCCCCTTCGGCGTCACCGACCTCCCGTCCCAGCAGTGCCGCGCGCCGTTCGTCCTGGATCTGGTGCGGGGCGAGCACGTCCTGATCGTCGGGGGCGCCCGCTCCGGCCGCTCCACCGCGCTGCGGACCCTCGCGGGCTCCCTGGCCCGCACCGCGGCCCCGCACGACGTCCACGTCCACGGCATCGACTGCGGCTCCCACGTCCTGGCGCCGCTCGCCGCCCTGCCGCACGCCGGGGCCGTGGTCACCCGCGATCAGCCCGACCGGGTGCGGCGGCTGCTCGACCGTCTCCTCGCCGAGATCGCCCGGCGCCAGCAGGTCCTGGCCACCGGGGGCGCCGTGGGCGCCGCCGAGCAGCGCGCCGGCGCGGCGGGGGAGGAGCGGCTGCCGTGGCTGGTGCTGCTGCTGGACGGCTGGGAGGGCTTCACCCAGGCGTTCGAGGAATACAACTACGGGCAGCTGATCGACGCGGCGCAGCGGATCTTCCGCGAGGGCCCGGCGGTGGGCCTGAAGGTCGTCATGACGGCCGACCGCAGCGGGCTGAGCGGCCAGGTGGCGTCCCTCTTCGCGGAGCGGCTGGTGCTGCGGATGACGGATCCGGGCGACTACGCCACCGCCGGGTTCGGTGCGCGGGACGTCCCGAAGGAGATGCCGAACGGCCGCGCGCTGCGGCTGACCGACGGCGGCGCCGAGGAGACCCAGCTCGCCCTGCTGGCCCCGGACCCGTCCGGCCAGGCCCAGGTGCGCGCCCTGCGGGAGCTGGCCGGCGCCGCCCGCCGCGCGCACCCCCGGCAGCCGCCCGCCCGGCTGCGCCCCCTGCGGGTGGACGCCCTGCCCCACCGGATCACGGCGCGGGAGTGCGACGCCCTCGTCCCCGGCTTCGTCCCGCCGTCGCCGCTGTGGGCCCTGCTGGCCGTCGGCGGGGACGAACTCCGGCCCGTCGGTGTCGATCTGGAGGCGGACGGGCCGGGGTTTGTCATCGCGGGCCCCCCGAAGTCCGGCCGGTCCACCGCACTGGTGACCGCGGCGCGTTCCCTGCTGCGGGCCGGGACCCCGGTCGTGCTGGTCGCCCCGCGCCGGTCACCGCTGCGCGCGCTGGCGGGCACGCCGGGCGTGCTGGGGCTGCTGCGGGGCACCGACGCCACGGAGGACGAGCTGACGGAGCTGGTGGAGAAGGCGGACGCGCGTCCTTACGTCGTCCTGGTCGATGACGCGGAACTCCTCCACGAGTCCCTGCTGGACGAGGCGTTGGAGCAGCTCGTCCGCAGCGGCATGGACGGCGGGCACGGGCTCGTCGCCGCCGGTGCGACGGACGGGCTGTCCTCGCAGTACCGCGGGTTCGTGGTGAGTGCCCGCTCGGCTCAGCAGGGCCTGCTGCTCGCCCCGCGCAGCGCGCAGGACGGCGAACTGTTCCACGTACGGCTCCCGGCGAATGCCGGTGCGGGCCCGGTCGGCAGCGGGTTGTACGTCTCCGGCGGTGCCTTCCGGCCCGTCCAGTGCGTCGTGGACGGACCGGGCCCGGACGGACCGGGCCCGGACGGGGCGGGCCCGGACGGGGCGGCGGCCGGTACCCCGCCGTGCTGAGGGGGCCGGCCGCCGCGTGCGCCGTGTTCAGGTGGCGCGTTCGATGTTGTCCGCGTTGGTCCGCGCGGACTTGCTCGCGCTCTCCAGCGTCTCGGCGAACTTGTCGAACGTAGGCCGGACCGAGTCCCATTCCTGCCGGAACTGGTTGGCCTTCGGGCCCTTCCAGAAGCTCTCGCTGGACTTGGTCTTGGCGTCCAGGGACTTCACCAGCGCGCGCAGCTCGGCGGACTTCTTGTGGAACTCCTTCGAGAGGTCCCTGAGCTTCTCCAGATCTGCACCGCGTTCCATGACGCTCCTCCCCGTGCGGCAGAGACAAACGGGCGCCCCGTCTGTTTTTCGGACGCTATCGCAGGCCCCATCCGCCCGACAGAGGGCCGGAACATCGCGGGCCACTCACCCGTACGGCTTCCGCCACCGATGGCACATGTGGCCGGAAGTTCCAGGCGGGATACGGAATTTCCGCCTCCGCACATGGAGAGGTCGGCTGCGGCCTGGGGATGCCAGGCGGTCTCCCTTTCCCTTGTGGGGTCCGAGATAGGGGTTGTTAGGGGCTGGGCGGGCTTGAGCGGCCCGGTCGCCCTGCATAGCGTAAGAGGCAGGGAAGTGGCTCTTCAGGTAAGGCGAAGAAGAAGCCGGCTGTGTGCAGGCAGCCGACCGGGAGCCGGCGACACACGCCGACGGAATGCTCGGCGCGGGACAGCGCATTTGGGGCAGGCGGGACGCGGTTTCCAGCTCTACGCCTGGCAGGGCGGATAAGAATCGAGCGCGGCGTCGGCCCGTACATCCGAAGTGAAAGCACAAAAAGTGCTGTTGGAGTTTGAGGGTGAGCCGTTGTGCGATACGAAATTCTCGGGTCCTTGAGCGTGACCGACAACGACCGGACTTCCACGATCACCGCGCCGAAAATGCAGGTTCTGCTGGCCACCCTGCTCATTCGGGCGAATCATGTCGTCTCCCGTGAAGCGCTGGTCAACGAGCTCTGGGGCAGTACGCCACCGCGCCGGGCGACGGCGGCCCTGCACGTGTACGTATCGCAGCTGCGCAAGCTTTTGAACGGGGCGGGGCACGACGGTGGATCCGGGCACGACCAGGGCCCGCTCCTCACCAAGTTTCCTGGCTATCTCCTGCGGGTCGGCCCCGGAGAGTCGGACCTGCATTTCTTCCAGGGGCTGCTCCACGAGGGGCGGGGCGATGTTCGGGCGGGGCGGTACGACAAGGCGGTTACCGTGCTGGGGTCCGCATTCGCGCTCCCCCGGGGGACTGCGCTCAGCGGTGTGTCGGACGGACCAGTCATGGGCGAATTCGTCAAGTGGCTGGACGAGGCTCGTATCGAATGCGCCGAGCTGTTCGTCGAGTCCAGCATGGCCCTTGGCCGCTATCAGGAGATGACCGGTCTGCTGCGGTCCCTCGTCGTCGACTATCCCTTGCACGAGACGTTCTCTCAGCAACTGATCCTGTGCCTGTCCCGGTCCGGACGTCGGGCCGAGGCGCTCACGACGTACCGGGTCGCCCGCGAGACGATCCGTCGCGAGCTGGGGCTGGAGCCGTGCCGGGCGCTGCGCGAACTGCATCGGACCATCCTGCGGGCGGAAGAGGAGGAGCCGGAGCCGATGGGCGTGTGACCGGCGGCGTGGGACGCTTGGGGGAGCGGCCCACGGGGGATGCCCGGAGTCTCTCCCCCACTGACCGCTGCCGCCTCCCAGGACGGCAACGTTGCCCGCGCCGTGTCACCCGGGACGTGCTGGCGACGTCAGGGAAGACGCGCGGTGAGAGAGGCGCTGATGTCCCGGGCCACATCAGCGATGTGGTCGGCCAGGTAGAAGTGGCTACCGGGGTACACCGACAGGGCGAAGGCGCCCGTCGAGTGGTCTCGCCACTGAGCCGCCTCGGCGACCGTCACCATCGGATCGTCGTCGCCGACGAGCACGGTCAGCGGGGAGCGCAGCGTTCGCCCCGCCTCGCACACGTACGTCTCGACAGCCCGGTAGTCCGCCCGGACGACGGGGAGGATCAGGGCGCGCAGCCCCTCGTCGTCCAGCGCACCCGGCGCGGTGCCGCCCAACTTCCTGATGTTCGCCAGCACTTCGGCGTCGGTCCGCGGAGGCACGCGCTCGCTGCCGCCGGCTGAGGGCGCGCGGCGGCCGGAGACGAAGACCTGGACGGGACCGTCCTGGCCGAGACGTTCGAACCGGTGGGCCACCTCGAACGCCAGAAGGGCGCCCATGCTGTGCCCGAAGAAGGAGTACGGAGGTCTCATATGGGGCCGCAGCGCCTCGAAGGCGGCGTCCGCCATGTCGGAAAGGCTGGTGAGCAACGGCTCCTTGTGCCGGTCCTGACGCCCCGGATACTGGATGGCCCAGGTCTCCACCGTGGGCGCGAGCTGCCGGGACAGCGGGAAGTAGTAGCTCGCGGCCCCTCCGGCGTGCGGAAAACACGCCAGCCGCGCCCGGCTCGGCGACGGATCGCCGTACGGCGCGAACCGCCGGATCCACGGGTTGCTCACATCGGAAGACGCGTTCGGGTGTGCGGTCATCGGGGTTTCTCACCGGCCTGGGCGATGCACATGCGGGGTTCCTTCCTGCCGTCGGCGGGGCGGTCGCCGCATGCGCCGGCTCCGGCTCCGCACGAAAGCGGAACCGGAGCCGACGCACGCGGCCGGGTCATCCTGGCAGGCTGGTGAAGGCGAGCGTCGCCGCACCGTCGCACCGGCCGCCCTCGGCATCGTGATAGCGGTACGCCGTGTCGGCGATCAGCAGGGGCGCGGCGCCGCCTGGCGATCTGTGCTGCACCGACCGGAACTCGATGGCTCCGGAGAAGGAGCGAGGAGTGACAGGCCGCCGGAACTTGCTGTCGAACCGGGCGATGAGGATGTCCGGGAGCTGACGCTTCCAGAAGTCGTCCATCGTCCAGTCTGCAAACGCTTCCAGCATTCCCCACTGGATCGCAGCGGCGACGGTGTAATACATCATCTGGTTGTAACAGATGGTGATTTCGACCGCGTTGAGATGTCCGGTGTCGTCGATGTAGCACGACTCGGGGATCTCGAACGTGCAGTGCGCGGTGACGCCCGTGCCTCCGGTGCCCTCCGCGGTGACGCGTGCCGACTTCAGATACTTGCAGTGCTCCTTGTACGGCTGGAGTACGCGCTCCAGGAGCTGCTCGTCAGTGGCGTGCTCGTGGATGCCGTGCGCGCTCGTGGCGTGTGCGCCCGTCACGGCTACGCCCCGGTCTCGTACAGCTTCCGGGTGTCGTGCACGGTGACCCGGTAGGAGACGGTGGGCTCGGGCGTGGTGGTGTGCCGGGCCCGGTGGATCAGGCTGCGGTTGTCCCAGACGAGCAGGTCACCCTTCTCGAACTCCTGCAGATGGATGTTCTCGTGGGTCTGGGCCTCGTCGAGCTGGCCGGTGGCGTCGAAGAGGCGCTTGAGCAGCTCCTCGTCCAGCGCGTTGCCGTCGGCGTCCTCGATGCCGACGGTGAACCCCTCGCTGATGTACAGCACCTTCTCGCCGGTCATCGGGTGGATGAAGACCGTGGGGTGGACCACCGGCGGCGTCTTCGTCTCGACCTCCTTGAGGATCTCCGAGATCGGCCGGTAGACGTCCTGCGGACGGATCTTGAAGTACTTGCGGACGCTGTGCCGGCAGGACGTCCCCGCCACCGCCTCCTTCAGCTCCTCGGGCAGCTTGCGGTATGCCTCGCCCATGTCGATGAAGCACGTCCCGCGGTTCCGCTCGGGGATGACCTGCGGGTAGATCAGGGTGATCCCGAACGGGTCCGGCATGAACTGGTAGTCCGCGTGCCAGAACTTGCCGGTCTTCGGGACGCCGATCTGCTTGCCGTTCTCCGGGACGTTGGAGGAGACGAAGACCTCGGGGTGGTCCGGGTGGCGGTACATCGGCTCGTAGTACCCCTCCGGGCGCCCCAGCCGCTTCCCGAGGTCGTGGAAGGCCGTCGGTGCGAGGTCCTGGTTCTTCAGTACCGCGATCTTGTGCTTGTAGACGGCCTGCTTGAGCGCTTCGATGTCCGCGTCCGACGCGGCGGTGTGGTCGAAGTCCGCCACCGTCACGCCCATGTGCCCGTCGGTCTGCGGTGTGATCTGCATCGTGTCAGTCCTCTTTCCCGGTCGGATGTCCCGGATGATTCCCCGGCCGGATCTTGTGGTCGGTTTGCCGGTTGATGGTGTTACGCGGTGGTCTGGTGCAGGGGCTCGTCGGCGGAGAGCTTGGACTCGATCAGCCGCACGGTCTCCGCGAGGGAGAGGTCCTGGGACAGCTCGGTGTCGGTGACCTCGACGCCCAACTCGCGTTCCAGCCGCAGCGAGATCTCGACCATCGTGAGCGAGTCGACACCGAGGCCGGCGTACGTCGCGTCCGGCGTCAGCTGCTCGGCCGGTGCGTCGTGCAGATACTGCAGGACAGCGACCAGCTGGTCGTACAGCTGCTCGTGCGTGGGGTTACTCATCGTGGGTCCTCTCCTTGGCCGATGTCGGGCCATCGCAGTACGCAGGAGCCCCAGGTCAGGCCCCCGCCGAAGCCGGTGAGCAGTACCTGATGGCCGGGCTTGAGCGTGCCCTCGGTGTGGGCGTGGGCCAGTGCCAGCGGAATCGACGCGGCACCGGTGTTGCCCACGTCGACGAGATGGCTGGCGCAGCGGGACCGTTCGATCCCGAGGTCGTCGGCCACGGAGTGCAGGATGCGCACATTGGCCTGGTGCGGGACGAAGTAGTCCACGTCGCCCGGCTTCCAGCCCGCGGAGGCGAGCGTGGCCCGGGCCGAGGCCGCTATGCGCGTGACGGCGTGCCGGTACACCTCTTTGCCGCGCATCGCGAAGTGCTGTTCGCCGCGGGTCGGTGGGCGGGATTCGGCCCACTGCCGGGAGCCCCCGGCCGCCACCATGATCAGCTCTTCCGACGCGCCGTCGCTGCCCAGGTCGAAGTGGTCAAGTGCGCCTGGTTCGTCGGGGTTTCCGGCGCGCAGGACCACGGCGCCCGCACCATCGCCGAAGATGATGGCGTTGGTGCGGTCGTCCGGGTCGACGATGGAGGAGTACACATCGGCGCCGATCACCAGGACCCGCCGGGAGACCCCGGTGGCGATCAGACCGGCCGCGGTCGCCAAGGCGTAGATGAGCCCCGTGCAGACCGCCGACACGTCGAAGGCGGCGGCCTCCTGCAGCCCGAGCCGGGTGGCGATCAGGGGAGCGGTGGCCGGGCAGGGGCGGTCGGGTGTCGTGGTGGCGAGCAGGACGGTGTCCGGGGCCGGGCCGCCGGCCGAGCGCAGCGCCAGGCGGCCCGCTTCCACGGCGAGGTCGGAGGTGGCCTGCCCGGGCTCGACGGCGTGACGCCGCTGGATTCCCGTCCGGGTGGTGATCCACTCGTCTGTGGTGTCGAGGCGGCTCGCGAGCTCTTCGTTGGTGACGACCCGCGGCGGGACCCAGCCACCGACACCGCACAGCACCGCGGCCCGCCCGGCTGGCGCACCGAACGGATCGGCGGGTATGGACGGCTCGAAATCGGGGGAATCAGGTGGTCTTCCGAAATCGCTCATGGCGACACCTCTGGAGAAACAGGGAAAGCGCTTGAGGGGGAATGCCGTCCGCAGGACACGCATACAGCATCTGATCCATGCGCTGTCAGCGGTAGAGGCGTCTTCAACGAAAAGGCACAAAGACCGCGATGTCAATAATGGACGGGATCTCTGAAGCAGGTCTAAGGCCGCTCTAAAGTCGGCCGCAGCTTCGTGTCCGGGGGGCGACTTCGCCGGACCTCTCTCCGAGAGAAGTCCCTGAGCTGCAGTTATGCGCTACGGAACCGCGGTTCCGGCCGGTGCCGTACCGGCCGGGAGGGGTGGTGCGGCAGGCTTCGCGAGAACGCATGAGGCTTGTGGCCGGGACGGCGCGCGACGAGTATCAACCCCGGCCTGCGGGCCAGCATTGTTGGTTGGCAACGGAAATTCCGCCCGGATTTCCCTGTGATTCGTTGGTTCTCCCGGCCGCCCAGTGGCGTGGGCGCTCCCTTGCGCGGATTTTGAAGGTGCGATCTCATGAATTCTGCTTCGGCGCTCGCCCAGCGACTCGTCGGCCTCTCGGGCGGCGAACGGACCCATGTCCTGCTCCAGGCGGTACGCGGCCAGGTGGCCGAGTTGCTGGGATACCCCGGCCTGGAGGACGTGCCGGCCGATGTGACGTTCCTGGACCTGGGCGTGGACTCGCTCATCGCGGTCGAACTGCGCGACCGGCTCGACGGTCTCAGCGGCGCGAGCCTGCCGTCCACCATGGTCTTCGACCACCCGACGCCGACGCTGCTGGCCGAGTTCCTCGACACTCAACTCGTCGGCGAATCCGAGCCGGTGGCGTCTGCGGAACCCGAGCCGACGGCCACGGGGGTGAGCGACGAGCCGATCGCGATCGTCGCGATGGCCTGCCGCTTCCCGGGCGGTGTGGAGTCCCCGGAGGACCTGTGGGAGCTGGTCTCCTCCGGCGCGGAGGGACACGGCCCGTTCCCTGACGACCGGGGCTGGGATCTCGAGGCGCTGTACGACCCGGACCCCGACCGGCAGGGCACCAGTTACGTGCGCGAAGGCGGATTCCTCGACCGTGCCCTGGAGTTCGACGCGGCGTTCTTCGGCATCTCGCCGCGGGAGGCGGTGGCGATGGATCCGCAGCAGCGGCTGCTGCTGGAGACGTCGTGGGAGGCGCTGGAGCAGGCCGGCATCGACCCCGCGTCACTGAGGGGATCACAGACCGCGGTGTACGCAGGTGTGGCCAACTTCGACTACCCGCTGGTCGCCAAGTCCGTGCCCGAGAGCGACATGTACTACACGACCGGCACCCACAGCAGCGTGGCCTCCGGCCGGGTGGCGTACGCCCTGGGCCTGGAAGGCGCCGCGCTGACCGTCGACACGGCATGCTCGTCGTCGCTGGTGACGATCCACCTGGCGGCGCAGGCGCTGCGCCAGGGCGAGTGCTCGATGGCGCTGGCCGGCGGGGCGACCGTGCTCTCCGGCCCCAGCGTCTTCCAGGGCTTCTGCCGGCAGCGCGCGCTGTCGCCCGACGGGCGCTGCCGCTCCTTCGCCGCGAGCGCGGACGGCTTCGGACCCGCCGAGGGCGTGGGGATGGTCGTGCTGGAGCGGCTGTCGGACGCGCGGCGCAACGGGCACCGGGTGCTGGCGGTGGTGCGCGGCAGTGCGGTGAACCAGGACGGTGCGTCGAATGGCCTGACGGCTCCGAACGGTCCGTCGCAGCAGCGGGTGATCCGGCAGGCGTTGGCCGCGGCGGATCTGTCGGTGGGCGATGTGGATGTGCTGGAGGCGCACGGTACGGGGACGGCGCTGGGCGATCCGATCGAGGCGCAGGCGTTGCTGGCGACGTACGGTCAGCGCGATGCGCAGGCCGCTCCGCTGTTGCTGGGGTCGATGAAGTCGAACATCGGCCATACGCAGGCGGCAGCGGGCGTTGCCGGTGTGATCAAGTCGGTGCTGGCGCTGCAGCACGGCGTGGTGCCGGCGACGCTGCATGTGGATGCGCCCTCGCCGCACGTCGACTGGTCGGCGGGCGCGGTGGAGTTGGTGACGGAGCAGGTGCCGTGGCCCGAGACCGGTCGGGCTCGTAGGGCCGGTATCTCCTCGTTCGGCATCAGCGGGACCAACGCCCACGTCATCTTGGAGCAGGCGCCGCAGGAGCAGGAAGCGTCGCCGGCGGCGGAAGCTGTCGCGCCGGGCTCGGCCGCGGGCGGGGTGCTGTGGCCGGTTTCCGGCCGGTCGGAGGCGGCGCTGCGGGAGCAGGCGGGACGGCTGGCGGACTTCCTGCGGACGGGACCGAGCGGCGTGGGATCCGACGACGCGGGCCCCGAAGTGACGGATGCGGGCATCGCGGTGGCGTTGGCCCGGCACCGTACGGCCTTCGAGTATCGCGGCGCGGTGGTGGCACGGGACCGGTCCGAGGCCGTGGCGGGCTTGGAAGCACTCGCGGGCGGGACGGAGTCGGCCGGGGTGGTGACCGATCGCGTGGTGCCGCCGGGCCAGGGAGTGGTGCTGGTCTTCCCTGGTCAGGGGTCGCAGTGGGTGGGCATGGGCCGGGCGCTCCTGGATTCGTCCCCGGTGTTCGCGGAGTGGGTCGACCGGTGCGAGCGGGCCTTCGCCCCGTACCTGGACTGGTCGTTGCGCGCGGTGTTGCGCGGAGAGGCGGGCACGGCCTCGCTGGATCAGGGCGACGCGGTCGTGCAGCCCGCCCTGTTCACCGTCATGACGGGACTGGCCGAGCTGTGGCGTCACTACGGCGTGACGCCGGCGGCGGTGGTGGGCCACTCCCAGGGCGAGATCGCGGCGGCCTACGTGGCGGGCGCATTGTCGTTGGAGGACGCCGCACGGATCGTGGCACTGCGCAGCCAGCTGCTGAAGGAGCTGGCCGGGAAGAGCGCGATGGCCTCGGTCATGCTGGGCCGGGCCGCGGTCGAGGAGCGCCTGGCCGCCGGGGACGGCCGGTTGTCCGTCGCGGTGGCCAACTCGCCCGCGTCCACGGTGGTGTCGGGTGATGCCGACGCGATCGACCAGCTGCTGGAGCGCCTGGCAGCCGAGGGCATCTGGGCCCGCCGCGTCCCCATCGACTACGCGTCCCACTCGGCGCACGTCGAGGTGGTCGAGGAGCGCATGAGGGAACTGCTGGCGGACATCGAGCCGCGGTCGGCATCCGGTGCCGTTTTCTGCTCCACGGTGACCGGCGAAGTGCTCGACACCGCTGCTCTGGACGCGGGGTACTGGTACCGGAACCTGCGGGAGCCCGTGGAGTTCCAGCGGGCGGTGGAGACGCTGCTGGCCGCCGGTCACCGGGTGTTCGTGGAGGCCAGTGCGCATCCGGTGCTGACGGCCGCGGTGGAGCAGGTGCTGGAGGCATCGTCGTACGAGGGCGCGGTGCTGGGGTCGCTGCGTCGGGACCACGGCGAGCTGGAGCAGTTCGTCACCGCGCTGGGACAGGCGTATGTGCGGGGAGTCGGGCTGGACTGGGAAGCGGTTCTGGGGACCGGCCCGGCCGAAGTGGCGCTGCCGACGTACGCGTTCCAGCGGGAGCGGTTCTGGCCCGCATCCGTGGCGCCTGCCGCCGGTGACGTGGCGGCGGCCGGGCTGGCGGCGGCCGGGCATCCGCTGCTGGGCGCGGCGGTGGAGTCGGCGGAGACCGGCGAGGTACTGCTGACGGGGCGTCTGTCCCTGGAGTCTCACCCCTGGCTGGCCGATCACGCGGTGGCCGGGTCGGTGCTGCTGCCGGGCACGGCGTTCGTGGAGATGGCGCTGCGTGCCGGTGAAGAGGTGGGGTGCGACGAGCTGGCCGAGCTGGTGCTGGAGGCGCCGCTCGTGCTGCCGGAACAGGGCAACATCCGCGTACAGGTGACCGTCGGCGAGCCGGACGACACCGGACACCGGCCGGTGTCCGTGTACTCCCGGGACGAGTCGGCGGGCCCCGGAGACCCGTGGACCCGGCATGCGGGCGGTCTGGTCACCGAGGCCGCGACGTCCGGTTCCGGCGATGCGGTTTCGGATGACGTACGGGATGCCGACGCGTCGTGGCCGCCGGCCGGCGCACAGCCGGTGGCGATCGAGGACTTCTACGCACGGACGGCGCGGCGCGGTTACGACTACGGTCCGGTGTTCCGGGGACTGCACGCGGTGTGGCGGCGCGGCGAGGAACTGTTCGCCGAGGTGCGCCTGCCGCAGGCTTCCAACGGCGCACCGCGCGGGGGCGATCCGGCCGGTGCATTCGGCCTGCACCCTGCCCTGCTGGACACCGCTCTCCACCCGATGCTGCTCAACGGCGGTCTCGACGACGACGGCGAGGGGCCTTGGCTCCCGTTCTCCTGGAACGCCGTCCGGCTGCACGCCACGGGCGCCGATGGGCTGCGGGTCCGGTTGCTGCCCCGGGGCACCGGCACAGTGGCCGTCGAGCTGGCCGACCTTACGGGCCGGCCGGTGGCGTCGGCGCGTGAGCTGGTGACCCGGCCGGTCTCGGTCGAGCAGTTGCGCCAGGCCCGTGACGGCGCGGAGCAGGCGCTCTTCCGCCTGGCCTGGCAGCCGCTGCCCGAGGCGAAGGCGGTCGCGGCCACGGACACCTACGCGGTCATCGATGCCGGTGCGGACCTGGGCGCGCGGGACGTCGCCGCCCGTGCCGGAACGGCCGTGCGAGCCGAGGTCTATCCGGACCTGGCTGCTCTCGGAGACAGCGCGCCCGGCGTGGTGCTGGCGCCGTATCCGGGCGTGACCGCCGGCGTGGACGTACCGCAGTCGGCGGCGGCGGTCACGGCGGACGTGCTGGAGCTCGTACAGCAATGGCTCGCCGACGACCGCTGGGCCGGCTCCCGGCTGGCTGTGCTCACCAGCAGCGCGGTGGCCACCGAGCCCGGCGCGGATGTCACCGGCCTGGCCGGCGCCCCGGTATGGGGGCTGGTGCGCTCGGCGGAGACCGAGAACCCCGGCCGGTTCCTGCTCGTGGACATGGATGACGACCCGTCGTCCTGGGCGGCGTTGCCCGCCGCACTCACGGCGGCGATCGCGGCTGAAGAGTCTCAGATCGCGCTGCGCGGCGGGCGGGCGCTCGTGCCCCGGCTGGCGCCCCACGGCCAGGACGCGCCCGCGCCCGTACCCGACGTACCGGACCGGCCCGGCACCCTGCTCGTGACCGGCGGCACCGGCACCCTGGGCGGCCTGGTCGCGCGGCACCTGGTCCGTACGCACCGCTTCGCGCACGTGGTGCTGACCAGCCGCAGCGGCCGGCAGGCCCCCGGTACAGCGGAACTGGAAGCGGAGCTGGCGGCGCTGGGCACCAAGGTGACCATCGCGGCGTGCGACGCCGCCGACCGAGCGGCACTGACCGCAGTCCTGGACGACATCCCCGGCGACCATCCGCTGACGGCCGTGGTCCACGCGGCGGGCATCCTGGACGACGGCGTCGTCCCCTCGCTGACCACCGACCAGCTCGCCCGCGTCATGGCCCCGAAGGTACGGGCGGCCTGGAACCTTCATGAACTCACCCGCGGCCACGACCTGTCCATTTTCGCGCTGTTCTCCTCCGTCGCCGGCATTCTCGGCACCGCCGGGCAGGCGAACTACGCCGCGGCGAACGCCTTCCTGGACGGCCTGGCCACACACCGCAGGGCACAGGGCCTTGCCGCCACCTCACTGGCCTGGGGTTACTGGGACCAGGCCACGGGGATGACCCAGCACCTCGACCGGGAGGGCACGCTGGCACGGCTCCGCCGGATCGGTGTGCTGCCGCTGGAGACCGAACAGGGCCTCGCCCTCTTCGACACCGCGACGGCCAGGGGGACGGCCACCGCGGAACCCGTCCTGGTGACCACCCGTCTCGACACCGCCGCACTGCAGTCCGGCGCGGGTGCCGTGCCGCTGCTGCTGCGGGGGCTGGTCCGCATGCCCCGGCGTCGCCGTGCGGCGACGAGCGGACCGGAGACCGCAGCCTCCGGACTCGTCCAGAGTCTGCTGGCCGCCGACACGGAGACCGAGCAGGACCGGATGCTGCGCAGCCTCGTACAGACCGAGGTGGCTGCGGTACTCGGTTCCGTGACTCCCGAAGGCGTGCGGCCGGAACACCGCTTCATCGACCTCGGATTCGACTCGCTCACCACCGTCGAGCTGCGCAACCGACTCTCCCGGGCAACCGGGCAGCGGCTGCCCGCCACGCTGGTTTTCGACTATCCCACCCCCGCCGAGCTCGCCCGCTACCTGCGTGAGCGGCTGCTCCCCGAAACGGCCGCGACGGCCGGACCCGGGAACGAGGAGCCGTCCGGTACCGCCGAGGCGGATGCCATCGCCGCGATGGACGTGGACGAGCTCATCCGGCTGGCGCTTGACGATCACCACTCCTGACCACACAGCACCGAAGAGCGAGGTTCGAGTTCGAGATGGACGCACCCAACGAGAAGGTCGTCAGCGCCCTGCGGGCATCGCTGACCGAGGTCCAGCAGCTGCGGGCGGAGAATCAGAAGCTGCGCGACACGGCATCGGAGCCGATCGCGATCGTGGGGATGGCGTGTCGCTTCCCCGGCGGTGTGGAGTCCCCCGAGGACCTGTGGGAGATGCTGTCCTCCGGCGGGGAAGGGTTCGGCCCGTTCCCCGACGACCGGGGCTGGGATCTTGAGGCGCTGTACGACCCGGACCCCGAGGGACAGGGGACGAGTTACGTCCGGGACGGCGGATTCCTCCGGGAGACCGTGGAGTTCGACGCGGCGTTCTTCGGTATCTCGCCGCGGGAGGCGCTGGCGATGGATCCGCAGCAGCGGCTGCTGCTGGAGACGTCGTGGGAGGCGCTGGAGCAGGCCGGCATCGACCCGTCCTCGGTCAGGGGCAGCCGCACGGGTGTGTTCACCGGGGCCTTCCCGTCGAACTACTCGCTGCTCCTCCAGCCGATCTTCGACCAGGTCGAGGGGTACTTCGACCTGGGCACCACGACCAGTGTCGCCGCGGGCCGGGTGGCGTACGTGCTGGGCGCCGAAGGCCCCGCGGTCGCGGTCGACACGGCGTGCTCGTCGTCGCTGGTGACGATCCACCTGGCGGCGCAGGCGCTGCGCCAGGGCGAGTGCTCGATGGCGCTGGCCGGCGGTGTGACGTCGATTCCCACGCCCACCGTCTACATCGAGTTCAGCAGGCAGCGGGCGCTGTCGCCCGAGGGCCGCTGCAAGCCCTTCGCCGCGGCCGCCGACGGCACCGCCATGAGCGAGGGCGTGGGGATGGTGGTGCTGGAGCGGCTGTCGGACGCGCGGCGCAACGGGCACCGGGTACTGGCGGTGGTGCGCGGCAGTGCGGTGAATCAGGACGGTGCGTCGAATGGCCTGACGGCTCCCAATGGTCCGTCGCAGCAGCGGGTGATCCGGCAGGCGTTGGCCGCGGCGGATCTGTCGGTGGGCGATGTGGACGTGGTGGAGGCGCACGGTACGGGGACGTCGCTGGGTGATCCGATCGAGGCGCAGGCGTTGCTGGCGACGTACGGTCAGCGCGATCCGAAGGCCCCTCCGCTGTTGTTGGGGTCGATGAAGTCGAACGTCGGCCATACGCAGGCGGCGGCCGGTGTCGCGGGTGTGATCAAGTCGGTGCTGGCACTCCAGCACGGCGTGGTGCCCGCAACGCTGCACGTGGACGCGCCCTCGCCGCACGTCGACTGGTCGTCCGGTGCCGTGGAGTTGGCGACGGAGCAGGTGCCGTGGCCCGAGACCGGTCGGGCTCGTAGGGCCGGTATCTCCTCGTTCGGCATCAGCGGGACCAACGCCCACCTCATCTTGGAGGAGGCGCCGCAGGAGCAGGAGGAAGCGCAGGCGGAAGCTGCCGCGCCGGGCTCGGCCGCAGGCGGGGTGCTGTGGCCGGTTTCCGCCCGGTCGGAGGCGGCGCTGCGGGAGCAGGCGGGACGGCTGGCGGACTTCCTGCGGACGACGACGGAACCCGAGGTCGCTGACGCCGGGATGGCGGTGGCGCTGGCCCGGCACCGTACGGCCTTCGAGCATCGCGGCGCGGTCGTTGCGCGGGACCGCGCGGCGGCGATCGATGGTCTGGAAGCGCTGGCGGCCGGGGTGTCCGCCCCGGACGTGGTCACGGGCCGGGAGGCAGAAGGCCCGGGAGTGGTGCTGGTCTTCCCCGGTCAGGGGTCGCAGTGGGTGGGCATGGGCCGGGCGCTCCTGGATTCGTCCCCCGTGTTCGCGGAGTGGGTCGACCGGTGCGAGCGGGCCTTCGCGCCGTATCTGGACTGGTCGTTGCGCGCGGTTCTGCGAGGCGAGGAGGGCACGGACGCGCTGGATCAGGTCGCCGAGGTCGTGCAGCCGGCCCTGTTCACCGTCATGACGGGGCTGGCCGAGCTGTGGCGTCACTACGGGGTGACGCCGGCGGCGGTGGTGGGCCACTCCCAGGGCGAGATCGCGGCGGCCTATGTGGCCGGTGCGCTGTCGTTGGAGGACGCCGCACGGATCGTGGCACTGCGCAGCCAGCTGCTGAAGGAGCTGGCCGGGAAGGGCGGCATGGCCTCGGTCATGCTGGGCCGGGCCGCGGTCGAGGAGCGCCTGGCCGCCTGGGGCGGCAGGTTGTCCGTCGCGGTGGTCAACTCGTCCGCGTCCACGGTGGTGTCGGGTGATGCCGACGCGATGGACGAGCTGCTGGACGGCCTGGCGGCCGAGGGCATCTGGGCCCGCCGCGTCCCGGTCGACTATGCGTCCCATTCGGCGCATGTCGAGGTGGTCGAGGAGCGTCTGAGGGAACTGCTGGCGGACATCGAGCCGCGGTCGGTATCCGATGTGGTCTTCTGCTCCACGCTGGCGGGTGAGGTGATCGACACCGCCGGTCTGGATGCCGGGTACTGGTATCGGAACCTGCGGGAGCCGGTGGAGTTCCAGCGGGGTGTGGAGGTGCTGCTGACCGCGGGCTACCGGGTGTTCGTGGAGGCCACTGCGCATCCGGTGCTGACGGCGGCGGTGGAGCAGGTGCTGGAGGCATCGCCGTACGAGGGGGCGGCGCTGGGGTCGCTGCGTCGGGACCAGGGGGAGCTGGCGCAGTTCGTCGCCGCGCTGGGACAGGCGTATGTGCAGGGCGTCGGGCTGGACTGGGAAGCGGTTCTGGGGACCGGCCCGGCCCGGGTGGCACTGCCGACGTACGCGTTCCAGCAGGAGCGGTTCTGGCCCGCATCCGTGGCGCCCGCCACCGGTGATGCGGCGGGGCTCGGGCTGGCGGCTGCCGGTCACCCGCTGCTGGGCGCGGCGGTGGAGTCGGCGGAGACCGGTGAGGTGCTGCTGACGGGGCGTCTGTCCCTGGAGTCTCATTCGTGGCTGGCCCATTACGCGGTGGCGGGGTCGGTGCTGCTGCCGGGCACGGCGTTCGTGGAGATGGCGCTGCGTGCCGGTGAAGAGGTGGGGTGCGACGAGCTGGCCGAGCTGGTGCTGGAGGCGCCGCTCGTGCTGCCGGAACAGGGCAATGTCCGCGTACAGGTGACCGTCGGCGAGCCGGACGACTTCGGTCACCGGCCGGTGTCCGTGTACTCCCGTACGGAGGACACGCCACCGGGACAGCCCTGGACCTGCCACGCCAGGGGGGCGCTCGCCGTCGGCGACGGCCGGGCGCCCGAGGGATCCGGCGTCTGGCCGCCGCCGGGAGCCGAGCCGGTGCCCGTCGAGGGGCTGTACGGGCGGCTCACGTCCCTCGGCGCGGAGTGCGGACCGGCGTTCCGGGGACTGCACGCGGTGTGGCGGCGCGGCGAGGAACTGTTCGCCGAGGTGCGCCTGCCGCAGCTCCCCATGGACGGCCCGTCGGCGTCGACCTGGAAGCCCGGTGCGTTCCTCGTGCACCCCGCGCTGCTCGACGCGGCCCTGCACCCGCTCGGTCTGGACGCCACCGAGCTGCGGCTGCCCTCCGCCTGGCGGAAGGTGACCCGGCAGGCCACGGGCGTATCCGAACTGCGGGTCCACCTGGTGCCCGGCGGCCCCGATTCCGTGTCGTTGACGGTGAGCGGTACCGACGGCCGGCCGGTGGCTGCGGTGGAGGCGCTCACGCTTCTTGCGGTGGACCTGGAACAGATCACCGCGGCCGGGGACAGCCGCCGCGACGTGCCTTTCCGCACCGAGTGGCAGCCGGTGCCGCCGGCCGGTGCCGGCGGATCGTGGGCGGTGCTCGGGGACGGCCTGAACGTGCCCGGTGCCGAGCGTTACGACGATCTCTCCGCGCTGCTGGCGGCGTTGGACGGGGGCGCCTCCGCACCGGATGTGCTGCTCGTCCCCCACTTCGCGGCGCAGGCCCAGGACACACGGGAGGGCGCGCTCGCCGACCGGGCCCAAGAGGCGACCTGCCGAGCGTTGGCGCTTCTGCAGGAATGGCTGGGGCAGGAGCGGCTGAACCAGAGCCGACTGGTGCTGGTGACGCGGGGCGCGGTCGCCGCAGGTGCGGACGAGCGGGTGCCGGATCTGGCGCACGCCGCATCGTGGGGGCTGGTGCGCTCGGCGCAGAGCGAGAACCCGGACCGGTTCGTGCTGCTGGACACCGACGACGACAGTGCGTCGCTCCGCGCGATTCCCGGCGCGGTGGCCACCCGCGAGCCCCAGCTGGCGGTGCGGGCGGGACAGGCCCTGGCGCCGCGCCTGGTGCGCGCCGATGTCCTGGAAGGAGACCCGGCCGCGCCCGGCGACCCGGACCGCGCGACCTTCGGGGACCCCGACGGTACGGTGCTGATCACCGGTGGCACCGGGGCACTGGGCGGCCTGGTCGCCCGCCGCCTGGTGACCGGGCACGGCGTACGGCACCTGCTGCTGATAGGCCGTCAGGGTCCGCAGGCGCCGGGCGCGTCGGACCTGGAGCGCGAGCTGTACGAGCTGGGCGCGGCAACGGTGTCCGTCACCGCGTGCGACGCCGGGGACCGCGGTGCGCTGGCGCAGTTGCTGGCAACCGTACCGACGGAACACCCGCTGACCGCGGTCGTGCACGCGGCCGGCGCCCTCGACGACGGAGTGATCGGCTCGCTCGGGCCCGACCGGATCGCCAGGGCGTTCCGGCCGAAGGCCGACGCCGCGCTCCACCTCCACGAACTGGCCGGCGAACTGGGCCTGGACCTGCGGAGGTTCGTGCTCTTCTCCTCGGCGGCGGCGACGCTCGGCGCGCCAGGACAGGCCAACTACGCCGCCGCGAACGCGCTGCTGGAGGCGTTGGCATGGCACCGCAGGGCCGCCGGGCTGCCGGGCACCGCGATGGCGTGGGGTTACTGGGACACGGACAGCGGGATGGTCGGCGAGCTGGACCGGGACGGTCTGGCCGCGCAGCTCCGCCGCACCGGGGTGCTGCCTCTGGACACCGAACAGGGCCTCGCCCTCTTCGACTCGGTGGCGAACACCGAAGCGCCGGTGCTGCTGACGGCGCGGCTGGACACGACCGCACTGCGCACTTCGGGCGCACCGGTGCCGCCGCTCCTGAGTGCCTTGGTCCCCGCCGGGCCGCAGGACGGTGCGCTGCGTACCGGATCCGACGACACGGACGGTCTGCGGACGCGGCTGGCCGGGCTGCCGGAGCCGGAGCGGGCGGCTGAGCTGCTGGACCTGGTACGGGCCCGGATCGCTGGTGTGCTGCGGTACTCCGAGGCCGGCGGCATCCCGCCCGAGAACTACCTGGCCGATCTGGGCTTCGACTCGCTCACCGCGACCCAGCTCCGCAACGTCCTCGACGAGGCCACCGGCCTGCGGCTGCCCGCCACGCTCGTCTTCGACCACCCCACGCCGGCCGCGTTGGCGCGCTACATCGGCGCCCGGCTCTTCGGCACGACGGCGACCGCCCCGTCCGAAGAGGCATCGCCCGCATCGCCCGCAGCCGCCTCCGATGCCGACGCGGTCGACGATGCCGACATCGCGGACGCCACCGACGAGCAGCTCCTGCAGCTGATCGACGAAGAACTCGGCGCCGCCGACCGGTGAGCGGAATCTCATCCGCCGATCCGCTGATCCGCCCGACCCGGACCTCGACCGACCTCAAGGGAAGGCTCCCCTCGCTCATGGCAAACGAGACCCAGCTGCGGGACTACCTCAAACGCGTAACGCTCGATCTCCGGCGTGCCAAGCGGGAGTTGGCGGACCTCTCCGAGGCGGCGGAGCGGCAGAACGAGCCGGTGGCCATCGTCGGCATGGCCTGCCGGTTCCCGGGCGGTGTGCAGACCCCGGAGGACCTGTGGCGGCTGCTGGAGAACGGCGAGGACGCCATCTCGAAGTTCCCGTCCGACCGGGACTGGGACGAGGACCTCTACGATCCCGACCCCGACCAGCCGGGCACCTGTTACACCCGGGAGGGCGGCTTCCTGCACGATGCCGCGGACTTCGACCCGGAGCCCTTCCGGATCTCCGAGCAGGAGGCACTGGCCGTCGACCCGCAGCAGCGGCTGCTCCTGGAGACGGCCTGGGAGGCGCTGGAGCGGGCGGGTATCGACCCCACGTCCTTGCGGGAGAGCCGGACCGGTGTGTTCGCCGGCGTCATCTACAACGATTACGGCGGAAACGTGGCCCGGCCGCCCGAGGGGTTCGAGGGCGACCTGGCGGTAGGCAGCCTGGGGAGTGTGGCCTCGGGCCGGATCGCGTACGCGTTCGGGCTCCATGGACCGGCCGTGACGGTGGACACGGCGTGTTCCTCGGCGCTCGTGTCGCTGCATCTGGCGATCCAGTCGCTGCGCAGCGGAGAGTCCTCGCTGGCGCTGGTGGGCGGGGCCACGGTGATGGCGACCCCGAGCCCGCTGGTGACCTTCAGCCGGTCGCGTGCGCTGGCCCCGGACGGACGCTGCAAGTCCTTCTCCGACGCCATGGACGGTATGGGGATGTCCGAGGGCGCCGGGATGCTCGCCCTGGAACGGCTGTCGGATGCCCGGCGCAACGGCCGTACGATCCTCGCGGTGGTGCGGGGTTCCGCCGTCGTCCAGGACGGTGTGTCCCATTGGCTCACCGCGCCCAACGGGCAGGCGCACCGGCGGATGATCCGCGAGGCGCTCGACGCCGCCCGGCTGGGACCCGGGGACATCGACGCGGTGGAGGCGCACGGCACGGGCACGCCTTTGGGTGACTCGATCGAGGTGCAGGCGCTGATGGACACCTACGGTGCCGAGCGCCCGCCGGGGCAGCCCCTGTGGCTGGGGACCCTGAAGTCGAACATCGGGCACACGCAGGCGGCGGGCGGCATCGGCGGCATCATCAAGTTGGTGATGGCCATGCGGAACGGCCTGCTGCCGAGGTCGCTGCACGCCGAGCAGCCGACGTCGATGGTGGACTGGTCCGCGGGTACGGTCCGGCTGCTGGCCGAGCCGGTGCCGTGGCCGGAGCGGGACCGGCCGCGCCGCGCGGGCATCTCCTCCTACGGAGTCAGCGGCACCAACGTCCACGCCATCATCGAGCAGGCACCGCCGCCCGGCCCGCTCGACCAGTCGTCGCCGGCGGACTCTCCCGACCGGACCGCGGCCACCGACCCCGCCCTCGGGTCGCCCGTGCCGTGGTTGCTGTCCGCCGCGTCCGTACCGGCGCTGCGCGCGCAGGCCGCCCGCCTCCACGCCCACCTGACCGAACACCCCGAGCTGGCGGACCGGGACGTGGCCCGTTCGCTGGCGGCGAGCCGTGCCGGTCTCAAGCACCGCGCTGCCGTGCTGGCGGCCGACCGTGACGGCTTCCTGGAGGGCCTGGCCGCGCTTGCCGAGGGACGTGCGGAGCCCGGAGTCATCGGCGCATCCGCCCCGGCCGACTTCCGCGCCCGGGTCGAGGCCCACTGCCAGGGCGAGTCCGTGGACTGGGCCGGCCTCTTCTCCGGTTCCGGCGCCCGCCTCGTGGACCTGCCCACGTATGCCTTCCAGCGTCGGCGCTACTGGCTCCGGGCCACACGATTCCAGAGGAATGGGTGAACCATGACCGCTCACATCGCACCTCCGCCGGACCTGCGGACGCTTGACGCCACGCTCGCCTTCCACGCCGAGCAGCAGCCGGACCGCACCGCCATCTGCTGCGAGGGCGCCCAGCTCAGCTACGGGGAGCTGCGCGGGGAGAGCGCCGCGAGCGCTGCCGCGCTGCTGGCGTCGGGCGCGGGGAGAGGGACCCGGGTCGCCTACTTGGGCAAGGAGTCGGTGCGGTTCTACGAGCTTCTCTTCGCCTGTGCCATGACCGGCGTGGTGCTCGTACCCGTGAACTGGCGGCTCGCGCCCGAGGAGGTGGCGTACATCCTGCGCGACTCGGTCGCCGAACTGCTCTTCGTGGAGGAGGAGTTCCTTCCGACAGTGCGTCAGTTGCGTGCGCAGCTCACGGATGTGCGGGAACTGGTGCTTCTGGACTGTGCGGGGACGGACGGGACGGCGTTCCTGGAGTGGCAGGCTGCCGGGGCGGGCGAGGCCGTACCGGCGCAGTCCCACACCGACGACCCGCTCGCCCAGATGTACACCAGCGGCACGACGGGATTCCCCAAGGGCGTGGTCCTGGCCCACCGCAGCTTCTTCGCGGTCCGCGGCCTGCTGGACGCGGAGGGTCTGGACTGGATCGACTGGCGGCCGGACGACAAGAGCCTCATCGGGATCTCCGGCTCGCACATCGGCGGGCTGTGGTGGGCCACCCAGGGGTTCAACGCGGGCGTCACCAACATCGCCGTACGCTCCTTCGGTGCCAAGGACGTACTGGAGCTGATCCGGACGTCCGGTATCACCACGGCGTTCATGGTTCCGGCGATGCTGCTGATGCTGCTGTCGGAACCGGACTCCTCCAGTGCCGACTTCGTGACCCTGCGCAAGACCATCTACGGCGGATCGCCGATCTCCGAGACGCTGCTCCAGCGGTGCATGGAGGTCATGAAGTGTGACCTCGCGCAGATTTACGGTCTGACCGAGACCGGGAACACCGCGGTGTGCCTGCCGCCCGCCGATCACGTGCTGGGAAGCCCCCGGCTGCGGGCGGCCGGGCGGCCCTACCCCGGCATCGAACTCAAGATCATCGATGCGGACGGCGTGCCGCTGCCGCCCGGGGAGGTGGGGGAGGTGTGCCTGAAGACCCCCGCCCGGATGCTGGAGTACTGGAACCTGCCGGAGGCCACCGGCAAGACCCTCATCGACGGCTGGATCCACACCGGCGACGCCGGGTACAGGGACGAGTCCGGCTACCTGTTCATTCAGGACCGCATCAAGGAAATGATCATCCGGGCCGGGGAGAACATCTACCCGGCCGAGGTGGAGAACGCGATCAGCGCGCACTCGGCGGTCCTGGATGTGGCCGTCATCGGCGTCCCGGACGACCGCTGGGGCGAGGCGGTGCACGCCTTCGTCGTACGGCACCCGGACGCCTCCGTCGCGCCCCACCAGCTCAGGGCGTTCCTCGGCGACCGGCTCGCCGCTTTCAAGATCCCCACCAAATACGAGTTCATCGACGCGGTCCCGCGCAACCCCAGCGGCAAGATCCTTCGCCGTGTCCTGCGCGACCGTTTCTGGACCGAGCACGACCGGGCAGTCAACTGACCCGGTTCTCAATGCAGCACCTTCGAGTGAGGAAGAACAGATGACATCGCCTCTTGAGGTGAACCACCGTCGGTTCGTCGACGAAATCTGGTACCCGGAGAATGCCCCGAACTACGGCGTGATCGACGAGGTGATGGGCGAGAACATCGTGGTGCACACGCCGCTCGGCGACGTTCACGGACGCGCGGCGGTCAAGGACTACTTCAAGGCGTACCTGGCGATCTTCCCGAAGCAGACCATGGAGACGCGGGACTTCGTCGTCTCCGGGAACCGCACCATCGTCCGGTGGGACCAGGAAGCGACGCATGACGGCATGGAGTTCCTGGGCATCGAACCGGCCGGGAAGCAGATGTTCGTCACGGGTCTGACGATGGCGTACTGGGATGAGGACAAGGAGACCATGGACGAGATCTGGTTCTCCTTCGACTTGCTCGGCGCCGTCAACCAGCTCAAGCCGGCCGCTCCGGAGGAGAACGTCGGCTGACACCTGGGACGAGACCGGCGCACAACGTCGGCCCCTTTTCCCCCGCACGCACGCATCGGCCCCGGCTCTCCCTAGGAGAACCGGGGCCGACGCGTTCGCGCGTACCGCTCAGACCTCGCCGAACGACCCGGCATTGAGCCCGCCCACGAACCGCGCCCACGACGCGGCCCGGAACGTCAGCGCCGGACCCTCGGGCCGCTTGGAATCCCGTACGGGGACGATCCCGGGGACGCCGTCGGCGACTTCGAGGCAGTTGCCGCCGCTACCGTCGCTGTAGCTCGACTTCCGCCACTGGGCAGCACCGGTGAAGTCCCGGGCCACCTCCAGGCAGTTGCCGCCGCTTCCACCGCTGTAGCTCGACTTGTGCCAGGTCGCAGCGCTCAGGTCGTACTCACTCTTGCTTGTGTTCATCGGTGAATGCCTCCGCTGCCGTTTCGATCAGGGCCAGAGACGCTTCCGGTGACAGTGCGCTGGCCGCGAGGAGATCGTAGGACAGTTCGTACCGGCTCACCGTCGCTGGATCGTCCAGCAGTTGACCCGAGCCGAGGCCGTCAAGGTACGCGAGCGGCGGGGCGTCGCTGAAGGCCATCAGCTTGAGTGGGCCACCGAGCGCGGTGTGGGCTCCCGCGTCGAACGGAAGCACCTGCACGATGATGCGGTGGCGGCGGATGAGCGCGGCGACGTGACGCAGCGCCTCCGCCATCACCTTCCGTCCACCGGTCGTCCGGTGCAGCACCGCTTCGTCCAGCACGACCCACAACAGCGGATTTGTTGCGTCGTCGAGAAGCCTGGCTCGTTCCAGCCGCGCGGCGACCAGTTCGTCGATGAGCTTCTCGGTCGTCGTTGGCTGGTACGCGCGGAAAACGGCCCGCGCGTACGCCTCCGTCTGCAACAAGCCCGGGATCAGGCTGGGCGAATACTCCTTGATCGACGTCGCCTGTGCTTCCGCCTCCGCAGCTTCCGCGAAGTGATCCGGATACTTCGACTTCATGGCGGCGCCGCAGTTGCGGAAGAAGTAGCCGTCGGTCTTGAGGATGTCGTCTATCTTCTGCGCGTACTCCGGCAGCATGCGGCGCGTACCGGCTTCCAGTTGGCCGATGAACGAGCCGCTGACGAAGAGCAGCGCGCCCAGCTCGTCCTGGGAGAGACCGGCCTTCTCCCGTTGGTGCCGTAGCTCCGCGCCGAGCATCGCGCGGGGTGAGGAGGATGGATCGAGACGCTTGGGTCCGGGCATGGGAACTCCAGGTCGTACAGGGGATGTTGTTGGGTCTGCGCCCCTTTCCCAGGCTAGCCGAGTCCGGCCACGCTGTGTGTCGAATGTCATACACAGTGTGGAAGGTGGAGAACGATGGCGATGAGCGAACGGCGACGGCCGACGGGCACCGCGCTCGGAGAGGCGGACGACACCGTGCGCGCGCTGGACGAGGGGCTGCGGGCCCACGGCATCAAACTGCCGTCGCTGAGCGTCGATCCGGTGTCGTGCGCGATGGTCGACCCGCAGCCGCTCGTGGAGCTGGGCCGGTGCAACCTCACCACGGCGCGGCAGCTCGTGGACCTGCTGGCCCGGTGCGGCGAGTGAGCGCCGCGCGACGGCCGGAAGGGTCGGCCGGAGTGCGGCCCGGTGAGCCGCTGTGGCTGCGGGCCGGTGGGTACGCCGTCGACGTACGGGACGGGCGGCTCGGGCGGATCATGGGCCGGGAGGGCCCGTATGTGCAGCTCAGGCCGGCGGGCGGCGGCCGGGAGTGGGACTGCCCGCCGGAACAGCTCCGGGAGACGGTGCTGCGGGAGGAGCTGTGGGCGCGGGTCGCGGAGCTGAATCAGGCGAGCCGGTTGCCGTGAGCGGGGGCCGCTGCGCCCTCCTCGGGCGCGGCGGCTTCGTCGTCCTCGGATGCTGCGGTTCCCTTGGCCCGTCCGAACCGTACGCGGGCGAGGGCGGCGCAGAGGAGGGCGGCGAACGGGGCCGTGTAGAGGGCGTGGGTGAGGCCGGTGGGCGGGAGGAGCAGGCCGAGCATCTGGTCGAACGTCATGCTGCGGGTGGGGGAGTCCCAGAGGAGGGAGACCGTCCGCGTCGCGGCGTCGAAGCCGATCGCGCCCGCCGTGTAGCCGCACCATCCGGCCAGGGCCGCGCGGACGGTGCGCGGCAGGGCGTGGGTGAGCGAGGCGACGGCGAAGTGCGTGACGGCGAAGAGCAGCAGGAACGCCTGCCAGGCGTAGAGCAGGGCGAAGCGCTTCAGCAGCGGTTCGCCGCCGGGGAATTCCGGGAGGGACAGGCCGGTCAGGTTGCGGAGATCTTCCGCGCACGCTGCGGCGGCCTCGGAGGGCGCGCACCAGAAGCGGATCAACGGGTCCAGGACGTGACCCGGGAGGCTGCCCGCGACGAGCGAGAGCACCAGCGCGCCGACTGCGGTGGCGAGCAGTGTGGCGCCGACGCGTGACCAGAGGGTGGGCAGCGGGCCGCGGAGGCGCCGCAGCTGATCGCGTGCGCCCTCCGGGGGGCTGTCCGAGACGTCGAGGTCGAGGGCGAGCAGTGCCGTCGCGGTGGTGAAGCCGCCGATCAGGCCGAGGAGGACGGCGTGCCCGAGCCCGGCGTCCACGTCGATGAACAGGCTGTACGCGGTCATCCCACGAAGCGGCGGGTCGGAGGACAGCTCGGGCAGGCGGGTGAGGGAGAGCGCCAGCAGGTGCGCGGCCGGGGCGAGTACCGGCCAGACGGCGATATGCGCGTACGCCCTGGTCACGGCCGATTCGGGATCGCGGGGCGGGAGGGTCGTGCGGGTGGTGAGGGTGCGGGCCGCGGCCGTTAGCAGGAAGAGGAAGCAGGCCGTCCACACCGCCTCCAGGCCGAGGGCGCCCGCGCCCCTCGCGGTGCTGAAGCGGCGGACCGGCGAGACGGCGAGGAGGCGGAGTGCGTCGAGGACGTTCCCCGGGTCGGCGTCCGCGCCGGCGCGGCCCGCCCAGTCGAGCTGGACGGGGAGCGCACCGGTCAGATGAACGAGGGCGACAGCGAGGGCGGCGTAGGTGAAGGGGGAGCGGGGGGCGCGGAGGCGGCGGGTCCGGGTGGGGCCGGGCGCCGGGGCGGTCATCGGCGCTCCGCGGTGACGCGGAACGGCAGGCCGTCGTTGTCGATCGTCGTGGTGTGCGTCTCCTCGCCGTCCCACCAGGTCAAGGTGGCCTGCCACTCGACGTAGTGGGCCTGGCTGCGACCGACGAACTTCAGGTCGTAGACATCGGAGGTGGAGACGGTCGTGGGCAGTCGCAGCGGCTTCCGGTTGTATGCGTCGGCGGCGTCGCGGGCCGCCCTCTGGTGGGGGCTGGTCATCAAGTAATGCGCGGAGACCGGGCGGTTGAGGGGCAGCGTGTCCAGATCGACGTAGAAGATCTCCGGGCCGGGTCCGCCGCCGCAGTCGACGGTGGGCTGCGTCGTACCGGGGAGGGGCGCGCTGCGGCGCAGCACGGTGACGGAGAGGTCCCGGAGCTGAATGGCCTTGCCGAGGTTGCCGCGGATGCTGACGCTGGAGTCCACGGTCCCCAGGTGAGTGATCTTCCGGTCGCGCTCCCAGCGCGTGAGGGCGCGCGGGTCGGCGTTGGGGAGGGAGGCGCGGAGACCGTCTTGACCTGGGGCGACGCGCCAGGCCGTGGAGCAGGTGTCGTTGTCCTGGGCACTCGACAGCACGAGCGCGGGTTCGCCGAAGGCGGCATCGTAGGCGGCGGTGACCAGGGGCGTGGCGAGCGGGACGACGGCGATGGCGAGGCCCACCACGGCGATCTTCCGGTCGGTGGTGAGGCCGGTGAACCAGCGGTGGAGGCGGCGGAGGCGGCCGGGGGGTGCGTCCGGGGTCGGGTTTGGGGAGGGGCTCGGGTCCGGGGTGGGGGCCGGAGTGGGGGCCGGAGTTGGGGCCGGGGCCTGGTTCGGCTCCGGGGTGGGGGCCGGGGCTTGGTCCGGCTCCGGGGTGGGGCGGTCCGGAGGGACCTGGTCCGGTGGTGTGCGGAAGGTGTCGCGCGTCATGTCCCCCAACTCCCCGTCCTGTGACGATGCTTCGCGGGAAGGGTACTGGTCGGAGGCGTGCGCGGCACGGGGGTTCGCGGGTGGCCGAGGGGTGTGGGCGGTTCGCTGCGTGGGCGGTCCGTTGCCGGGGGCGCGTGCCCGTAACCGGAACCGCCGGACCGGACACGCGCGCGGGAAGCCGTCAGCCGTCGCTACTCGCCGACGCACACGAACCTCGACCGTTGGGAGGGCAAACCGTCGACGGGCTCCACGGGGTGGCCTGGTGTGCGGACCGCCGCGTGGCCAGCGCCGTTGGTGGCCGTGTGCCCGGTCGGTCGGCGTGCTGTCAGGTGGTGGCGGACCCCTTCGGGGCCGGGGCGAGGCCGTCGGCTATCCGCGCCGAGGCGGCGCCGGTGGCTTCCTGGGCGGGGCCCGCGGGAGCTTCCGTAGCCTCCGGCGCGGCGTCGGGGGACGGACCGCTCCCGGCGGCTTCCGGAGACGACCCGCTCTCCGGGGCTTCCGCGCCTTCCGGGGCTTCCGGTGCGGCGTTCAGCTCCGTGAGCATCTGGCGGCTGAAGCCGAAGAAGTACGTGGCCAGGAAGCCGGCGACATAGCCGACGACGAGCCCGATGCCGTAGATCGCGAGCGTCGTACCGATGCCGGTGACGCCGTTGAGCAGCGGGAACAGGGCCCAGCCGGATGGGCCGATGGCGGTGGAGCCGACCGCGTTGCCGAGCTGGTTGCACAGGCCGATGAAGCCGCCGCCGAACGCCCCGCCGACGCACGCCGTGATGAACGGGCGGCCCAGCGGCAGCGAGACGCCGTAGATCAACGGCTCGCCCACGCCCAGGAAACCGGCCGGGAGAGCGGACTTGATGGTGCGGCGGACCGAGGTGTTCCGGGACAGCCGGAGGTAGACGGCGAGGGCGGCGCCGACCTGACCCGCCCCGGCCATCGCGAGGATCGGCAGCAGCACGGTGTAACCCTGCTGCTCGATCAGGGTGGTGTGGATCGGTATGAGTGCCTGGTGCAGCCCGAGCATGACCAGCGGCAGGAAGAGCCCGCCGAGGACGAAACCGGCGAGCGCCCCGCCGTGCGCCAGCAGCCAGGTGGCGACCGTGCCGATGCCGTTGGACACCTCGCCCGCGACGAACATCAGGCCGTAGATCGTCACCAGGCCCGTGAGCAGCACCGTGAGCGTCGGCGTGAGGAGGACGTCCAGCGCCTCCGGGACGCGGCGGCGGCACCACTTCTCCACCTGGACGGCGAGCAGCGCGGCGGCGAGCGCGCCGAGGACACCGCCCTGCCCCGGGGAGAGCTTCTGGCCGAACGCCGTGATGTTCGCTATGCCGGGGAAGACGATGACCGCGGCGACCGCCCCGCCCAGGACCGGCGTCCCGCCGAACTCCTTCGCGGTGTGGTAGCCGACGAACACGGCGATCAACGACATGAAGCCGGAGGCGACCGCCGCCAGCGCCGGAACGACGGACGGCAGCCAGCCGAGGTTGGTCAGCAGCCCGTTGATCCCGGCGACGATGCCGCAGCCGATCAGCGCGGGGATCAACGGCACGAAGATGTTCGCGACCCGCCGCAGGAACAGCTTGAACGGGGTGGCGTTCCGGGCCTTCTGCCGCGCCTTGAGCGCGGCGCCCTGGGCGGCGAGGTCGGTGGCGCTGGGGGCGGCCGAGGCATCGGCGCCGTCGGCAGCTGCCTCCGGCACCGGCACCGGCACCGGCTCCGGCACCGGCAACGGCGCCGCCTCCGGCCCGGCGGCGCGTTCCTCGTCCACCAGCCGCTCGAACTCGGGGGTGACGCGGGCGACCGCCCCCGGGCCCAGCACGATCTGGTACGTGTCGTCCTCCACGACGCCCATGACCGCGGGCAGCGCCTTGAGCGCGTCGTCCCGGACCAGCGAACGGTCCCGGATCCCCAGCCGTAGCCGGGTCATGCAGTGCGCGAGGGAGGTGATGTTCCGGGCGCCGCCGACGAGAGGGAGGATCGCGGCAGCGGTGGCGCGGTTCTTGTCTTCGGGCATGTGCGGAGCCTTGCTGTGCGGACAACGGGGGAGGGGGCAAGCAGGTCGTATCGTGACGAATCGGGTGGGCGGAGGTCGCGGCGGTAGGGGCCCGCGACGGTGCGGGACTGTGGCGATGCGGGACTGTGATGACGCGGGACTGTGATGACGCGGGCTGTGGCGATGCGGGACTGCGACGGTGCGGGTCCGCCCGGGGTGCCGGGCCGGGGTCAGGCGGTGCGGGCCTTTTCCAGGGCCTCGCGCAGATGCCCGTGGGAGGCGTCGAGGAGGCGGGCGGCCGACGGGGCGTCGACCTCACCGAGCACGATCAGGATCGCGTGCTTCACCTCACCGTCCGCCGCCGCGAGGGCGGTCTCTATCTCCGCGTCGGAGGCGCCGGTGGCGAGCGCCACGATCCGCCGCGAACGGGCCTGGAGCTTGTCGTTGGACGCCCGGACGTCGACCATCAGATTCCCGTAGGTCTTGCCGAGCCGGATCATCGTGATCGTCGAGAGCATGTTGAGTACCAGCTTCTGCGCCGTACCCGCCTTGAGGCGCGTCGAGCCCGTCAGCAGCTCCGGACCGACGACGACCTCGATGCCGTGCTCCGCCGCCGCGGCCAGCGCGGAACCGGCGTTGCAGGACAGCCCGACGGTCAGCGCCCCGACGCGCCGGGCGTACTCCACCGCGCCGACCGCGTACGGGGTGCGGCCCGAGGCGGATATCCCGACGACGGTGTCCCGCTCGGTCAGCCCCAGCGCCGTCAGGTCCTCGGCGGCCAGCGCCTTGCTGTCCTCCGCGCCCTCCACCGCCGTGACCATCGCCGCCGGGCCACCGGCTATCAGCCCCAGCACCTTGGACGGGTCGGTGTTGAACGTCGGCGGGCACTCGCTGGCGTCCAGCACCCCCAGCCGCCCGGCCGTCCCGGCACCGGCGTAGATCAACCGGCCGCCTTCGGCCATCCGGGCGGTGAGCGCGTCGATGGCCGCGGCGATCCGCGGCAGCTGCGTGGCGACCGCGCCGGGGACCCTCGCGTCCTCGTCGTTCATCGTCCGGGCGATCTCCAGGGTGGAACGCCGGTCGATCTCGGCCAGCTCGGGGCGGAACGCCTCGGTCGTGAGCGTGTCCAACTGGGCCCGCAGATCTGCGTGGTCGGCTGTCGAAGTCATGTGGCGGCTCTTTCCGGCTCGTACGGACGGATCTGTACGACGTGCTGTGGTGCGGGTGCGGGTGCGGGTGCGGGTGCGGGTGCGGGTGCGGGTGCGGTCGGCGGGTGGGGCGTGGAGCGGTGCGGCGTGCCGGGCGGGGCCGGCGGATCGGTGACGGTCGGACGGGGCGCCGCCGGGTGGGGCGGCGCGCGGCGCGGTCGGCGGCGGGATCAGCGGTGCGAGCGGGGGGAGTGGCGGTGGGCGAGCGCTTCGTAGGAGGCGGACAGTGCGGGTGCCGCGGTGTCGTACGTGCGCTGCGCCACGCCTATGAACAGGCAGTCCACGACGAGGAGTTGACTGGTCCGCGACGACATCGCGGCGGGCCGCAGCTCGCTCTCGCGGGCCGTGGAGGTGGTCAGAATGTGGTCGGCGTACGAGGCGATCTCGCCGTCCGGACGGCCGGTGATCGCGATGGTCGTCGCGCCGTGGTCGAAGGCGACCCGCAGCGGCTCTATGACATCCGTCGTCCGCCCCGAATGGGTGATGGCGAGGGCGACGTCACCCGTCCGCATCTGCACCGCGTTGGTCACTGCGAGATGCGGATCGGCGTGGGCGTGCGCGATCAGACCGATCCGCAGCAGCTTCTGCACCAGATCCTGGCCGACCAGGCTGGACGCCCCGATGCCGTATACATCGATACGGCGGGCCGAGGCCAGCGCGGAGACGGCCGCCTCCAGCTGGGTGACGTCCAGCCCGGCGGCGGTGTCGGCCAGACACTGCTGCTCCTCCTGCGCCAGCTTCGCCACGACGTCGATGAGGGAGTCGTCGACCGCTATGTCGGCGGTGACGGCGGGGGCGCCGCCCGCGGCCTGCTGCGCGGCGAGCGCGGCGAGCGCGAGCCGCAGACCGCGGTAGCCGGGATAGCCCAGCAGCCGGGAGGTCCGCACGACCGTCGCTTCGCTGGTGCGGGTGCGCTCGGCCAGGCCGGTGACGGTGAGGGCGGCGCAGCCGGCCGGATCGCCCGCGACGGCCTCGGCGACCCGCAGCATGGAGCGGGTCATCGACGGACCGAGGGTGCGGACCTTGGCCGCCAGCGCCGCGGGGGCGGGCGGGGTCGGGGCCGGCCGGGACGTGACGGCCGCCTCGCTGAAAGTTTCCTTCACGCTGCTGCTCACGACTGAAAAGTAATTTCAACGGCAGGGCGCGTCAACACCTCCGCAACGGCCTGTGGACAACCGCGGCAGGGCCCGCCGCGGGGCTGTGGACGGCGGAGCGGACTGTCACCGGTCCGCGCGACAATGGACGACATGGAGCTGGAACAGGCATTGCACGCCGCGCGGGCGCTGGTCCTCGCCGACCTGGTGGCGAACGACGTCGCCGACGCCGACATCGTCTCCCTCGTCGAGGACGCGGTCGCCCACCGCCGCTGGTGGGTGGAGCAGTGGCCGGCCGGGGTGGAGTTCGTCGCCGGGCTGATAGCCCAGGACGTCCAGGACGCCCTGCTGGAGCGGTACGGCCGCTGGCCGCTGTGCCCGGTGTGCACGGAGTCCGGCGATCCGCACGCGCTCGACGTGGAGCCGGAGTTGGGCCCCGACCCGCACTGGGTCTGCCCCAAGACGGCGGTCGCGGTGGCCCGTGTCGGCAGCCTCGGCGCGCCTGCGGAGCGCTGAGGTGACGCTCTACATCGACCCGCCCATCTGGCCCGGGCACGGCCGCATGTGGTCGCACCTCGTCAGCGACGTGTCGTTCGAGGAGCTGCACCGCTTCGCCTCCGGAATCGGCGTCCCTCCGAAGGCGTTCGAGCGCGACCACTACGACCTGCCCCGGGAGCGCTACGACGACGCGGTGCGCGCCGGGGCGGTCGAGGTCGGCAGCAAGGAGCTGCTGCGCCGCCTGAGCGCCGCCGGTCTCCGCCGCCCCAAGAACCGCCCGCCGGACACCCGGGCGGTGTGAGAGGTGTCAGCGGCGCGCGGCCGGAGGTCAGCCGCGTGCGACCGGGCGTCAGCGGCGCGCGGCCGGGTGTCAGCCGCGTGCGGCCGGAGGTCAGCCGCGTGCGGCCGTCGCCGCGCCCTCCTTGGCCGGCTCCACGCCGTGCTCCGCACCCGGCTCCACGCCGTGCTCCGCACCCGGCTCCACGCCCGGCGCCGACGCGGCGACCACCCGGGAGCGGTGCGGCGCCCGGTGCAGGCGGAAGGCGACGAAGGTGACGGCGACCGCCACGGCGGCCAGCGCCGCGCCCAGCCACGCCGTGGACTCGTATCCCCACTTCGCGCTGATGGCCAGGCCGCCGAGCCAGGGGCCGAGGGTGTTGCCGATGTTGAACGCCGCGGTGGTCGTCGCCCCGGCCAGGGTCGGCGCGGCGTTCGCGACGTTGAACATCCGGGCGTTCAGCGCCGGAGCGGTGGTGAACGCCGTGACGCCCAGCATCAGCGAGAGTGCGACGGCGGCGAACGGGCTGTGCGCCGTCAGCGCCAGCGCCGCCAGCACCAGCGTCGACGCGGAGATGCCGGCGAACAGCGTCGGGAAGAGGTGCGCGTCGGCGACCCGGCCACCGATGAACGTGCCGATCAGCGCGCCGAGGCCGAACAGCGCGAGCACCGTCGGCACCCAGCTCTCCGCCAGCCCGGCGGTCTTGGTGAGCAGCGGCGAGAGGTACGAGAAGAGCGAGAAGACGGCGGCGGCGTTCAGCGCCGTGGCGGCCAGTGCCAGCCAGACCTGCTTGTCCTTGTAGATGGCCAGCTCACGGCGGAGCCGCGGCCGCTCCGCACCCGTCGGCACCTCCGTACGGGGCACCGCGATGACCACTCCTACCAGGCCGATCACCGCCAGCACGGCCACGGCCCAGAACGCCGAGCGCCAGCCCGCGTGCTGGCCCAGCAGGGCACCGGCCGGTACGCCCGCGATATTGGCGATGCTCAGCCCGCCGACCATGATCGCCATCGCCTTGGCCCGCGCGGTGACCGGCACCAGCGACACCGCGACGGCGGCACCGACCGCCCAGAATCCGGCGCACGCCAGCGCGCTCACCACCCGCGAGATGAAGAGCACGCCGTACGTCGGCGCCATCGCGCCCGCGACCTGTCCCAGACCGAAGACGGCGAGCAGGGCTATCAGCGTGGTGCGCCGCGGCAGCCGCAGCGTCGCGGCGGCGAGAACCGGTGCGCCCACCACCATCCCGATCGCGAACGCGGAGACCAGCAGGCCCGCTTGCGGAATGGAGACGCCCAGGTCATGGGCGAGCGGTTGGAGAATGCCGGACAACATGAATTCGCTCGTGCCAAGAGCAAATACAGACAGGCCCAAAACGTAGACAGCGGCGGGCATACGGGAGCGTTCGGAGGGGACAGGCATGTCCGCCACCAACAGCCCCCGCCCCCGCCGCATTCCCACCACACCTGCACCGTCCGGTATATCCAGATATGCCCGAGTCGGTCCGTCGTCGCTCAGCCGCTCAGCCGCTCAGCCGCTCAGCCGCTCAGCCGCTCAGCCGCTCAGCCGCTCAGCCGCTCAGCCGCTCAGCCGCTCAGCCGCTCAGCAGCGTCAGCTCCGTCGCCAGGTTGTGCCGGGCGACGCCCTCCCAGCGCTCCCGTCCGAGCGGGGTGCGGAACAGCCGGGGCAGGCCGAGGAGTTGGCGCAGCACCGCAGCGCGGCCCGCGGTGAAGTCCGGATCGGGCACGAACGCGTACTCCTCGCGGACGGCCGCCGCATACGCCGCGTACGCGTCCGGCGTCCCGGCGAGTACCGCCAGATCGGCGTCGCACAGCACCTCGCCGTCGCGGTCGCCGGGCTCCGGATCGTGCGTGACGGTGAGCCGGACCAGCCGCGCGACCTGCGCCGTACGGTCGGCGTCGAGGCCCAGCTCCGGCAGGGCGCGTTCGGCGAGCGCCGCGCTGCGCTCCTCGTTCTCCGAACGGTCCGGGCGGTAGACGGCGTCGTGGAACCACGCCGCCAGCTCGACGGTGCCCCGATCGTCGGCGTACGGGGCGAGTTCGTCGACCCGCTCCAGGACGGCCGCCAGATGCGCGACCGTGTGATAGCGGCGCTGCGGCTCCGCCCAACGGGCCAGCAGGTTCTCCGCGTACGGGGCCGGATCGGGGCCCGCCGCGCCTCGGGTGCGGGCCACGGTCGCCGCCCAGCGGCGGCGCAGCTCCGCCGCCGGGCCACCGGGCTCCGCTCGGGAGTCGGAAGTCATGCCGCCATTGTGGCGCGCCGGGCCGGACGGTGGCCCCGGGGCGGTCAGGAGGCGGGCGCGTCCCGGCACGACAGCTGGCCCACGGAGTCGGCGGACGGCTTGAACTCCGTCTGCCAGTTCTGCACGTGCTTGGTGATGGACGGCAGCGAGAGGTCGAAGTCCCGTTCCCAGTCCGTGCCGTTGAGATAGTCGCGCAGCTTGTCGCTGAGCTTGCGGCAGTCCGCTCGGTACTTCTTCGCGATGGCGATGCCGTAGTCGTTGGGGGAGCCGACGATGATGCCGGGCACCACCCGGAGCCCGGCGTACTTCTGGGTGAAGCCGTAAAGGATCATCTGGTCGGTGGAGACCGCCGTGGCCCGGCCCGTCCGGAGGTCGTCGATGCAGCGGGAGGCGTCGGCCACCTGATAGACGCCGACCCCGTCGTACGCGGGCTTGTGCAGCTCCTCGAACGAGGTGGTGCCCTTCCAGGTGCAGACGGCCCGCTTCTTGAGATCCTCCAGCTTCTTGATGCGACCGGCGTCCTTGGACCGGATCATGACGCCCTGCGACGTCGTCGCGTACGGGCCGATGAAATCGATGTCCTTCATCCGTGACGGGGTGATCGAGAACGTCGCGGCGACCAGGTCCTTCTTGCCGTCGGCGATCACCTGACCGCGGTTCTCCGACGGCACACTGCTGAAGTCCGGCTTGGCACCGACCCCTTCGAGCAGATGCTGGGCCACGGTGATGTCGAACCCGGTGAACTTGTAGGTGGCCTCCTCGCCCGTGCCCGGCTGGTCGTTCTTCACCCCGACCGACACCGACTGCTGGTCGAAGAGGGTCGGCGGCCGGTCGTCCGCACAGGCGGACGCGGTCAGGGCGGTCAGGGCGAGCAGCGCGGCGCTGACGAGGGCGCGGCGCCGCGATGCGGCTGAAGTCATGGAATCTCCCCGTTGTGCGTGGTGTGACAGGTGATACGCGGCGGCCGTGCGGGCGTACGCGGTGGGCGGCCACCGGAGCGGCCCGGGTCAGGAGTCGTGCAGCACGGCTGCGACGGCCCGGATGTCCGTCCGGCAGTTCTGCCCGGGATCCTTCTCCGTCAGCGTCACCTGGATCCGTACGGACGTGGCGCCGGAGTTCAGGACGAAATCCAGGGGACGGCCGGAGCGGACCGGCGCCTGGACGGGCGCACCGCCATCCATCAGGTACGCGGTCGCCGTGGTGCGGTACGAGCAGGCCGGGGCGCTCGGATCATAGTCCGACACGGCCAGGGTCAGCCGGAGCCGGTCGCGGTGCTCGCGGAGCCCGGCGGGCCCGAGGGTGAAGGCGACGGTGTGGTCCCGGCCCGTCAGCGGCAGGGTGCCCGCGCGCTGCACCTGGCCCGTCACATCGACATCGGCGTGCGTGGAGGCGTACTGGAACGAGAGCCAGCCGCCGACCGTCGCCAACACGGAGACCAGCGACAACGCGCCCACCGCCGCCACGCTCGGCGTCTTCCGTATCAGGACCCGCACGGCCCCCGCGGCGACCGCGAGGACGGCCAGCGTGATGCTCAGCGCGTACTGACCGGCCGGGCCGTGCGGATCGGTCGTCTGGGCGATCACCAGGGCGGCGCAGGCCAGCAGCAGCGGTAGCCAGCGGGCGCTGGGGTGCATCACCCAGCGGATGATCACGTTCCTGATGTCGTTGGCGGCGATGGAGTGCGGGCCGGTGGTGACGGGGTTGTTGTGCCGGACGTGGTGGGTGTGGACCTCGGGGGTGGGGTCGGTGGGGGAGGCGGTGCCGGAGTCGGGCCCGGTGTCGGCCGTGCGGCGTTCCTTTCCGGGGGAGGGCGTCGGTCTCTTGGCACCCCGCGAGGGACGCGGCGATTTCCCGCGGCTCACGAGGCGCGCCCGGTGTCCGTGCCGCCGCCCAGATGGACGGTGCCGTTCACCACGCCGATCGCGGCGGAGTGATCCCCGTACGTGGTGGGGGAGTTGATCGTGGTGCCGGAGAGGTGCGGGGCCATATGGGACAGGAATCCGGCGGCGTCCCGCGCGGTGACGGGACCGGCCAGCCAGTCGGCCATGGCCTCCGTCAGCGCCTGCCGTTCGGCGTCGTCCAGCCGGGCCAGACGGGCGTCCAGCGAGGTGGCGCGGTCCACGTCGAGCACGGGCGCCGCGCCGCCCCCGAGGCGGTCGCCGTCGCGTCCCAGCAGCCGCCGGAAGAAGCCTTCCCCGGCGTCGACCGTGCGCTCCGTGATCCGCTGCTGGGCCGCGGTGAGCACGGACGTACCGAGGCTGCTCGCCGCCATCGCGAGATACGGAGCTATCTCGGCGGATACCGTCGCCAGTTCTGACATGTGCATCTCCCCCTGCCGGCGGGCCGCGTGCACCATGCCGCAACGCCCTTACCGGGAAAGCGTGTTACCCATATCCTCCGGTTTTCACACCCTCTTCTCAAGTGGGTCCGCAGGGTACGGAAGAGGGCGCCTCCGGTGGCCGGGCGCGGCCCGAACCGGCAGCCGGGTCGCGTGCCCGGCCGCGCACGGGCGGGAGATCACGACTGGCCACGGTGCGCGCGTTCACCCCGCCGGAGTGCCCTCGCCCCCCACTGCCGGGCCACCGCACAACGGGGCAGGTCAACGGCTCCGGCGTGGTGCGTCTGCCTGGAACCTGGCCCTCACCCCGGGGCGGAGGGCCTGCACCGTCTCCCGGTCGAAGGGCTCCGTGCCGGGGGTGAGCATCGACGCGGCGGCCGCGGCCACCCCCAGTGCGCAGGCGCTGACGGGGTCGTCCCCGTCGGCCAGCCGTGTGGTGAGGGCGGCCACCATGCTGTCCCCCGCCCCGGCGTCGCTCAGCGCTTCGCCGGGCAGCGGTGGTGCGTACAGCTCGGTATGGCCCTGCCCGGTCGAGCACAGCGCGCCCAGTTCCCCGAGGGCGGTGACGGCGATCTCGGCGGCTCCCGTGGTGAGGAGGTGTGCGTTGACGGCTCGGGCGTCGTCGAAGTCGCAGACCTCCCGGCCGGCCAGGTCGGCGGCCTCTTTCTGGTTGCACCTGAGCAGAAACACCCCCTCCGCGAGCGCTCCGCGCAGCGCCGGCCCGGACGTGTCCAGAACAAGCCGGGACCCGGCTTCTTTCACACGGCGGGCGACGGCCGCGTAGAAATCCTCGGGGAGACCGCCGGGCAGACTGCCGCTGGCCACGACATACCGGCAACTGCCCATGGCCTGCCCCAGTACGTCCAGGCAGCGCCGGCCCTCGCGGTCGTGGAGCCGCGGTCCGGGCGGTACGAGGTGATAGCTGCGGCGCGACTCGGCCACGAACAGCACGAGCGCTTCGCGGGTCTCGTCGTCGATCCCGACGGTGACGTGGTTCATGCCCTCGTCGTCCAGCAGCCGGTTCAGGCGCCGGCCGATCGCGCCTCCGGCGGTGTGGACGGCGGTGGCCCGTCCCCCGAGCCGCACCACATCACGGGCGACGTTGATCCCTCCGCCTCCGGCGGCCACCGATCTGACCCGGGCACGATTCTTGCCGACGTCCACCAGGCTTGTGACCTCCCAGCAGAGGTCGACGGCAGGATTCATCGTCAGGGTGAGGACCGACGGCCCGGCCGCGCTCCGCGCGTCCCTTGCGCCGTCGGTCCGGCCGGCCGTGGCGGGGTCCGTCATCGCACCACTCCGTATACAGGGACAGGTACAGAGGGACACTTCCGGTCCTCTTCCATGCTGGAACAGTCCGACGTCACCTGCATGCCGGTCGCCTCGACGCCGACCCGCGCCCTTGTGCACCCGGGATCCGGCGCGCCTCGGCGCGCACCGCCCGGCTGACGCCCCCGACGTGGCCACGGAACGTTTCCGGCCGTGTCCGTTCCGTAAAAAAGCCGTGGAGCGGTGGGCACCGTTTACGCTGGGCCGTGATTGGACTAGACCTATCGCGGCGGCTTCCCGGGCGCCGCCACCCGCACGACGCCCGCCCGCCACACCGTCATCGCCACCACCGATTGGGGTCCCATGAGTAACGGCCTTGGGGGCGCACACCCCCGGCGTCACCGCGCACTGCTGGAGGTGATCGCGCTCGACCCGCAGGACGCGGTTGCGGCGCAGACCGGCGGGGCCGACCGCCTCGAACTCGTCACCGACATGGCCGCCGACGGGCTCACCCCGCCCCGCGCCGTCTTCGCCGCGATCCGCGCCGCCGTCGACATCCCCCTCCGGGTGATGCTGCGCCACCGCGACGGCTTCGCCGCCGGTGACATCGACGGCCTGTGCGTGGACGCCGCCGCGCTGCGGGCGGAGGGCGCCGACGAGTTCGTCCTGGGCTTCCTCACCCCCGACGGCCGCCCCGACCTCACCGCCCTACGGGCGCTCACCGAGGTGATCGACGGCTGCCGCTGGACCTTTCACCGCGCCCTCGATCACGCCGCCGACCGCGACGCGCTGCGCACCGAACTCGCCGCCCTGCCCGGCGGCCCGGACACCTTCCTCACCGCCGGAGCCGCCACCGGCGTCGCCGACGGCCTGCCCACCCTCCTCGCCGAACACGCCCGCACCACGGCCGGGGTGCCCGGTTACGCCCCGCGCGTCCTGGTGGGCGGCGGCCTCACCCTGGAGCACCTGCCCACCCTGCGGGCGGCCGGTCTCGACGCCTTCCACATCGGCGGCGCCGCCCGCCCGTCCGGCTGGTCCGCCCCCGCCGACGCGGCGGCCGTTCGGCGCTGGCGCACGGCCCTGGACGCCACGGAGGAGTGACGGACCCGGGGCGCGCGCCGCAGCCGCCCGCGCCCCGGGCACGCGACCTCAACAGGCCCGCGCCGCCGCGTCCCCCCCGGGGGGCCTTCCCGATCTCCGCGGCGAGGTGCCGTAGCCGTCGTCGTGCGCCCGCCAGGAATTACGGGACAGCCCTTCAGCCCGCCAACTGCTCCGGCAGATCCGCCGCATGGACGACGGTCAGCCCCGATACCGGACGCGTCAGGCAGACGTAGAGACGGCGCAGACCGGTGCGTTCGTCCGGCTCGCCGTCGACGATCGCGGCGGGCTCGTCCAGTACCACGTAGTCGTACTCCAAGCCCTTGGCGAGCGTCGCCGGAACCAGCGTCAGCCGCGCCTCCGCGGACGTCTCCTCACCGGGCGCGAGACAGCGCAGCCCGTCCTCCTCCAGGGCGACGCGCAGCCCGGGAACCCGGGCGTCCGCCACGATCAGGCCGACCGACCCCTCCTTGCCCAGGGCGTCATGGCACGCCGCCAGCACGGACGCGTCCAGCGCCTCCGGGCGCACCGTACGGATCTCGAAGTCGCCCGCCGACTCACGGATCGAGGTGGCCTCCCGAAGATCCGGCGCGATGGCCGGAAGCAGCCGGGAGGCGTACGCGATGACCTCGCGCGGCACCCGGAACCCCTGCGTCAGCTCCTCGACCACCGAACCGGGCTTCCCCATATGCCCCAGCGCCTCCTCCCAGGTGTCGGTCGCCCACGGCGTCGTCCCCTGGGCGATGTCGCCGAGGACCGTCACCGAACCCGTCGTACAGCGGCGGCCCACCGCGCGGTACTGCATCGGCGACAGGTCCTGCGCCTCGTCCAGCACCACATGGCCCAACGATGGCATCCGCGCCACCAGGTCCATCGCCTCGTCGATCAACACCGCGTCCGCCGCCGTCCACGTGGCGCTCTTCACGCTCCGCGGGGGCTTCGCCCACAGGACGGCCTTCTGCTCCTCGGGCGTCAGCAGGCCCTCGGCGTGCGCGGCCAGGAACTCCGCGTCGCCCAGCAGCCGCAGCACCAGCTTCGCCGGATCCACCGGCGGCCAGACCGCCTTGACCGCCGCCTTCACCGCGGCATTGCGCGCCACCGCGTCCTGCACCCGGTCGTCCGGCGCCTCGCCCGCCTGCTCCATCCGCACCAGCACGGCGTGCGCGATCCGCTGCGGCAGCGCCTCGCGCGCCGCGCCGTAGCGGATGTCCCGCTCCCGCAACTCCTCGACGATCTCCTGAAGTTCGTACGCCGGGATGCGCCAGCGCCGCGAGCCGCGCACCACCATGCACGCCTCCTCGGGCGGCGTGATGTGCGACCGCACCGCCCGCCGCAGCACCTCCGCCATTCGCGCGTCCCCCTTGACCGACGCGGCCGCCGCATCGTCCCGGGCGCGCACCTCCACATGGCCCACCAGGGAGTCGACGGTGGCCTGCTTGACCTCCAGCTCGCCCAGGGCCGGGAGGACCTGCTCGATGTAGCGCAGGAACGAGTCGTTCGGCCCGATGACGAGGGTGCCGGACCGGGCCAGACGCTCCCGGTGCGCGTACAGCAGATACGCGACACGGTGCAGGCCGACGGCCGTCTTCCCCGTGCCGGGCGCCCCCTGGACGCACACCGAACCGCCGATCCCGGCGCGCACGATCTCGTCCTGCTCCGGCTGGATCGTCGCGACGATGTCCCGCATCGGGCCGACGCGCGGCCGCTCGATCTCCGCCTGGAGCAGCTGACTGGTCCGCTCCGCCTCCGCCGGATCGCTCAGATGCTCGTCCTCGTACGCGGTCAGCTCCCCACCGGTGTAGCCGAACCTGCGGCGCATCCGGAGGTCCATCGGGTCCTTCTTGGACGCCCGGTAGAACGGCTGGGAGACCGGCGCGCGCCAGTCGATGACCATCGGGTCGCCGTGCGCGTCGTGGACGTGGCGCCGTCCGATGTAGAAGTTCTCGCCCCCGTGGCCGCCGTCGGCACCCGCGCCGCCCTCGGACGGGTCGAGGCCCGGGGCGTGCAGGTAATCGAGGCGGCCGAAGAACAGCGGGGTGTGGGCGAGGTCGGCGAGCGCCTTGATCCGGGCGTCGATCTCGCCCTGGAGGACCTTGGCGTTGACCCAGTTCGCGGTGACGTCGGCGATGTTCAGCGCCTCGGCGTCGGCGCGCATCGCGCGCAGCGCGGCCCGGGAGGCGGCGAGATGGTCCCGCTCGCTGCGGAGCGGATCGGCGCCCTCGCCGGCGGCCGGGGCGTGCGGGTCGGGTACGGGGTGCTGGGCGTGCGCGGGCACGGGTGTTGCCTCCGGTGGACTCTCACTGCGGCGGGCACGCGCCACGGCGGGCGGGCACGGCGGGCCGTCGTTCGGTGCGGACGCCGGATGGGCCGTGCGTCCGTGGGACGTGGGGCGGTCATCGGCGTGATGCGAAGGACCGGCCGGTTTCCGTCCGGTCGGCGGCGCTCCTCGACGGAAGCCGACGGGAGGCAGGGAGACGCGCGATTCTAGTCAGGGGCCGGGCGGGGCGCCACCGCGTATTTTCGGGGGTGAGCGGGGGCGGGGCCGGGACCGGGAGTGGTGGTGGGCGGGGACGGTGGCCGGGCGGCACGTCCGCGGCGCCGGCCCGGCCCGTCTGCTGCCGCCACCGCACGCCGCGGCGGTACTACCCCGCCACCTGCGCCCGCGGCCGGGCCATCCCTCTCCCGTAGGGGACGCGTACATCTCCGGTAGGGGTGCGGGTGATACCGCAGTCAGAGGTGCATCGGTCCGGGAATGGGTCCATGGACCGATGCGCGGCATTCGCGTGAAAACCATCATGGAGTCATGAGCAGCGCAACGATCACCCCAGCAGCCGGACACCCGGCTTCCCTGCACCCGATGAAGGGCGCCACGGCCCTCGACGCCGCCCACGGTGGCCGCCATCCGGTCGGTAGCGCCCTGCGCGCCGTGAAGGTCTTCACCGCGGCCGCCTTCAGCGTCGTCCTCCTCGGCGAGTACGGAGAGGAGGGAGCCGACCGCCGCGTACCCCGCCCCCGGGCCCGCACCACCGACCGGATACGCGCCTGACCGCACGTGTCCCCGACGAGACCTCCGGCATCCGGCACCGGGCAGCCGCCCGCTTCTGCCACCGCGCGTCCGGGCGCGTCCACCACCGGACATCTGGTTGACCGGAAACGGTTACGGGCCGTCGGCCCGGATCGGCTAGCGTCGCCGCTGAGAGCGTGCAGGGCGATGGGGAGGGGAACGAGTGTCTGCCGCCGACGGGACGCGGACGTGGACATGGCGGCGTACGTGGGCGCAGAGCGTCGCGCACCCGCACCGCACGGTCATCGCCGGAACACTGCTCGCGGCATCCCTCATCGGACTGGGCGTGCTGTACACCCTCCACCCGCTGGCGATGCCCGACATAGAGGTCTACCGCGCCGAGGGGCAGGCCGCCGCCTCCGGCAGTGATCTCTACGGCTTCACGACCACCCAATGGAACCTCCCGGCCACCTACCCGCCGTTCGCGGCCCTGCTCTTCATCCCCACCACCTGGGTCTCCCTCGCCACCCTCAAGATCGTCTGCTTCGTCGCCAACTCCGGGCTGCTCGCCGCACTGATCCAGCTCTCCTGCAAGGCCGCCGGGGTACGGCGCTCCGCCTACACCGCGCCCACCGTCCTCGGCGCCACGGCGCTCGGCATCTGGCTGGAGCCGGTCTTCCAGACCCTGATCTTCGGCCAGGTCAACCTCGCCCTCACCTGCCTCGTCCTCTGGGATCTGACCCGGCCCGACGGCGCCCGCTTCAAGGGGCTCGGCGTCGGCATCGCCGCCGGGGTGAAGCTGACTCCGGCGATCTTCGCGGTCTACCTCCTCCTCACCGGCCGGGGAAAGGCCGCCTGCACCGCGTTGGCCGGGTTCGCCGGATCGGTCCTGCTCGGCCTACTGGTGCTGCCGGACGCCAGCATCGACTTCTGGACCCGGCGGATGTTCGAGACGGACCGGGTCGGCAAGGTCTGGATCGTCGACAACCAAGCACTTCAGGGCCTGCTGGCCCGCGTCCTGCACACCCCCGAGCCCGGCGCCGTCTGGGCGGGCGCCGCGCTGCTCACCGCGATCGGCGGGCTCTGGGCCGCCCACCGCGTCCACCGGCGCCGCGGATCGGACCTCTGGGGCGTGCTGTGCACCGCCGTCACCGCGCTGCTCGTCTCGCCGATCAGCTGGTCCCACCACTGGGTCTGGTGCGTCCCGCTGCTCATCGCGCTCGCCGCGCACACCCACCGCGTCCCCTGGCGCCGCGCGCTGCTCGCCGCGGTCACCGTCGCGTTCACCGCCCGCACCCTGTGGATCGTCCCGCACGCCGGCGACCGCGATCTCCACTTCACCTGGTGGGAACAGCCCCTGACCTCGCCGTACCCCCTGCTCGGCCTGGCCCTCCTGGCGGCGGCGGTCCGGTACACCCGCACCGCCCCCGAGGCGCCGGGCGCGGCCTCCGGCAGCGCCGTCCCCCGTCCCCGGACCGCCGCCGGGGCGGCCCGAATACCGGCCCCGGCGTCGGCCGTACCGGACGGCGGCAGGGAAGCGGCGAAGGGCGAGAGCTGAGCTCTGGGGGTGCCTTCCCGATCTCCGCGGGGCCGTGACGATCGAAAAGGCACCCCCAGGGCTCAGGCGTCCTCCTCCGCCGACAGCAGTTCGGTCGCGTCCACGATGCGGTACGCGTAGCCCTGCTCGGCGAGGAAGCGCTGGCGGTGGGCGGCGAAGTCCTGGTCGACGGTGTCGCGGGCGACGACGGAGTAGAACCGCGCCTCGTGCCCGTCCGCCTTCGGGCGCAGCACCCGGCCCAGCCGCTGGGCCTCCTCCTGGCGGGAGCCGAACGTCCCGGAGACCTGGATCGCGACGGTCGCCTCCGGCAGGTCGATCGAGAAGTTCGCCACCTTCGAGACGACCAGCACCGAGATCTCGCCCTCCCGGAAGGCGTCGAAGAGCTTCTCGCGCTGCGCGTTCGTCGTCTCGCCCTTGATCACCGGAGCGTCCAGATGCGCGCCCAGCTCGTCCAGCTGATCGATGTACTGGCCAATGACCAGCGTCTGTTCGCCCTGGTGCCGCCGGACCAGCGCCTCGGTGACCCGCTGCTTGCTGTCGGTCGTCGCGCAGAAGCGGTACTTCTCCTCGGGCTCCGCCGTCGCGTACGCCAGCCGCTCCGAGTCGGAGAGGCTGACCCGCACCTCGACGCAGTCCGCGGGCGCGATGTACCCCTGCGCCTCGATCTCCTTCCACGGCGCGTCGAACCGCTTCGGGCCGATCAGCGAGAAGACGTCCGACTCCCGGCCGTCCTCGCGCACCAGCGTCGCGGTCAGCCCGAGGCGGCGCCGGGCCTGGAGGTCGGCGGTGAACTTGAAGACCGGCGCGGGCAGCAGATGCACCTCGTCGTAGACGATCAGGCCCCAGTCCCGGGAGTCGAACAGCTCCAGATGCGGGTAGACACCCTTCCGCTTCGTCGTCAGCACCTGGTACGTGGCGATGGTGACGGGCCGGATCTGCTTCTTCGTCCCGCTGTACTCGCCGATCTCGTCCTCGGTCAGCGTGGTCCGCTTCACCAGCTCGTGCTTCCACTGCCGGGCCGAGACGGTGTTGGTGACCAGAATCAGCGTCGTGGCCTGCGCCTGCGCCATCGCACCGGCCCCCACCAGCGTCTTTCCCGCACCACACGGCAGTACGACGACGCCCGAGCCGCCGTGCCAGAAGCCCTCGACGGCCTGCTGCTGATACGGCCGCAGCGCCCAGCCGTCCTCGGCGAGCGCGATCGGGTGGGCCTCGCCGTCGACGTACCCGGCGAGGTCCTCGGCGGGCCAGCCGAGCTTCAGCAGCGTCTGCTTGATCTGGCCGCGCTCGGAGGGGTGCACCACGACGTTGTCGGGGTCGAGGCGCGCGCCGACCAGCGGCTGGACCTTCTTCGACCGCAGCACCTCCTCCAGCACCGGCCGGTCGGTGGTCGTCAGTACCAGCCCGTGCGCGGGGTGCTTGACCAGCGTCAGCCGCCCGTACCGCGACATGGTCTCGGCGATGTCGACGAGCAGCGCGTGCGGCACCGGATACCGCGAGAACTGCACCAGCGCGTCCACGACCTGCTCGGCGTCGTGCCCGGCCGCCCGCGCGTTCCACAGCCCGAGCGGCGTCACCCGGTACGTGTGGATGTGCTCCGGCGCCCGCTCCAGCTCCGCGAACGGAGCGATGGCCCGTCGGCAGGCGCCCGCCGACTCGTGGTCCACCTCCAGCAGCAGCGTCTTGTCGCTCTGGACGATCAAGCAGGACACACATACCTCCGTGGATGGGATCGCCAGGTGACAACGGAAACACCCGAAGCATCTATTCCGGCTCGGGCTCTGCCCCGTGCCCGGCGCCGGAAGAGCGTCCCGGCCGGCGCGCCGGGGATGCGCGCTGCTCTCCATGTTCGCCTATCGCGCGAAACCGAGGAAAGAAAGCACACCCGTACCGGACCCTGACCCGTACCTGACCCCGACCCGTAGGGGGCCCCGACCCGTAGGGGAGCGATCCCGTAAGGGGTGGTGCCGGGCCCCGGGGTCAGACCGTGTCGTCCGCCAGGTCGGCGACGCCGGTGATGCGGTGCAGCGGGTAGGTACGGACCTCGTCGGCGGTGTGGTCGTAGGCGGTGACGAAGCCGCCCTCGACCCGTACGGGGGCGATGACGCGCTGGCTGGCGGCGCCGTCCGCGTTGACGTAGCCGATCCAGACGGCGGCGTTGGTGAGGACGGCCGCCTGCATTGTGGCGAGGGTTTCGGCGGAGGTGGTGCGGGGCGGCGCACCGGGGGCCGGGGTGGTGGCGCTGACGGGTTTGCGGGTGGCGGTGGCGGCCAGATCGCCGGCGCGGATGGCGCGGACCGCCGCCTCCAGAAGCGGCGCGTCGGGGACCGGCGGCCCCTCGGGCACGGGGACGGGCGCGGTGCGCGGCCCCGTGCGGTACGCATCGGGCCGGGCGACCACGACGTTGCCCTCGGGTGACTCGGCGGCGGGGGCGTAGCCCATCGCCCGTAGGCCGTCCAGGAGTTGGTCCGGGGCGATCTGCGCGGCGAGCACCGTCGGGGCGAGGCGGCGCAGCCGCAGCGGGGCGGCGCGGCGGTCGGCGAGGATCTCGGCGAGCAGCGCGTCGTCGTCGCAGCGGACGTATGCGGAGGCCGCGCCGATCCGCAGTCGCCCGTGGCGGCGGGCCACGTCGTCGATCAGGTAGGCGAGCGGCTGCGGTACCGGCGTCCGCGAGTGGGTGGTGAGGAATTCCTGCAGCTCGGCGGCGGTGCGGCCGGTGTCCAGGGCGCGGCGCACCGAGGCGGGCGTGAAGCGGTAGACGGTCGCGCCGCCCTTGGACTCGATGTCGGCGAGAGCGCCCAGCGTCTCGGCGAGCGGGCGGTGCAGCGGCCCGGGCGCGACAGCGGTCAGGTCGGCCTGGAGGAGGACGTGGTCGAGCGGTTCGGGCAGCAGCGGCGCGAGGAGCGCCCCGGCGCGGGCCGCGGCCTTCCGGGTCCCGGCGGCCGTCGGGGCGGTCCGGGGCGCCGCGTCCCCGGAGCCTGCGCCCCCGGAGCCCGGGGCGCCCAGGAGCGCGCGGCCGGGTGCGGACAGGGCGCCGCGCCCGGTGACGCCCAGCAGTTCGGCCTCGGCCAGCGTCCACCGGGCGAGGCGGGTACGGAGGTCTTCCCCGGGTGGGGGAGTGGCGCCTCCGGTTGCGGCGCCCCCGGGTGCGGCGGGTGCGCCCTCCGGGGCGGCGGCGCGCAGCGGGCGCTCCCAGTGGAGGCGGTCCAGAACGGCCGCCTCCGGGACGGCGGAGCCCAGCGGCAGCTCCGCGAGGAGGGCGAGGGTACGGCGGCGGACCTCGGGGGCGGGGGAGCGGTCGAGGTGCGGGCCGAGGGCGGCGGCCGCCCGGCCCTTGGCATCGGCGACGCCGACCACGCCCGGGGTGCGGGTGGCGTCCAGCCAGCCCGCCACCAGCTCCGCCCAGCGCTGTGCGTCGGGCAGTTGCCGCCACTCCTCGGCGGCGGGCGTCGGCGCGTACCGCTCGTCGGCCTCGCCGTCGGAGGCGATCAGGCCCGCCCCGTGGGCCAGCTCCAGCCAGAAGGCGGCGGTCTGCTCGGTGGTGTCCAGGGCGGCCGCGGTGCGCTTGAGGTCACGGACGCTCAGGCCCCCGGCGCGCAACACCGTCGGACCGCCCAGATCCCACTCCTTCAGCAGCTCCTCGACGGTCGTCAGCGCCGTGAACGCCTGCCCGGCGGCGGCCGCGTCCACAGCCTGTGGATCGCGTACGGTGACCGGCGCGAGGGCGGGCGGCACCGGCGCGGGGCTACGGTGCGCGCGCCCCGCCCGTAGATGCAGCGCCGCCTCCCGGGGCAGTACGACGTTGCGGGCGCCGGCGGGCAGCAGCAGCCCGCGGTCGAGGAGCCAGCGCAGATGCGGTGCGGGCCGCTCGGTGACGCTGCCGTACGGCGGCCCCCACAGCAGCCTGTCGAGGACGGCGACGGACTCGGCGGGCGCCTCGTCCAGCAGCGCCGCCATCCGCTTGCCGTCGGTGAAAAGCGAGGTCAGCGCGGCGACGGCGGTCACCGGGTCGTGGGTGGGCGGCAGCCCGGCGGTCGCGATGACCTCCTGGATCCGCCCCGGCGACATCCCGGCCGCGGCCTCCGCGACGGTCGGCCCGAGGCCGGTCGGCGACGGGTGCGCCGCGCTCGGGGCCAGCAGCTCACGGGCGGTGCGCACCAGCCGCAGCCGGTCGTCGGGCCCCCACACCAGGGCCTGCGCCCGCAGCGCCGCCACGGCACCGGGCAGCGCGGCCAGCACCGCCGCGTCCAGGGAGGGCGCGCCCGGGCCCTGGGGGGTGTTCGGCCCTTCCGTCCCTTGGGAGGCGTCCGGGCCCTCCGCTCCCTGGGAGGTGTCCGGTCCGGGCGTGCCCTCGGCCGTGTCCGGGGCGGTTGTCGGGGCTCCGGTCATCAGGGAGGCGAGCGTGGGGTACGGGCAGGGGTCGGGCGCGACTGCCAGCGCCTCGGCGGTCTGCAGCGCGAACCGGTCCAGGCGCTCCACGGCCCGCGCCACCGAGGCCCGGGTCCCGGCCCGGGTGGCGAGCTGGGTGACGTCGCCCGGCACCGGGTTGAGCAGGTCCGGGCGGGCCCGCAGCAGGTCGACGAGCCCGCCGTCGGTGCGGGTCCGTAGCTCCTCGGCCAGGGTGCGGGGCGTATCCGTCATCCGCCCTACGTTAGCCGGGCCGGTGGCCACCGTAACGGGATCCCGCTGTGACGGCGCGCACCAGGACCCGCACGCGCCCGCCGCGCGCCCCGGACTTCGGGATCCGGGGAGCCCGTACGGGGCGGGGCTCCGGCTGCCGGGCAGCTCAGGGGGTCGGGCGGGCGGTCTCCGGGGGTTCCGTACGGGTGCGGTCGTGGGCGCCGCGTGTTTCCCGTAGGGGGTGGGCGCGGTCGTCGCGCGTCCCGTACGGATCCGCGTATGCGGTCCCGTAGGGGATCGGCCGGGGCGGTGTCTCCCGTACGGACGGGAGTGGTGTCTCCCGTATGGGCCTGAAGCCCGCCGGGCGTTGCGGTGGGAGGCACGGGACCGGGGGCAAACCCTTGGACGGTTCTTGGATGGTCCTTGGAGCGAGCCCTTGGAGCGAGCCCTTTGAGGAGGCTCCGGGGGGAGGCGCATCAGGGGGGTGCCGGGCAAGGCGGCGTACCGGAAGTGGCGGTGTGTCAGGGGCCGGGTGTGCGGTCCTCGGCGCGGTTCGGAGGGGAGGCGGTACCGTCGGGGCAGCAACCAGCGGACGCCGCAGGGGATTTCGTGGGGATCGAGAGCGAACAGCTCGTTTTTGACTATCTGAGCCGGGTCGGCGACCTGGCCCAGCAGCGGGGCCTGCCCTCGGGGGCGCGGATGCGGCTGGTGGCCGATCTGCGGGCCGAGGCCACGTCCCGGATCGCGGGCCAGAAGTCCTCGTCGGTCTCCCAGGTGAAGCGGGTGCTGTCCCGGCTGGGCACCCCGGAGGCGGTCGTATCGGCGGCGGAGTCGGCCGCAGGGGTGGCCGGGCGGCGGTCGGCTCCGCGCGCGGCGGACGGTCCGCCCGCTCCGCCTGCGGCGGGCGCTCCGTCCGTACCACCGGGGGCGCACGCCGGACCGTCCGCGCCCCTGGGCGCACCCGAACCGCCCGCCACCTCCAGCCTGTCGGGGAAGCGGGCCTCCTCCTCCGGCCCGTCGGGGACGCCGGGCCTCGCCGGTCCCTCCGGGACCTCCGGACCCACCGGGACCTCCGGACTCGCCGAGCCGCCCACGCCTCTCGGCTACGCCGACGCGCCCGAGTCGTCCGACCCGTCCAGCCCATCCGGCCCATTCGACCCGTCCGACCCGTCCGACCCGTCCGACCCATCCGCGTCCGGCCCGTCGGCTCCCGCCTCTACGGGCGATGCCGCGGAGGGCGAAGCCTCAAGGGCCGGTGACGGTGCGTCCGGCAAGGTGCCGTCGCCGCGGGACGGAACGCGGGACGGAACGCGGGACGGAACGCGGGACGGAACGCGGGACGGATCCCGGTCCGGGCAGTGGTCCGGGCTGTTCAAAAAGAAGGGCGCCGGTTCCGGGGCGGCGGAGGCGGCCGGGCCGCGGTTCACGTTGGCGCCCGGTTCCGCCGCGCCGCCGCATCTGGCCGGGGCCGACGAGTTGGGCGACGGCGACGCGGACTGGTGGCTGGCGCGGCCGGAGCCGACCGGGATGGGCGAGACGGTGCCCGGGTTCGTCGGCGGCATCGAGATCCCGGAGATGTGGAAGCGGCCCGGGGAGGACGACGACGCGAAGAAGGCCCGGGAGGGTTCGCCGGGGGAGCGCGCCGGTACGGAACCGGGCCGTCCGCTGCCGGGGCTGCTGCGCCGCGCCCTCGGCCGGAAGGCGGCGCCCGCACCGGAGGCGTCCGCCCCGGAACCGGCCGCCGAGGAGGCACCGGCCACCCGGGTCCGGCTCAGCCCCGTGGTGACGCTCGCCGTGGTGCTGCTGCTGGCCGGTGCGGTCCTCGGGAGCTGGCTCGCGCTGGCCGCGGGCTGGGCGGTGACGTTCCTGTCGCGCCGCCTCACCCACGCCGAGGCGAAGTTCGCCGCGCTCGGCGTGCCCGGCCTGCTGGCGGGCGGCGGAGTCCTGTGGATGTGGGGCCGAGCCACCGGCCGGTGGGGCGATCCGATCACCTCCGGGAAGATGGGCGCCGCGCTCCTCGACGGTCTGCCGCTTCTGGTCCGCGTCGCAGCCGTAGCCTCGGCGGTGTTCCTGGTGTGGCGGATGCGGCGCTGGGCCCGATGACGGGCCGGGCCCGATGACGGACCGGGCCCGCCCGGACTGACCAACGCTCACGGGCCCGACCCGCAGGGGCCGTTCGCCCTTATGGGGCTCCCTTACGGGCTCGCCCGCCCCTACGAGGTTTCCCGTACGGGACCCCGTACGGGCTGCCGGACGACGCCCCGCCTCCTCGAACCTCGCACCGGCTGGGCGTCGGGCAATGCCGGGATCGTCCGTGAACTGCTCCGGTATGTCCGGATATTGCGGGGAGTCGACCCCGCGTATGCGGTCACCTGGCCGGACCAGCCACCACCCGTGCGGATCTTGCCGGGGCGGTAGTCCAGGCGCCTCAGACCCCGGAGACCCCGGCCCCCGCCCAAGGCCGCCCCGGCACCACCAGCGGGGAGCCGGTCACCGGATCCGGGATGACGACCGCCTCCAGACCGAAGACCTCCCGCACCAGCTCCGCGGTGACCACCTCGTCCGGCGGGCCCTCGGCCACCACGCGGCCCGCGCGCATCGCCACCAGGTGGTCGGCGTAGCGGGCGGCCTGGTTCAGGTCGTGCAGGACGGCGACGACCGTGCGGCCCCGCTCGTGGTTGAGCTGGCGCACCAGGTCCAGCACCTCCACCTGGTGCGCGATGTCCAGGTACGTCGTCGGCTCGTCCAGGAGGAGCAGATCGGTCTCCTGGGCCAGCGCCATCGCGATCCACACCCGCTGCCGCTGGCCGCCCGAGAGTTCATCGACGGCGCGCGCGGCGAGCTGGGCGACGTCGGTGCGCTCCATCGCCTCCGTCACCGCCCGCTCGTCCTCCGCCGACCACTGCTGCCACCAGTGCTGATGTGGCTGGCGGCCGCGCGCCACGAGATCGGCGACGGTGATCGCCTCCGGCGCGACGGGCGTCTGCGGCAGCAGCCCCAACGACCGGGCGATCTGCTTCGTCGGTATCCGCGCCAGGTCCGCGCCGTCCAGGAACACCGCGCCGCGCCGCGGCCGCAGCAGCCGCCCCAGGGCGCGCAGCAGCGTCGACTTCCCGCAGGCGTTCGGCCCGACGACGACGGTGACCGCGCCCTGCGGCACGTCCAGGTCCAGCCCGTCGACGACCGTACGGTCCTCGTACGCCAGCGTCAGCTCCCGCGCCGTCAGCCTGCTCGGGGCGGGCTCTCCGGTCGCGGGGGCGGCGGTTGCGCCGGTCTCGGTCACGCTTCTCCTCCTGCGGCACGGCTACGGGTCCCGGCGGCGCGGCCACGGCCCGCCGTGCGGCTGCGGGTGCGGGTGCGGTGGCCCCGGATGATCAGCCAGATCAGATACGGCGCGCCGACGGCGGCGGTCAGCACACCCACCGGCAGCTCCGTCGGCGCGAACAGCTTGCGGGCCAGCAGATCGCCGCCCACCACGATCGCCGCGCCCAGCAGCGCCGAGCTGAACAGCGGGATCTGCGCGGTGCGCGTCAGCCGCCGGGCGATCTGCGGCGCCAGCAGCGCCACGAAGTCCACCGGGCCCGCCGCGCCCGTCGCCATCGACGCCAGCACCACGCCCAGCGCCACCAGCCCCAGCCGGGTGCGGCCCAGCCGGACGCCCAGCGCCGTCGCGGTGTCGTCGTCCATCGACACCGTCCGCTGCGCCCGCGCCGCCCACAGCACCGCGGGCAGCAGCGCCAGCAGCGCCCAGCCCAGCGGCGCCGCCTCCGCCCAGCCCCGCCCGTTCAGCGACCCCGTCATCCACACCTGCGCCTGCTGCGCGACCAGGTAGTCGCCCTTCGTCAGGAACAGCTGGATCACCGAGCGGAGCGCCACCGCGAAACCGATGCCGATCAGCACGAAGCGGGTCGCGTGCAGCCCGCCGCGCCACGCGAAGACGTACACCAGCCCGGCCGCCAGCAGCCCGCCGGCCACCGAGAGGTAGGGCAGCGCCGTGTACGAGGTGACCCCGAGCGTCATCGCGCCGACCGTCAGCGCGCCCGCGCCCTGGGTGACGCCGATGATGTCCGGGCTGGCCAGCGGGTTGCGGGCGACCGTCTGGATCAGCCCGCCCGCGACGCCGAACGCCGCGCCGACCAGCAGCCCCACGGTCATCCGCGGCAGCCGCAGCGTCCCGACGACCAGCTCCTGCGACGACGGCCGCCCCAGGATCACGTCGAGGACGTCGGACGGCGCGACGAAGTCCTCACCGACGCAGAGGTACGCCAGGCACACCGCGGCCAGCGCCGCCGCCAGCAGCACGGCGACGACCGCTGCCCGGCGGTGCACAAGGAAGGAAACCCTGGAAGCACCGCTGGTCCCGACGACGGCGTAACCGGCCGGCCGGTGCCCGGCGGCCGGGCGCGGGGCCGGGGCGGCCACCGCCTCGCGGGTTCCGGGGGCGTTCACGCGGCCACCGCCTTCCGGCGGACGAGGGTCACCAGGAACGGCACCCCGATGAGCGCCGTCATCACGCCCGCCGGGACCTCCGACGGCGGGAAGACGATCCGCCCGACGGTGTCCGACACCAGCACGATCACCGGGCCGAGCAGCGCCGCCATCGGCAGTACCCAGCGGTGGTCGTTGCCGACCACGGCGCGTGCCAGATGCGGCACCGCGAGCCCGACGAACGCGATCGGACCGGCCGCCGCGACGCCCGCGCCGGTCAGCACCGTCGCGCCGAGCCCGCCGACGATCCGTACGACGGCGACTTTCTGGCCCAGCCCCCGGGCGACGTCCTCACCCAGCGCCAGGGCGTCCAGACCGCGCGCGACCGACAGCACCAGCACCGCGCCGACCAGCAGGAACGGCCAGATCTGGGCGGCGACCTCGCTGTCCCGGCCGGTCAGCGAGCCGACCTGCCAGAACCGGAACTCGTCCAGCGTCGCCGCCTGGGTCGTCAGCACCGCCATCGTCACCGACACCAGCAGCGCGTTGATCGCCGCACCGGCCAGCGCCAGCTTCACCGGCGTCGCCCCGCCCCGGCCCCGGGTGGCGATGGCGTACACCACGACCGACGCGACGGCGGCACCGGCGAACGCGAACCAGACGTAGCCGGCGAGCGTGTGCACCCCGAACAGCGAGATCGCCAGCACCACGCCGACCGCCGAGCCCTGGCTGATGCCGAGGATGCCGGGGTCGGCGATCGGGTTGCGGGTGATGCCCTGGAGCACCGTCCCGGCCATCGCCAGCGCCGCCCCGACCATCAGGCCGATCAGCGTGCGCGGCAGCCGCAGGAAGCGCACCACCTGCGCGGCGTCGCCGTCCCCGCCGTGCACCAGCGCGCCGATCACCTCGGACGGGGCGAACGCGCGGCTGCCGACGGCGAGCGAGAGGAGGACGGCCAGCAGCAGCGCCGCCACCGCCGCCAGCGTCAGGACGAGCCGCCGCCCGCGCATCCGGCTCATCGCGCGCCCCCCGGGGCCGGATGCGCCGGGGCGCGGGGCGGCGCTCCGGGGGCTGCTTGCCTGGTCGGCTGACATCGGGTCCATTTCGAGATATCCGGACGCAGCACGCGCCCCGGACCCCGGCGGCGGACCACCGGGCCCGGGGGGCTTTCCGCTCTCCGGGGGGCAGTGACGCCTGATCCACGAAGACCGAGAAGACACCCCCATCAGGGGCACGCGCTTAGGTAAGGCAAGGCTAAGGGTACGACCCGGGTTCGTACCGGGCCGGGCGGGCCCCGCGGGGCTGTCGGTGGCGCCCGGCACAATGGCGGACATGGCTGCCCCGATCGCCCCCGCCGACCCGACCGTCCCGCGCGCCCCCGCCCTGACCGTCGGCTTCGATCTCGACATGACCCTGATCGACTCCCGCCCCGGCATCAAGGCCGCCTACCAGGAGCTGACCGCCCGCACCGGCGTGTACGTCGACGCCGACCTCGCGATCACCCGCCTGGGCCCGCCGCTGGAGCAGGAGATTCGCCAGTGGTTCCCGGAGGAGCGGATCGCCGAGGCCAGTGAGCTGTACCGGGAGCTGTACCCGCAGTACGCGGTCGCGCCGACGCCCGCGATGCCCGGTGCCCGCGCGGCGCTCGCGGCAGTGCACGCCGCCGGTGGCCGCACGCTCGTCGTCACCGCGAAGTTCGAGCCCAGCGCCAAGCTCCACCTCGACCACCTGGGCCTGGACGTCGACATCCTCGTCGGATCGCTGTGGGCGGAGGCCAAGGCCGAGGCGCTGCGCGCGCAGGGCGCCACGGTCTACGTCGGCGACCACACCGGCGACGTCCGCGGCGCGCGGGCCGCGGACGCCCTGTCGGTCGCGGTCGCCTCGGGGCCGTGCGAGGCGGCGGAGCTGCGCGCGGCCGGTGCCGATGTGGTGCTCGACGACCTGACCGCGTTCCCGGGCTGGCTCGCCGCTTACCTCGCGAGGGACGCCGAGTCCGCCTGAGTCCGGCGGCGCTGGCCGATGACGGAGCGGACCACCCCCGCCCCGGCGATGAGGAAGCCCACGCCCATCAGCATGCACAACCAGTAGAAAACCGAAGGCAGCGGCTCGGCGCCGATGAACAGTGGGGTGATCGTGGCCAGAGTGGCCAGTGCGCCAATGAGGAACACGATCGCGCCGATTCGGACCAGCAGATCCCCGTCCCGGGGTGTTTCGTCAGACACCTGACCAGGGTAAGTCCGGGCCACAAGCAGGGAGGAACCGCCCGGTACGTCTTGTCACCGCGTGCGGGAGCATTAGCCTTGGTGACGGCGGGTCCGGGTGACCCGCTGCACTGCTATCCAGACCCGTTTTTCCGGCAGTTTTTCCGCACTTTCGGCTTTTTTCGAGCAGTTCAGCCCGCATTTTTCCCACGAGTACGAGGACGAGGACAGACGTGCCTACCGGCAAGGTCAAGTGGTTCAACAGCGAGAAGGGCTTCGGCTTTCTCTCCCGCGACGACGGCGGTGACGTCTTCGTGCACTCGTCGGTGCTGCCCGACGGCGTGGACGCACTCAAGCCGGGCCAGCGCGTCGAATTCGGTGTCGTCGCCGGTCAGCGCGGCGACCAGGCGCTGTCCGTGACGATCCTCGACCCGGCGCCCTCGGTGGCCGCGGCCCAGCGCCGTAAGCCCGATGAACTCGCCTCGATCGTGCAGGACCTGACCACCCTGCTGGAGAACGTCACCCAGCAACTGGAGCGCGGCCGCTACCCCGAGAAGGCGCACGGCACCAAGATCGCCGGAATGCTCCGCGCGGTCGCCGACCAGCTCGACGTCTGACCCCGCCCGCCGGGCCCGCGCCCGAAGGGGCCGCGCCCGGCCGGACCGTCCGGATCAGACGAACGCCAGCGCGTCCGGGCCGAGGGGCGGTACCAGCCCCTCGGCCGCCGCGCGCGTCAGCAGCCCCCGCACCGCCGCATACCCGTGCTCGCCGAGGTCGGCGGTGAACTCGTTCACGTACAGCCCGATGTGCTGGTCGGCGACGGCCGGATCCATCTCCTGGGCGTGCCCGAGGACGTACGGACGGGACGCCTCGGGGTCGTCCCACGCCATCCGCACCGACGTCCGCGCCGCGTCCGCCAGGCGCCGCAGCATCTCCTCGCCCAGCGACCGCTTCGCGATGATCGCGCCCAGCGGGATCGGCAGCCCGGTGGTGCGCTCCCAGTGCTCGCCCATGTCGGCCAGGCAGGCCAGGCCGTAGTTCCCGTAGGTGAAGCGGGCCTCGTGGATGACCAGGCCCGCGTCCACCTTGCCGTCGCGGACCGCCGGCATGATCTCGTGGAACGGCAGTACCACGATCTCCCCGACACCGCCCGGCACCTCGGCCGCCGCCCAGAGCCGGAACAGCAGATACGCGGTGGACCGCTCGCTGGGCACCGCCACCGTCTTCCCGGCGAGACCCGCCGCGTCACCGCCCCCGCGGGTCAGGACCAGCGGCCCGCAGCCGCGCCCCAGGGCCCCGCCGCACGGCAGCAGCGCGTACTCCTCAAGGACCCACGGCAGCACCGCGTACGACACCTTCAGCACATCGAACTCACCGCGCTCGGCCATGCCGTTGGTGATGTCGATGTCCGCGAAGGTCACCGCCAGCTCCGGTGCGCCGGGGACGCGGCCGTGCGCCCAGGCGTCGAAGACGAAGGTGTCGTTGGGGCACGGCGAATACGCGATGTCCAGCGGCCGGGTCACGGGTCCTCCTCGCAAACGGGCCCGGCGCGGTGGCCGGGCCGGGTGTCACAGGGCGCGCAGCGCGGCGGGCAACGCCACGAACGCGCCGGTCAGCGCGGTCAGCGCGGGGCCGATGCGCCAGGCCGCCCGGTCGCGGGGGCCGACCGCGTTGGAGACCGTACGGATCTCCAGCACACCCGCGCCATGGGCCACGGCCGCCTCGGCGACGCCGAAGCCCTCCATGGCCTCCGCCAGCGCACCGGGATGGCGCGCCGTCAGCTCCGCCGCGCGCGCCGCGGAGCCCGTCACCGTCGAGACCGTCAGCACCGGGCCGGTACGCGCCCCGCACGCGGTGGCGACGGCCCGTACCAGCGCCGGGTCCGGGCGGTGCGTGACCGTCCCGAAGCCCAGCTCCGTCACCGGCAGAAAGCCCTCGGGCGTCTCGGCGCCCAGGTCGGCGGCGGTGAGCGCGTCCGCGACGACCACACAGCCCAGCGGGGCGGCGGGCGCGAAGCCGCCGCCGATCCCGGCGGATATCACCAGGGAGTACGGCGCGCCGTCCAGCGCCGCGGCGGTCAGCGCGGTGGCCGTCCCGGCCGCGGCGGCCGCCGGACCGACGCCGGCGGCCAGCACGTCGACGGCGGGGCCGGTGTCCGCGCCGCCGCGGTGCAGCGCGAGGCCGCCGGGCAGGGCGCGCGGGGTGTACGGGCCGCCCGCGGCGCACACCGCGTCGCGTTCGGCGGCCACCGCCGTGACGACGAGTACCCGCATCAGACGGCCCGCCGGGACCCGGTCAGCGGGCTCAGTCCTTCTGCTTCAGCTCGAAGTGCCACATGGTCTTGGGGCCCTCGCCCTTGCCCAGCTCCGCGACCTGGAGCGTGACCGACCGGCTGTAGGTGGTCTGACCGGTCTGCGGGTTCTGCTGCATGAAGAGGGTGTCCGCGTCGAAGGAGCGGTACGTCTCGTGGCTGGCCTCGCGCATCACGGGGCCGCCGCCGATGACGATCCAGCCGGACTTGGCGACGTCCGGCTCCACACCGACGCGGACCTTCTCGCCGGGCTGGACGGTGACGGTCTTGGCGCCCTTCTTGGCGATGCAGGACTCGACCTGCTTCTTGCTCAGCAGCTTGCCGTCGCCGTTGCAGCCGGGCGTGGCCTCGGCGGTGACGGTCGTGGAGCCGACGGTCACGGTCGCCAGGTCGGTCGGCTTCTCACAGGCGGAGAGGGTGACGAGGCCCAGGGACACGGCACCGATGGCGGCAGCGGCACGGCGGCCCTTGCCCCAGGAGATCATCGCAGCGGTCATGCGGGCAGGCTATCTGGCGGCCCGGCGCGCACCACGCCCGGGTACGGCGTGCCGCCCCGCGCCGCCCACATGCGTACCGGCCGGATCCGGCACCCGGGCCCGCCGCCGGAGGCCGCCCGCACCCGGCGCCCGGCCGCCCGCACCCGCCACCCGCGGCCACCCGCACCCGGCGGACGGCGCAGCCCGCGTTCCGCGTCCGGCGCCGCCCGGCCGCTCACCGCACCCGCGCCGCGGCCCGTCCGCCGCGCCGGGCCGCGCCCAGCAGGCCCCGTACGGACACGAGTGCACCCACCGCCACCAGCACCGACGCCACCACCATGCCCACCTCGCCGACCAGCGGCAGCGCGATGCCGAGCGCGCCGCCGACCACCCACGACAGCTGCAACACCGTCTCCGACCGGGCGAACGCGGAGGTGCGCACCGTCTCCGGGACGTCGCGCTGGATCATCGCGTCCAGCGACAGCTTGCCCAGCGCCTGGCAGAGCCCCGCGGTGGCCGCCACCACCGGCACGACCACCAGGGACAGCAGCCCGTACCCGACCGCCGCCGTCACCGTCGCGGCCAGCGCGACGCCCAGCACCCCGGCGACGATCCGCTCCGGGCCGCGCGCCCGCAGCCAGGCGCCGACCGTCGTGCCCAGCGCGTTGCCGCCGCCCGCCGCGACCGCGACCAGCCCCAGCGATGCCGCGGCGCCCAGCCCGGACAGTGGCTGCTCGCGCAGCAGGAACGCGAGGAAGAACGTCAGCAGCCCCGACAGGGCGCGGAGCGCGGCGTTGGCCTGGAGGCCGTGCAGCACCGACGGGCCTACGGACCGCAGCCCCGGCCCCGAGGGCTTTCCGGACGCCAGCCGAGCCCGGGCCTCGCCCTTCCCCGAGTCGACCTTGTGCGGCAGCGTGAACGACAGGAAGGTGCCGCCGCAGAACACCAGGAACGCCGCGAAGAGCGGCCACATCGGCCCGATCAGATGCAGCCCGGCCCCCAGCGGCGCGGCCACCGCGGTCGCCAGCAGCCCGGCGAGCGTCACCCGCGAATTGGCCTTGACCAGCGAGAAACGCGGCGGCAGCAGCCGCGGCACCACCGCGCTGCGCACCACGCCGTACGCCTTCGACGCCACCAGCACGCCCAGCGCCGCCGGATACAGCTCAAGACCGCCGCCGGCGACCGCGCCCGACATCGTCAGCGCCAGCAGCGCCCGCGCCAGCATCGCGGCGGCCATCGCGGCCCGCCGCCCGTGCGGCACCCGGTCCAGCAGCGGCCCGACCACCGGCGCCAGCAGCGCGAACGGCGCCATCGTCACCGCGAGATACAGCGCCACCCGGCCCCGCGCCTGATCCGTCGGCACCGAGAAGAACACCGTCGAGGCCAGCGCGACGGTGATCAACATGTCGCCCGCGGAGTTCACCGCGTGCAGTTCGATGAGCTTGCCCAGGCCCGATTCGCCCGCGCCGTGCGCATGGGTGGCGCGCCGTACGCCGCGGGCCGCACCGGTGAACGGCCGGTGCAGCGCCCGTCCGGCGGCCCGGCCCGCCCCGCGGACCCGGTCGCGCCGCAGCCCGCTCCGGGTCGACGCGCGCGAGAACCGCGAGCCCTTCGATGCCCGTGCGGCAGCCATCCGGCCATACTGCCCGAATTTGCCAGCTATCGGGCGGTTTCCCGGTCTTGTCGCGCGAGGTGGCGGCGGCCCGCGCCCCTCCCGCCGCCACCGGTGGCCCCCGGCGATCACATTTGCCGCTCCCGCCGAGGGGTCGTCCACGATCGAAGGGGTAGCGTGTGTAGCGCGCCACCGGCGGTCGTCCATGGCCGCGCGCCTTTGCGCGATCCCTCAGAATGGGTCGTGAGAGGTGCGCTCGACCCAAGCGATCGGGCGCGGACGTCGACGCGGTCCCCAGGTCCGCTCCGCCCGCCCCGGCCCCGCCGGTCGTCCGGACATGGACAGGACAGCTCCGGCTGGCGCACTCGTGAGACGGCGTGGAAGAGAGAATCGATTCTTGTGAGTGCTGCGATGCGAAGCCGTACCCCGGACCGCCTGTGCGCCGAGGCGGTCGACCTCGCCCGTGCGGCGGCCGAGGAGACCGCGCTGCCGGGCATGGTCGGCGAGCACCTGGAGGCCGTCGCCGACGGCGACCGCGTCGTCACGCACCTCTTCGCCTGCAAGGAGCCCGGCTACCGCGGCTGGCGCTGGGCCGTCACCGTCGCCCGCGCCTCCCGCGCCAAGGTCGTCACCCTCGATGAGTCGGCGCTGCTGCCCGGCCCGGACGCCGTCCTCGCCCCCGAGTGGGTGCCGTGGAGCGAGCGGCTGCGCCCCGGCGACATGGGCCCCGGCGACCTGCTGCCCACCGACGCCGAGGACCTGCGCCTGGAGCCCGGCTACACCGGTGAGGACACCCCGCCGCCGAACTCCGCCCTCGCCGCGGACCTGCCCGCCGAGACCGCGGAGATCGCCGAGATCGCCGACACCGAGGACGCCGACGTCGTCCCCGGCTCGCCCGCCGTCCAGCCCGTCCCCGCCCGCGGCGACCTCACCTCCCTCGCCGAGGAACTGGGCATGCGCCGCGCCCGCATCCTGTCCCGCTACGGCCTGCACGAGGCCGCCGACCGCTGGGACGAGGCGTTCGGCGCCCGCACCGCGATGGCCCAGGCGGCCCCCGCCACCTGCATCTCCTGCGGCTTCCTCACCCCGCTCGCCGGCTCCCTGCGCCAGGCGTTCGGCGTCTGCGCCAACGAGTTCTCCCCCGCCGACGGCCGCGTCGTCTCCCTCTCCTACGGCTGCGGCGGCCACTCCGAAGCCGCCGTCATGCCCGCCCCGCCCCGCCCCACCACCGTCACCCACCGCCTACCGAGGGCCGCGCCCTCCCCCGCCGGGCAGGCGCCTGGCCCCCCACCACACAAATGCCCGCCGCAAAGGCGACCGGCGCTACGGTCGGAACAAAGACGTGAGGGAGACGCAAGTGACCGGTACGGCAATGGTCCGCGGGGAGACCGAGGGGTCCGACCCCTTCGGCACCTCGCGGCTGCGGCGCGGAGTGCTGGAGGCATGGGCCGCCTCCCCTGCCCGCTTCCGGGAGGACGCCAACGCCGAGGAGGACCTCGCGCTCGGCGGCTACCGCGACCGTCTCGCCGTCGAACTGGCCCAGAACGCCGCCGACGCCGCCGCCCGCGCCGGTGTCCCCGGCCGCCTGCGGCTGACCCTGCACCCGGCCGACGGCGACGCCCCGGCCGTGCTCGTCGCGTCCAACACCGGCGCCCCGCTGGACGCCACCGGCGTCGAATCGCTCGCCACCCTCCGCGCCTCCGCGAAGCGGGAGGCCGGCGTGGAGACCGGCGCGGTCGGCCGGTTCGGGGTCGGGTTCGCCGCCGTGCTGTCGGTCACCGACGAACCGGCGCTGATCGGCCGCACCGGCGGCGTCCGCTGGTCGCTGGCCGAGGCGCGCGAGCTGACCCGCGAGGTCGCCGCGCACAGCCCCGGGCTCGGCGGTGAACTGCGCCGCCGCGACGGCCATGTCCCGCTGCTGCGCCTGCCGCTGCCCGCCGAGGGCACCGCGCCCGAGGGGTACGACACCGCCGTGGTGCTCCCGCTGCGGGACGGCGCCGCGCTGGATCTCGTCGGGCGGCTGCTCACCGGGATCGACGCCGCGCTGCTGCTGACGCTGCCGGGGCTCGCCGAGATCGTCGTCGAAACCCCGGACGGCGTACGGGAGTTGCGGCGCGCGCGGGACGGCGAGCTGGTCCGGATCGAGGACAGTGAGCGCGGCGACACCCGCTGGCGGGTGGTGACCGACGGCGGCCCGCTGGAGCCCGCGCTCCTCGCCGACCGGCCGGTCGAGGAGCGGCTGCGCCCGGTGTGGTCGGTGACCTGGGCGGTGCCCGTGGACGCCGACGGCGCCCCGGCGGTGCCCGGCACCGCGCCCGTGGTGCACGCGCCGACGCCGACGGATGAGCCGATGGGCTTCCCGGCGCTGCTGATCGCGTCGTTCCCGCTGGAGCCGACCCGCCGCCATGTCGCGCCCGGTCCGCTCGCCGACTTCCTGGTGGCGCGCGCCGCCACCGCGTACGCCGCGCTGCTCGGCGCCTGGCGCCCGCTGACCACCGCCGCCCTGGACCTGGTGCCGGGCCCGCTCGGCAAGGGCGGGATCGACGGGGAACTCCGCGGCCGGATCCTGGAGCTGCTGCCCCGGACGCGGTTCCTGCCCGGCGCCGCCCCGGCCACCGCACCGCCCGCGGCGCCCGACGACACCTGGGACGAGCCCGGCGGCGCCGCCCACGACGGACTGCGGCCCGTCGACGCGGAGGTCCTGGAGGGCGGGGGCGCCGCCGCCGTCGCCGTCCTCGCCGAACTCTTCCCCACGCTGCTCCCCGCCGGGCTCGAACGCCGCCCGGAGCTGCGGGCGCTGGGCGTCGTCCGGGTCCCGCTCGGCGAGATGATCGACCGGCTGGCGGGCGTCGAACGGGACCCGTCCTGGTGGTGGCGGCTGTACGACGCGCTGGCCGGGACCGACCCGGACCGGCTCTCCGGGCTCCCCGTCCCGCTGGCCGCACCGGACGGCCGCCCCGGCGCCGTCCGCACCACCCTCGGGCCGCGGCAGGTGCTGCTGCCGGTGTCCGGTGAGGACGCGGCGGACGGCTCGGCGGCCCGGTACGCCACGCTGACCCGCCTCGGGCTGAAGGTCGCGCACCCCGACGCGGTCCACCCGCTGCTGGAGAAGCTGGGCGCGCTCCCCGCCTCACCCCGCGCGGTCCTGACGACGCCGCAGGTCAGGGCGGCGGTGGCGGGCTCCCTCGACGCCGACGAGGACGCCTATGATCTGCTCGCCGACCCGGACGGGCCGGGCGCGCCGCCCGGTGCCGACGAGATCGCCGAGACGGTCCTCGGCCTGGTCCGCGACGCGCACCTCGCGCCCGGCGACGAGCCGTGGCTGGCCGCGCTGGCCCTGCCCGACGAGGACGGCGAACTGGCCCCCGCCGGTGAGCTGGTCTACCCCGGCAGCGCCTTCGAGCAGGTCCTCCGTGAGGGGGAGCTCGCCGCCTGTGACGCGGAGTTGGTGGACCGCTGGGGCGAACAGCCGCTGACCGCCGTCGGGGTGCTGGCCGCCTTCGCACTGGTCCGCGCCACCGATGTGGTCCTCGACCCGGACGAACTGGAGCCGCGCGAGGGCGACTTCGCCGAACCGGACGACGCGGGGCTGCTCGACGCCGTCGACGTGTGGTGTGAGGACATCCTCGACGCGCTGCCCGACACGCCCGTACCGCCGGTCGTCACCGAGCTGATCGCCGTCCGCGACCTCGACCTCGTCGACGACGACGCCTGGCCGCAGGCGCTCGCCCTGCTCTCCCGGCCACCGCTGCGCGACGCCCTGACCGCGCCCGTACGGGTCCTGCTGCCCGACGGCACCACGGAATCCGTCCGCCCCTACACCGCATGGTGGCTGCGCGGCCACCCGGTGCTCGACGGGCGGCACCCCGCCGGACTGCGGTCCGCGGGCGGCGATCCGCTGCTCGCCGGGTTGTACGAGGCGGCCGACGCGGGCGACGTCGATCCGGAGGTGCTGCGGGCGCTGGGCGTGCGCACCTCACTGGCCGCGCTGCTGGACGAACCGGGCGGCGCCGCCGAACTGCTGGGCCGCCTCGCCGACCCGGACCTGCCGGTCACGACCGCTCAACTCCACGCGATCCACGGTGAGTTGGCGCTGCTCGACCCGGAGTCGGTGACGCTGCCCGACGCGCTGCGCGCGGTCGTCCCGGACGCGGACGGCGGGCCCGGCGGCGAGGTACGGGTGGCCGACGCGGCCGACGCGCTGGTCGCCGACGCGCCGGATCTGATGCCGCTGGCGGCCGGGCGGGCGCTGCTGCCCGTCGCCCCGGACCGCGCCGCCGCTCTCGCCGAACTCCTCCAGGTGGCGCGGCTGAGCGAGGCGGTCGACGCCGAGGTGCGCTCCGAGGGCGTACGGCACGCGGTGCCGGAGGAGGTCCGGGCGCTGCTGGGGCCCGCCACCCCCGAGGCGTACACCGAGCACGAGGAGCTGCTGGTCGGCGACGGCGACGCCATGGTCGAGCTGGACTGGCGGCTGACGGCCGACGGCGCGCTGCACGCGGCGACGCTGGAGGGCGTGGCCGCCGGACTGGCCTGGGCCGCCGGCCAGTGGCGCCGCCGCTTCGAGGTCGCTGCGCTCCTGGAGGAGCCGGACCGGGGCGAGGAGCTGGCGCGGGCGCGCTGGTTCGACTGACGGAGGGCGGCCTGGGGGGGGGGGCGGCCGGCGCCCGGTGACCGGGCCGCGCCCCGCCCCCCACGCGGCCCGGGGGCGCCCCGCGCGCCCCC
>NZ_JBHYGX010000010.1:183737-198195 GCF_042739975.1 Streptomyces sp. NPDC059080
GGGGGGGGGGGGGGGGCGGGGGGGGGGGGGGGGGGGGGGGGGGGGGGGGGGGGGGGGGGGGGGGCCGCGCCGCCCCGCCGGCGCCCCCCCCCCCCCCACGCCGTGTACCGGGCCCGGGCGTACGGCCCCGGATCCCGCCCCGTCAGCGCCTCACCCGGTGAACTTCTTGACCAGCCCCCAGATCAGCGCGCCCGCGCCGACCAGCAGGATGAGCCATCCCCACCACTGGATCGTCCCGGAGCTGCTGCCGTGCGACGAGTGGTAGGTGTGGTGGTAGTGATGCGACCGTGCCAGTACCTCGTGGGTGAGGTCCCCCGCGGAGAAAGCCATGGGCAGGGACCCTAGGCGGCGCCGGGGCGGTGGCGCCAGCCGCGTGCGGGCACGGTGACCGGCTCGGTACGCGCCGCCGGGCGGCCGCCCACCGCAGGCCGGGCGCCCGCCGCACCCGGCCACCGACACCCGCTCGCGCCGGGCCCGGCGCTCCCCCGGAGGCCCGCCCCTACGGCATCGTCCGCCGCAGCCTCCGCCAGACGATCTCCAGCGCGACCCCCGCCACCACCGCGACCCCCACCGCCGTCCACGGCAACACCGTCCCCACCAGCCGCAGCGCGAAGAAGCGCTGCAACCACGGCACGGCCAGCACGATCAGGAAGGCCACGCCCATCGCCGCGACCAGGGCGATCCGCCACCAGGTGTACGGGCGGGCGATGATCGCCAGGACCCACATCGCGGTGAGGAAGAGCGTCAGCGTCGCCGCGCTCGTCTCCGCCGACAGCGCGTCCGGCCCGGTGTAGTGGTGCCGTGCCAGCAGATACGTCACGAACGCCGCGACGCCGGTGATCAGCCCGGACGGCACCGCGTACCGCATCACCCGACGGACGAAGTGCGGCCGCGCCCGCTCCTTGTTGGGCGCCAGCGCCAGGAAGAACGCCGGGACGCCGATGGTCAGCGTCGACAGCAGCGTCAGATGGCGCGGCAGATACGGATACGGGATCTGCCAGCAGGCCACCAGGAGTGCCAGCAGCACCGAGTAGACCGTCTTCGTCAGGAAGAGGGTGGCGACGCGGGTGATGTTGCCGATCACCCGGCGGCCCTCGGCGACCACCGACGGCAGCGTGGCGAAGCTGTTGTCGAGCAGCACGATCTGCGCGACCGCCCGCGTCGCCTCCGAACCGGAGCCCATCGCGACGCCGATGTCCGCGTCCTTCAGCGCCAGGACGTCGTTGACGCCGTCGCCGGTCATCGCGACATGGTGGCCGCGCGACTGGAGGGCGGCGACCATGTCCCGCTTCTGCCGCGGCGTGACCCGGCCGAAGACCGTGCCGTCCGCCACCGCGGCGGCCATCGGCTCCGGCGCCGCGGGCAGCTCCCGCGCGTCCACCGGCGCCGCCGCCCCCGGCAGCCCGAGCCGCCCGGCGACCGCGCCCACCGACACCGCGTTGTCGCCCGAGATGACCTTGGCGGCGACGTCCTGCTCGGCGAAGTACGCCAGCGTCGCCCCCGCGTCCGGCCGCAGCCGCTGCTCCAGCGCCACCAGCGCCGCCGCCTCCACATCCCGGGCGAGCGCCGGATCGTCCAGCGCCCGCGCGGTCCGGGCCAGCAGCAGCACCCGCAGCCCCTCGGCGTTCAGCTCCTCGGTCTCGGCGAGCACCGGATCGCCGGGCGGCAACAGCACGTCGGGCGCGCCCAGCAGCCAGGTCGTGCGCCCGCCCGCGGGATCGTCGAGGACGGCGCCGCTGTACTTCCGGGCGGACGAGAACGGCAGCGCGGCGGCGCACTGCCAGCCGTCCTGCTCGGGGAACGCCTCGATGATGGCCAGCAGGGACGCGTTCGGCCGGGGGTCGGCGCCGCCGAGCGCGCCGAGGATCTGCCGCAGCCGCGCCTCGTCGGCGCCGTTCAGCGGCCGCAGCGCGCTGACGTCCATCCCGCCCTCGGTGAGCGTCCCGGTCTTGTCCAGGCAGACGACGTCGACCCGGGCCAGCCCCTCGATCGCGGGCAGCTCCTGCACCAGGCACTGCTTGCGGCCCAGCCGGATCACCCCGATCGCGAACGCCACCGACGTCAGCAGCACCAGTCCCTCGGGCACCATCGGCACGATCCCGGCGACCATCCGCCGCACCGCGTCGTCGCCCGCCATGTGGAGGGTGAGGAGGTGGCTGAGGATCAGCCCGAGCGCGGTCGGGATCATCATCCACGTCACGTAGCGGAGGATCCGGCTGATGCCGGAGCGCAGCTCGGAGTGGACCAGCGTGAAGCGGCTGGCCTCCTCGGCGAGCTGCGCCGCGTACGCCTCCCGGCCGACCCGCGTCGCGCTGAACGCGCCGCCCCCGGCCACCACGAAGCTGCCGGACATCATCGGCTCCCCGGGGCGCTTCAGCACCGGATCCGCCTCGCCGGTCAGCAGCGATTCGTCGACCTCCATGCCGTCCGCCTCCAGCACGGTGCCGTCGACGATGACCTTGTCGCCGGGCCCCAGCTCGATGACGTCACCGAGGACCACCGCGGAGGTGGAGATCGCGGTCGCCCGCCCGTCCCTCCGTACGGTCGGCTTCGCCTCCCCGATGACCGCGAGGTTGTCGAGCGTCCGCTTGGCGCGCAGCTCCTGGAAGATGCCGATGCCGGTGTTGGCGATGATGACGAAGCCGAAGAGTCCGTCCTGGATCGGGCCGACGAACAGGATGATCACGAAGAGGACGCCGATGATGGCGTTGAACCGGGTGAAGACGTTGGCCCGCACGATGTCCGGCACCGAGCGGGAGGAGCGCACCGGCACGTCGTTGACCTCGCCCCGGGCGATCCGCTCGGCCACCTCGGCGGCGGTCAGCCCCGGATGCGCGGGCGGCCCGTCGCTCCCCGGTGCCTCGATGGCGCTCCCGCCGTCCGGCCCCCCGGAGCTGCTGCCGTCAGGACCCGGGCCACCGCCCGGTTTCGCCCACTGCGTCATGGTTAGACGGTACGGGCGCGGGGCGCGGCGCACCCGCTGGGCGGCTGAGGCGGTGGATCAGGCGGCGTCGGCGGCGGTCGCCTCGGCTGCCGCCCGGGCGGCGCGCTTGATGGCGGCGTCCCGCTGGCGGACGTACCAGATGCCGAGGCAGCCGAGGCCGCCGCCGGCCAGGCAGGTCCACACCCACCAGGCGTGGCCGCCGTCGGCGAACCAGCCGTAGAAGGGCAGCTGGCCGAGGAAGAGGACGAACCAGATGATGGTGCCGCCGGTGATCGTGCCGACGACGGGACCCTCAAGCGGCGCCGGAGCCGCGCGCAGTTCGGACTTCTTCCACATGGGCCCCAGCTTACGGGGGTGGTCCGACGGGCCCGCGCCCGGCCGTGGCCGGTTTCCGAGGGGAGGGGGCGGCCGTGCGGCACAAGGGTCTACGCGCGAAGATAGCGATCAACGAATTGTTTATTCATACTGAACCCTTCCGGATCTGGCTGGTTTCAATCGTTGATTGCTCCAAACTGATCGGGAAAGTTGCTGTCCGTGCACCCGTCCCGGGATCACCCGGGCCGGGCCCCCACGCCTCCTCCAGGCCCGTCCCACTGAGGTCCCGCCCATGTCGTCCTCGGCCACCACACCGGTCGAAAATGCTCTTCGGAGCCCAGGTCACCCGCCCAAGAACGGGCTCGACCGCTTCTTCAGGATCTCCCAGCGGGGCTCGACAGTGGGCCGCGAACTCCGCGGTGGTCTGGCGACCTTCTTCGCGATGGCCTACATCATCGTGCTGAACCCGATCATCCTCGGCGCGGGTGTGGACAAATACGGCCACCACCTCGACAACGGGCAGCTGGTCACCGCCACCGCACTGATGGCCGGTCTGAGCACCGTCCTGATGGGTGTCGTCGGCAACGTCCCGATCGCCATCGCCGCGGGCCTGGGCATCAACGCCGTCGTCTCCCTCCAGCTCGCCCCCAAGATGAGCTGGCCGGACGCGATGGGCATGGTCGTCCTCGCCGGTCTGGTGCTGATGATCCTCGTCGCCTCCGGTCTGCGGCAGCGCGTCATGGACGCCATCCCGCCGGGGCTGCGGCGCGCCATCGCCATCGGCATCGGCATGTTCATCTCGCTGATCGGCCTGGTCGACGCCGGTTTCGTCAGCCGCAATCCGGACGCCGCGCACACCACCGTGCCGATGGGCCTGGGCCAGGGCGGTCAGCTCAAGGGCTGGCCGGTGCTGGTCTTCGTGCTGGGCCTGGTGCTGATGTTCATGCTGGTGGTCCGCAGGACCAAGGGCGCGATCCTCATCGGCATGGTCGTCATGGCGGTCGTCGCGATCGTCATCAACGCCCTCGCCACCATCCCGGACGCCGCCTGGGGCCTCGCCGTCCCGAACGTCCCCGACAAGATCATCGGCGCGCCGGACTTCGGGCTCATCGGCCACATCAGCCTCTTCGGCGGCTTCAAGGAGGTCGGCCTGCTGACCGGCTGCCTCTTCGTCTTCACCGTGCTGCTCTCCGGCTTCTTCGACGCGATGGGCACCATCATCGGCGTCGGCGAGGAGGCCGGGCTGACCGACGAGAACGGCAACCTGCCCGGCATGGGCCGCATCCTGATGGTCGACGGCATCGCCGTCGCGGCGGGCGGCTTCGGCTCCGCCTCCGCCAACACCTGCTTCGTCGAGTCCACCGCCGGTGTCGGCGAGGGCGCCCGCACCGGCCTGGCGAACATCGTCACCGGCGGCCTCTTCCTGCTCGCGCTGGTCTTCACCCCGCTGGCGACCGTGGTGCCCGCGCAGGCGGCGACGCCCGCGCTGATCGTCGTCGGCTTCCTGATCATGGCGTCCAACGTCCGGCACATCGACTGGGGCGACTTCACCGTCGCCATCCCGGCGTTCCTCACCATGATCGCGATGCCGTTCACGTACAGCATCACCAACGGCATCGGCATCGGCGTGCTCGCCTTCATCCTGCTGCGCTCCGTCACCGGCCGCTTCAAGGAGATCCCCTGGCTGCTCAACGCCGTGGGCCTGTGCTTCCTGGTGTACTTCCTGCTCCACCCGATCGAGCAGCTGCTCGGCACGTAACGCGTACCGCCCCGGAGGTGCCGGCCGCCGCGTCAGCGGGCCGGCACCTCCGGCCCCGGAAACGGCGGAGGCGCCGGGGCCGCATCGCGCACCGCGCGCCCGGCGCCGATCAGCAGCAGCGGTGTGGTGAGGGCCAGCAGACCGGCGGCGAGCAGCGCGGTACGCGTCCCGGCGACGGCGGCGAGCAGACCGCCCAGCGCGGTCAGCGTCGCGATGACCGCCCGGGAGGTCACCGACCACGCCGCCAGTACCCGCGCCACCCGGTCCGCCGGAATCCGGTCGAGCCGGTACGTGACGAGCACCGGGTTGTAGACCCCGATGCAGCAGATCATGGCCAGCTCGACGGCGACGACGAGCGCGAAACCGCCCACCCCCGGCCCGGTCAGCGCCAGCCACGGCAGCCAGCACACCCGCAGCGTCCCCGTGGTGAGCAGCACCGCCCGGCGCCCGTACCGCGCGACGAGGGGCCGGGCGAGCCGGGAGCCGATCAGCCCGCCCGCACAGGGCAGCGCGAAGGCCAGCCCGTACTGCCAGGGCGCGAAGCCCAGCCGGTCGACGAGCAGCACGGTCAGCAGCGGCTCGGTCGCCATGATCAGGCCGTTGACCAGCACGGTGTTGAGGAACAGCGGGCGCAGCGCCGGGTCGGACAGCAGGAAGCGCCAGCCGGTGAGGAGGTCGGCGGCGCGGGTGCGGGGGCGGGCCGGGGCCTTGGCGGTCTCCGGGCCTGTGGAGGTCTCCGGACCGCCTGACCCGGAAGCGCCCGGCTTCGGCCCGCCCGGGTCCGGTCCGTCCGCCGCCTGCTGCCCCGAGCCCCCGCCGGACGCACCCTCCGTACGCGGCCCCGGAACGCCGCCCGGTCGGGCCGCACCGCTCCCCACCGCCCGGAGCGCCAGCGCCGACAGCAGATAGCTGACCGCGTCCACCGTCACCGTCAGTATCGGGCCCAGCGCGCCGACCGCGGCGCCGCCGAGCGGCGGGCCGAGCATGGTGGTGGTCCAGGTCGTGGCCTCCAGCCGCCCGTTGGCGCGCAGCAGGCGCTCCGGCGGGAGCAGTGACTTGAGGAACGCGCCGCTCGCCGCGGAGAAGGCGATGTCGGCGGCGCCGACGACGACGGAGACCACCAGGAGCTGCGCGAAGCCGAGGAGGCCCAGCGCGTAGGCGGCGGGGATGCTCAGCATCGCCGCGCACCGCACCAGGTCCATCGCGATCATCACGGGCCGTTTGCGGCGCCCCTCCACCCAGGGGCCGAGCGGTACGGCGGCCACCGCCCCGACCGCGGCGCCCGCCGCCGACAACGCCGCCACCTGCGTGGGCCCGGCGTGCAGCACGAGCAGGGCGGTCAGCGGCAAGGCGTTGAACGCGAGCCGGGTACCGAAGGCGCTGACGGTGTACGCCGCCCAGAGCCGGTTGAACCGCCGCCCGAGCGGCTCCTTGGACACCGTCACGCCCGCGCACTCCTCGCGTCCCGGCCGCACCTTTCGCGCGGACCGGCCGAAGTTAGCGGGCGGCGGGCGCGGGCGCAAACGACTTTGCGGGGGAGGGGCTTCGGCCCGGCGCGGTCACCGGCCGGGCGTGGTCAGCCTCCCGGCGCGGTCACCGCGGCGGCCCGCCCGGCGCCGTCAGCCGTGCGCCGCCGGGGATCCGTCGGCCGCCTCCGTCGCCGTGTCGCCCCAGCCGCCGAGACGTTCCGTCGCATCGACGGAGGACTGGAAGCGTTCGTCGAAATCCTCGCGGACGAGCGTCCGGACGACGTAGTCCTGGACGCTCATGCCGCGTTTCGCCGCGTGCTGCCGGATGCGCTCCAGCAGTTCGTCGTCCAGACGCAGGCTGAGCACTCGCGATCCCATGAGGACACCGTCGCCGCAGACACCTGTCAGGTGCGTCGCTTTCCGGCGCGTCCTCACTCGTATGGGTGATGCGGATGCGTCCGTCTCCCCGACTTTCTTTAGAAAGGGTAATGAGTTACGCTAACAAACATGCCGGACCTGTCCCGCGGCGACGACGCTGCCGCCGTGAGCGCCCTGCGGGGCGCCGTGATGCGCCTCTCCCGCCGCCTCAAGCACCAGAGGGTCGACGAGTCGCTGAGCCCTACCGAGATGTCGGTGCTCGGCACCCTCGCCCGCTGCGGCCATGCCACCCCCGGGGAGCTGGCCCGCAAGGAGCATGTGCAACCGCCGTCGATGACGCGCATCGTGGCCATGCTGGAGGCCAAGGGGCTCGTCCGGCTGGAGGCGCACCCCGACGACCGCCGGCAGAAGGTCGTCACCCAGACCGAGCAGGCCGAGGCGATGCTCGCCGAGAGCCGCCACAAGCGCGACGCCTGGCTCGCCGAGCTGGCCACCGGGCTGGACGACGACGAGTGGGCGAAGCTGCGCGCCGCCGCGCCGGTCCTGGAGAAGCTCGCCCAGCTGTAGCGACACCGAGCCGAGGAGGCGAACCGACGTTGAGTACGGGATCCGGATCAGACTCCGTCCCCGGACCGCAGACCCCGCACGAGACGGCCCCCGGCACCTCGCCCGAGGCCACCGGGCGCGGGGCGCCCCCGAGCGCACCCGCCGCCCCGCGGAAGGGCATGTTCAGCTCGCTGCGCGTACGCAACTACCGCCTCTTCGCCACCGGCCAGGTGGTCTCCAACACCGGCACCTGGATGCAGCGCATCGCCCAGGACTGGCTGGTGCTCAGCCTCACCGGCTCCTCCGCCGCCGTCGGCATCACCACCGCCCTGCAGTTCCTGCCGATGCTCCTGTTCGGGCTGTACGGCGGCGTCCTCACCGACCGCTTCCCCAAGCGGAAGCTGCTGCTGGTCACCCAGTCCGCGATGGGCGGCACCGGGCTGGCGCTGGCCGCGCTGACCCTCTCCGGCAGCGTCCAGGTCTGGCACGTCTATCTGATCGCGTTCCTTCTCGGGCTCGTCACCGTCGTCGACAACCCCTCCCGGCAGGCGTTCGTCGTCGAGATGGTCGGCAAGGAGGACCTGCGCAACGCCGTCAGCCTCAACTCCGCCAACTTCCAGTCCGCCCGCCTCGTCGGACCGGCCGTCGCCGGTGTGCTGATCACCGCGTTCGGCAGCGGCTGGGCGTTCCTGCTCAACGGCCTGTCGTTCGCCGCGCCGATCGCCGGGCTGCTGATGATGCGCACCGCCGAGCTGCACAGGGCCGACCGGGTGCCGCGCAGCAAGGGTCAGCTGCGGGAGGGGCTGCGGTATGTCTCCGGGCGGCCCGAGCTGATCTGGACGATCGTCCTCGTCGGCTTCATCGGCACCTTCGGCTTCAACTTCCCGATCTGGCTGACCGCCTTCACCTACCACGTCTACCACCAGGGTCCGGGCACGTACGCGCTGTTCAACTCGCTGATGGCGGCCGGTTCGCTGGTCGGGGCGCTGCTCGCCGCGCGGCGCTCGTCGTCCCGGCTGCGGCTGCTGGTCGGCGCCGCCGTGCTCTTCGGCGCCCTGGAGATGGCCGCCGCGCTCGCCCCGTCCTTCTGGATCTTCGCGGTGCTGCTCGCCCCGATCGGCGTGGTCGGCCTGACGATCAACGTCACCGCCAACTCCAGCGTCCAGATGGCCACCGACCCGCTGATGCGCGGCCGGGTGATGGCGCTGTTCATGATGGTCTTCGTCGGCGGGACACCGCTGGGCGCGCCGCTCGTCGGCTGGATCACCGACAGCTTCGGCCCGCGGATCGGTTTCCTCTCCGGCGGTCTGGTCTCGCTGCTCGCCGCCGTCCTCATCGGCCTGGTCCTGGCCCGCGCGGGCGGACTGCGGCTCCGGATAGACCTCCGCCGCGGCCACCAGCACGTCGCCTTCGTCCCCCGCGCCGCCCCGCCACCGGACGACGCGGAGCCGACCGGTTCCTCGGACAAGCCTGTGACGGTCGCCTGACCCGGCCACCCGGCCACCCGCTCTCCGGCCCTCGCCTCCCACAGGCGGGGGCCGGCCGCCGTTCCGGGCCCGGCGCCCGCGTCGTAGGAAGCGCCGCCGCCGTCGCGTCGCACGGAAGCGCCGCCGCCGTCGCGTCGTCCGTCCTCGTGGCGCCGCACGGAAGCGCCGTCCTCGTACGGAACCACCCCGCCCGCGCGACACTGGCCGGGTGAGGCTCTTCGCCGCGGTGCTGCCGCCCGGGCCCGCCGTCGCCGAGCTGGCGCGGCGGGTCGAGGCGCTGCGTGCGCTGCCGGGCGCCGGCCGGCTGCGCTGGGCCGGGCGAGACGGCTGGCACTTCACCCTCGCGTTCTACGGCGAGGTCCCCGACGAAACCCTGCCCGAGCTGCGCGAACGCCTGGCCCGCGGCGCCCGGCGGCACGCCCCGTACGGGCTGCGGATCGCCGGGGGCGGGCGGTTCGCCGACCGGGTGCTGTGGGCGGGCGCGGACGGTGATCTGGCGGCGATGCGGAAGCTGGCCGGGACCGCCGCGGCCTCCGGGCGCCGGGCGGGGCTGGCCGGGCCCGCCGTCGACGGGCGCCGCGGCTTCACCCCGCACCTCACCCTGGCCCGCAACCGCGACCCGCGGGCGGACCTCGCGCCGTTCGCCGCCGTGCTGGAGCACTTCGACGGCAGCCCCTGGACCGCCGCCTCGCTCGCCCTCGTCCGCAGCCACCCGCCCGCACCGGGCGTCGCGGGCGCCCGGCCGCACTACGAGACGGTGGACGCCTGGGAGCTCGGCACACCTGGCCGCTGAAACGTTCGGATCGCGCCCGGTACGCTCACAGGGTGGATCCCAAAACCCGGAACCGGATCATGTCCGGTCTGCTCGCGCTGCTGCTCGTCGTCGTCATCGTGGCGGCGGCCCTGCGCTGAGCCGTACCCCGGATACGGCGTACGACGGGCCGCCGTATCCGGGGCGGATGGTCACCAGGCGAACGCCTCCGGGGCGGGGCCCGGGCCCGGGAAGATCTCGTCCAGGGCCGTCAGCAGCCCGTCCGGCAGCTCCAGGGCGACGGCGCGGAGCGCCGAGGCGAGGTGGTCCGGGGTGCGCGGGCCGACGATCGGGCCGGTCACGCCCGGGCGGGTCAGCAGCCAGGCCAGCGCCACCTCACCGGGCTCCAGACCGTGCTCGGCGAGCAGGTCCTCGTACCGCTGGAGCTGCGCGCGGACCACGGGGTCGGCGAGCGCGTCGGCGGCCCGTCCGGAGGTGGTGCGGGCCGCGCCGCCCTCCCGCTCCTTGCGCAGTGCGCCGCCCAGCAGCCCGCCGTGCAGCGGCGACCACGGGATGACGCCGAGGCCGTAGCTCTCGGCCGCCGGGATCACCTCCATCTCGGCCCGCCGCTCCGCGAGGTTGTAGAGGCACTGCTCGCTGACCAGGCCCAACGAGCCGCGGCGGCGGGCCGTCTCGTTGGCCTGCGCGAGATGCCATCCGGCGTGGTTGGAGGATCCGGCGTAGAGGATCTTGCCCTGCTGGACGAGGACGTCGATGGCCTGCCAGATCTCGTCCCACGGCGTGGCCCGGTCGACGTGGTGGAACTGGTACAGGTCGATGTGGTCGGTGCGCAGGCGGCGCAGCGAGGCGTCGACCGCGCGGCGGATGTTCACGGCGGAGAGCTTGTCGTGGTTGGGCCAGGCGGGCGCGCCGTCGGGGGCCATGTTCGCGTAGACCTTGGTGGCCAGCACCACCTGGTCCCGGCGCCCGCCGCCCCGGGCGAACCACGAGCCGATGATCTCCTCCGTACGGCCCTTGTTCTCGCCCCAGCCGTAGGCGTTGGCGGTGTCGAAGACGTTGACCCCGGCGTCCAGGGCGGCGTCCATCAGGGCGTGGCTGCCGGTCTCGTCGGTCTGCGGTCCGAAGTTCATCGTGCCGAGAACGAGGCGGCTGACCTTGAGTCCGGTGCGTCCGAGCTGCGTGTACTCCATGGAGGCAGCCAACGCCTTCGAGCGCGCTCGAAGCAAGGACGGGCGGGGCGTGGCGGCTCAGCCCGCCACGTACTCCGGTGTCCGGGCCCCGGGCGTCGCCGCGTACGGCCCGCCGACGCCCCACTCCGCGTACAGCGTCTCCGCGAACGCCGCGGCGAGGGCGTGTTCGCCGTCGGGGGAGGGGTGGGTGCCGTCGTAGGTGTGGCGGGTGAGGTCCCAGGGGGCGGGGGCCGGGGCGAGGAGGAAGGGGGAGGCGGGGGTGGTGAGGTCGGCGGCGGCCCGGGCGAGGAGGGCGTTGAAGCGGGCGCACTCGGCGGCGAACTCCGGGTCGCTCGCCGCACGGGAGTTGGCCAGGACGGGCAGCAGCACGGCCCGGATGTGCGGGTCGGCGCGGCGGGCGGCGGCCAGGAACTCCCGTACGTGGGCGGCGGTCTGGGCCGCGTCGGTGTAGAAGCCGAGGTCTATCAGACCGAGGGAGACCAGCAGGGTGTCGGCGCGGTGGGCGCGGACGGCGTCGCCGATCAGCGGCGCCATGTGCAGCCAGCCCTCGCCCCACCCGGCGAGGTGCCGGCGGGCGTCCGGCGGGAAGGCCGGATCGGCGTAGCGCTGCGAGGTGGCGGCGTCGGCGGCGGTGTCATGCAGCGCGTCGCGCGGGCCGACCAGCCGGAACGGCCCGTCGTGGACCGCGCGTAGGTGCTGCCACAGGCGGTAACGCCAGGTGAAGTCACCGCAGCTGCCGATGGTCATCGAGTCACCGACGGGCATGATCCTCATCCCGCCATGATCTCCGACGCCGTTACCGGGCGGTACGTGACCCCGCCCACGCGGGCCGCGCACCGGGCGGGAGCGGGCACCGGGCGGGAGCGGGCGCCGGGCGGGAGCGGGCGCCGGGGCGCCGCTGCGCAACCGGTGCCCGCTCCCGTCCCGCCGGGCCTTGTCCACAGGCCGCCCCCCGCCGGGCGCCGGGATGGCACCCTGAGCCCATGCGATCGCTTCTGTGCGCGGCCGGTGCCGCGGGGCTTTTGATGAGTACGGCCGTCGCTCCCGCGGCCGCCGACGAGCCGGACGGCTTCCGGATCAGCGACCACCGGATCACCGAGTCCAGCGGCCTGATCGCCAGCCGCACGCACCCCGGCGTCTACTGGACCCACAACGACAGCGACGACGGCCCGTACGTCTACGCCGTCGACTCCCGCACCGGCCGCACCGTCGCCACCGTCACCCTGCGCGGCATCGGCGACCCCCGCGACGTCGAGGCGATCTCCCTCGGCCCGGACGGCAACCTCTACGTCGGCGACATCGGCGACAACCTCGGCGGCACGTGGGACCACGTCTGGATCTACCGCTTCCCGGAGCCGAAACAGCTGCGCGACCAGACGGTCACCGCCACGCAGTTCGACGTGAAGTACGACGACGGCCCGCGCGACGCCGAGGCGCTGATGGTGCATCCGAAGACCGGCCGGGTCTACATCGCCAGCAAGAAGCAGGGAGGCGGCGGTGCCCTCTACGCCGCCCCCGAGCACCTGTCGACGTCCGGCACGAACGTCTTCCGCAAGGTCGCGCCGATCGACCTGTGGGTGACGGACGGTTCGTTCTCGCCCGACGGCACCCGGCTGATCCTCCGCAGCTACTTCGGCGCCCGCATGTACGCCTGGAAGGACGGCCGTCCCGAGGATCTCGGCAGCGTCGGGGTGCCGGTGCAGCAGCAGGGCGAGTCGGTGAGCTTCACCCTCGACGGCCGCACCCTGATGTTCGGCTCGGAGGGCGAGAACAGCCCCGTGGAGCCGGTCGGCCTGAGCGGCAAGCAGCTCCCCGAGTCGGTGGCGGGCCAGGAGGCGGACGACGGCGGCAAGGACGGTTCCGGCAGTACCACGGACGGCTCGGCGCTCAGCCCCGGACTGGTCAAGGTGGGGCTGGTGTTCGTCCTGGCGACGGTGGTCGTCACGGGGCTGCGGCGGCTGCTGCGACGGAAGGGGTGAGGCCGGACGCCGGGGAAGAAACCGCAGGTCCGGGGCGTACGCGGCGTACGGACCGTCATCGGCGTGGCTTTCGGGCGGTGTTAGCCGCGCGTTAGCGGGACGCCAGCGCGGGGGCGCACCTTGGAGGAGTCGACCCCCACGGCCCGGGGCTCCGGGCAGGCCGCTCCCCCCATGGCAAAGGACCCACCACGATGTCGCACCGCACTCTTCTCCGTCCGGTCCGTACCACCGCCGCCGTCGCGCTCGCCGCGGTCGCCGCCTTCGGCCTGACCGCGTGCGACAACTCGGATGGCGGCGCCGACGCGGCCGGTAAGTCCTCTTCCGCCCAGGCGTCCGACTCCTCGGGCGGCCAGGCGTCCTCCGCGGACGGTCAGGGCTCCGACGACGCGAGGTCCGGCGCCTCGGCCACCGCCGGTGGTTCGGGTTCCTCCGGCGGCTCGACCGGTGGTTCGGGTTCCTCCGGCGGCTCGACCGGCGGCTCGACCGGTGGCTCCGGTGCGGCGAGGGCCCGGGGAGCGGCGGCGGCCGCCTCGCAGGACAGCGCGAGCGACCGCTGCGAGGCCGACGTCCTGCGGCTGGAGCTGGGGCAGAGCGACGCGGGCGCCGGCAACATCCGCTACCCGCTGTCGTTCACCAACACCGGCACGAAGAGCTGCACCCTGCGCGGTTACCCCGGCATCGCCCTGCTCGCCAAGGACGGCGCGGCCATCGGTCACCCCGCCGACCGCGAGGGCTCCGTGGGCAGCGCCGTCACCCTCGCCCCGGGCGGGTCCGCGCACACCGTGCTGCACACCGTCAACGAGGGCCTCAAGGACGGCGGTTGCTGGAAGGACGCCGCGCTGGTCCAGGTGTACGCGCCGGGCTCGAAGGCCAGGATGACCGCCCGTGCCGCCGAGGGCCTGCGAGTCTGCGGCAACGAGTTCCTGGTCTCCGCCCTCGAATCGGGCAGCGGCAGCTGACCCCGGGGCCCCTACTGGGCCCCGCCCTCGTCGTCCCAGCGTTTCTCCGCCGCGATGTCGGTGTCCGTGGCCTCGGGCTCCTTCAGGCCGGTCAGGCGCAGTTCGTAGTGGAGCGTGGTGTCGCGCATGAGGCGGTGGGTGAGGGGGACGAACAGGCCGTGCAGCAGCGGGTACTTGCGGGTCAGGCTGCGGCCGGCGCGGCGGTACTCGCGGGTCGCCGGATCGAGCAGCCGCACCCGCGCCCGGTAGGTGGGGCCGGTGGGGCGCCCGCGCCAGGTGGAGCAGCAGATCTCCACATCGGGGAAGTTCCGCATCCGCTTGACCTTTGCCGCCTTGCCGTACGTACGGAAGTACGCGTGGTCTCCGTCGACGGAGAGGTTGACCGGGGTGCCGACTCCGGTGCCGTCCCGCTTGAAGGTCGTGAGCAGCACCACGCCCTGGCGTACGAAGGAGGCGAGGGCGGGGTCGGTGGGTGGAGTGCTCATACCTCCCATGGAGGCACAGGCGACGGCGTTTGGTGCGGGGGGGGGGGGTGGTGGGTGGGGGGGGGTGTTTGTTGGTGTGTGGGGGGGGGGGGGGGGGGGGGGGGGGGGGGGGGGGGGGCTCCCCCCCCACAAAACGGGCCGCCCAACCCCTAAGGGCACCGGGGGCCCTGCGGGG
>NZ_JBHYGX010000011.1:0-49758 GCF_042739975.1 Streptomyces sp. NPDC059080
GCGCCCCCCCCCCCCCCCCCGCCCCGCCCCCCCCCCCCCCGGGCCCCCCCCCCCCCCGCCCCCCGCCCCCCACCCGCCCCGAACCGCCCCCTCAGTTCTCCTGCAAGAACTTCTTGGCCAGTTCATCCCCCCGGCTGACCGCGTCGCCATGGCTCTCGATGGGCGATGCCTGGGAGTTCTTGAAGAGGATGTAGGTGACGCCCGAGTCGGCGCCGCCGGTCTCCGGGTCGGGGTCTATGCCCAGGCTCTTGGCGGTCGCGTAGGACGCCTCGCCGATGATCTTGTCGGGGCCGGTGTCCCCGACGACGGCGTATTCGACCTGGTTGTTGTAGAGGACGGCGACGACGCCGCCGCCCTTGATCCCGTCCTTGGTGTAGTCCCAGATGCTGCTGGAGCTGGGCACGACGACGAACGGCAGCTCGGCGGCGTTGAGCGGTTTGTCGTCCGACTGGTGGAACCGGGTGTCGTCCTGGAACCAGGGGTCGGTCCGTTCGTTGCACTGGTCGGTGATCTGGCCGTCACAGTCGATGTCCATGTCGGCTTTCCAGAAGACCGCGCCGTTCTTGCCGCAGACGGGGACCGTGGCGGAGGTCTCCTCGTCGGTGCGGTACTTGCCGTGGGAGATCTGGTGGCAGTCCTTGAGTTTGGCCAGCAGGTCGGCGGCGCGGACGCTGCCTTCCTGTACGGGGTGGGCCGTGGCGGCGGTGGGCGCGGTGGCCTGGGCGGAGGCCGGCAGGGCGGCTGCGGTGAGCAGCGTGGCGCCGGCGACGGTGGCGAGAGCAAGGTTTCTTGTCCGCACTGGGGAACCCTTCGATGAGGAAAGTTTCCTTACCGAGCGGGCCCAATCTGCTCTTGTTTACGTGTCCCCGTCAAGGCGTCGCGCCGGGCGCCGTCGCCCGGGCCGCTGAGAATCACCCACTCGGAGCAGGCCACCCGGCACGCCGCCCGGAAGTGAGGGCCCCGCCACGGCCCCGAGGACGAGGGCAACGGCCCGCCCGGCCCGGCGGACAACTCACCCCACCGGCCCCCCGCCGCCCGCCCGCACCAGCCCCGACTCGTACGCGAGGACCACGGCCTGGACGCGGTCGCGGAGGCTCAGCTTGGTCAGGATGCGGCCGACATGGGTCTTGACGGTGGCCTCGGAGAGCACCAGCCGCGCCGCGATCTCACCGTTCGACAGGCCCTGGGCGACCAGCAGCAGGACCTCCCGCTCGCGCTCCGTCAGGCGGCCCAGTTCGGGGCGGGCCGACTCGGTGTTGGTGGCGGGCAGCATCGGCGTGAACCGGTCCAGCAGCCGACGGGTGGTCGACGGCGCGACGACCGCGTCGCCGCTGTGCACGGCGCGGATCGCGGTGAGCAGTTCGCCCGGCGGCACGTCCTTGAGCATGAAGCCGCTGGCCCCGGCCTTGAGCGCGGAGAACGCGTACTCGTCGAGGTCGAAGGTGGTCAGGATCAGCACCTTCGGCGCGTTCTCGGCGCGGCCGTCGCCGCAGATCCGCCGCGTCGCCTCGACGCCGTCCAGATGCGGCATCCGGACGTCCATGAGGATCACGTCGACCTTCGTGGCGCGCAGCACCTCCAGCGCCTCCACGCCGTTCCCCGCCTCGGCGACGACCTCCATGTCGGGCTGCGCCGCCAGCACCATCCGGAATCCGGTACGCAGCAGCGCCTGATCGTCGACGAGCATCACACGGATGGTCATGGCAGGGGGTTCCCTTCGGATGCGGAACGGCAGCGCACGGGGCGCGGGAGACGGGTCGGGACGGACGAGACGAATGGAACCACGCCACGGGCGGCGGCAGCCCCGACGGCCCCCACCCACGGACGCACAGAACCCACAGAATGTAGGGAACACGGGGAACACGGCGAACACGGCGAACACGGGGAACACGGGGAACACGGCGAACGCACTGGGAGAACCCACCGACGGACCTCACCGCCGGAATCCGCCCGCGGTCCTCACCGTTCGGGCCGCAGCGGCAGCACCGCGTCGATGCGGAACCCGCCGCCGTCGCACGGGCCCGCCTCCAGGCTGCCGCCGACCATGCCGACCCGTTCGCGCATCCCGATGAGGCCGTGGCCGAGGCCGTCGGCGCCGCCCTCCTCGTACAGTTCGCGCTGCGCGCCGCGGCCGTCGTCCTCGATGAGGAGTTCCAGTTCGGCGTCCCCGTAGGTGAGGCGGACCGTGGCGCCCACGTCCGGTCCGCCGTGCTTGCGGGTGTTGGTGAGGGCTTCCTGCACGATGCGGTACGCGGTGAGCGCGACGCCGCTGGGCAGCGGCCGCGGCGTGCCGTCGACCCGGAAGTCGACCGGCAGTCCCGCGCCGCGCACCTGGTCGATGAGGTCGGTGAGCTGCTCCACGCCGGGCTGCGGGACGTACTCGCCGCTCTCGGGCTGTTCGCCGGTGCGCAGCACGCCGAGCAGCCGCCGCATCTCGGCCAGGGCCTGCCGTCCGGTGCCGGAGATGGTCTCCAGCGCCTGCCGGGTCTGGTCGGGCGCGCTGTCGAGGACGTAGGCGGCGCCGTCGGCCTGGACGACCATGACGGAGACGTTGTGGGCGACGACGTCGTGGAGTTCGCGGGCGATGCGGGCGCGTTCGGCGGCGACGGCGATGCGGGCCTGTGCCTCGCGTTCCTTCTCCAGCCGGTCCGCCTTCTCCTGGAGCTGCGCCCAGTACGCGCGCCGGGTGCGGACGGAGTCACCGAGCACCCAGGCGAGGACGAAGGGGACGGTGAGCAGCACGGCGACGAACGCCGTCGCCCAGGGGGACCGCTGGGGAGTGGGTTCGCCGAAGCGCATCAGGAAGAGGCTGGGCGCGAGGCAGGCGCCGGTCAGCGCGAACCGGGACGCCCAGCGGGTGGTGCCGGAGGCGACGGTGTAGACGATGACGAGCATCGCGAAATCGCCCGGGTTGAAACTCACATGGAAGATCAGCTGGAAGAGACCGATGAGGACGGTCAGCAGCAGCATCCACTCGGGCCATTTGCGGCGCAGCGCGATGACGGCGCAGAGACCGAGGGTGACGGGGATCGCGACGATCGTCGCCGTTCCCTCCAGCGACAAGACCCACAGACCGTTGAACGCCAGGAGGAGGACCGCCCAGAAGGTGTCCACCCCCGTGGGGTGCCGGCGGAAGAAGTCGTAGAGACGCTGCACGTCACCCAGCGTAGGCAGGACGTGCGGGCGGAGGGGTCAACCCGAGGAGCGATCCTGTCGGACGGCCCTACTCCGGAAGGTGGAGACGGCACGTGGACGGGGAGGAGGGCGAACCGGCCCCGGGCCGCGCGGACCCCGGCGCACGCGCCGCCCCGACACCCGACACCGCGTCCCCTCGGCCTCACGCCCGGCCCCCGCCCTGTCCACACCGTCCCCCCGTGCCGCCCCGGCCCCGTCCGCGCATCGTGCGGCGCCCCGTACCGTGGCCCCGTGACGAGCGAGTGGTGCGGCTGGCGGGACGCGGCGGAGGCGGCCCTGTACGGGCCCGACGGTTTCTACACCCGGCCCGGCGGCCCCGGCCCCGCGGGTCATTTCCGTACGTCGGTGCATGCCTCGCCGCTGTTCGCCGGGGCGGTCGCGCGGCTGCTGCGGGACGTGGACGCCGCACTCGGGCACCCGGACGAGCTGGCGCTCATCGACGTGGGCGCCGGGCACGGCGAGCTGCTGACCGGCGTGCTCACCGCGCCGGACGCGGACCCCGGTCTGCTGGCGCGGCTCCGCCCGTACGCCGTGGAGCGGGCCGCCCGCCCGGCCGGTCTGGACGCGCGGATCCGCTGGTCGGCGCGGTTGCCGGAGCCGGGTTCGGCCGTCGGGCTGCTCTTCGCGAACGAGTGGCTGGACAACGTCCCCGTCGATGTCGTGGCGGCGGACGGGGACGGTGTGGTGCGCCGGGTGCTGGTCCGGGCGGACGGTACGGAGCGGCCGGGCGAGCCGGTCGACGGTCCGGACGCCGACTGGCTCGCCCGGTGGTGGCCGACGCTCGCCCCCGAGGCGCTGCGTCCGCCGGACGTGCCGCCGCCCGCCCCCGGGACGCGCGGCGAGATCGGGCGGTCCCGGGACGCGGCGTGGGCGCGGGCGGTCCGTTCGCTGCGCGCCGGGCTGGCGGTCGCCGCCGACTACGCGCACACGCGGGCGGACCGCCCGCCGTTCGGTACGCTCACCGGCTTCCGGGCGGGCCGCGAGGTCCCGCCGGTCCCGGACGGCACGGCCGATGTGACCGCCCATGTGGCGCTCGACGCGTGCGCCGGGCCGACGGGCCGCCTGCTGTCCCAGCGGGCCGCCCTGCGCTCCCTGGGCGTGACGGGCCGCCGCCCGCCGCTCGCCCTCGCGTCCACCGATCCCGCCGGGTACGTACGGGCCCTGTCGGCCGCGGGTGCCGCCGCGGAGCTGACCGACCCGGCGGGTCTCGGCGGCTTCGGCTGGCTGGTCGAGCCGGTCGGCCCGGACTGCGCGGAACTGCTGCGTCCGGAGGCGTGAGCGGTACGGGAAGGGGCGCGCCCCAGGGCCCGGCCCGCGCGGAGGGGGTTTCCGGCCGCCCCCTGGCGTGCGCGAGACTGTTCCCATGACGGAGACGACGGTCGGCATCGGCGGCGCGGCGGAGAGCACCGACATGGTGTTGAACATCGGCCCGCAACACCCCTCCACGCACGGCGTGCTGCGGCTGCGTCTGGTGCTGGACGGCGAGCGGATCCGGCACGCGGAGCCGGTGATCGGCTATATGCACCGGGGCGCGGAGAAGCTGTTCGAGGCGCGCGACTACCGCCAGATCATCATGCTCGCCAACCGCCACGACTGGCTGTCCGCGTTCTCCAACGAACTGGGCGTGGTCCTCGGCGTCGAGCGGATGCTCGGCATGGAGGTCCCCGAGCGGGCCGTGTGGACGCGAACGCTGCTGGCGGAGCTGAACCGCGTCCTCAACCACCTGATGTTCCTCGGCTCGTACCCGCTGGAGCTGGGCGGCATCACGCCGGTCTTCTACGCATTCCGGGAGCGGGAAGAGTTGCAGACGGTCATGGAGGAGGTCTCCGGCGGCCGGATGCACTACATGTTCAACCGCGTCGGCGGCCTCAAGGAGGACCTGCCCGCGGGCTGGCTGGGCCGCGCCCGGCACACCGTCGCGCAGGTCCGTTCGCGGATGGGCGTCTTCGACGATCTGGTGCTGGGCAACGAGATCTTCCGCGGCCGCACCCGCGGCATCGGCGTCCTGTCGCAGGAGGCGGTGCACGCGTACGGGGTGTCCGGGCCGATCGCGCGGGCGTCCGGCGTCGACTTCGACCTGCGGCGCGACGAGCCGTACCTCGCCTACGGGGAGCTGCGGGACACGCTGCGGGTCGTCACGCGGGAGGAGGGCGACTGCCTGGCCCGCTTCGAATGCCTGCTGGACCAGAGCCACAACTCCCTCGACCTCGCCGACGCCTGCCTGGACCGCCTCGCGGAGCTGCCTCCCGGCCCGATCAACCAGCGGCTGCCGAAGGTGCTGAAGGCCCCCGAGGGCGCGACGTACGCGTGGACGGAGAACCCGCTCGGCATCAACGGCTACTACCTCGTCTCCAAGGGCGAGAAGACCCCGTACCGCCTGAAGCTGCGCTCCGCGTCGTACAACAACATCCAGGCCCTGACGGAACTCCTCCCGGGCACGCTGGTCGCGGACATGGTGGCGATCCTGGGCTCGCTGTTCTTCGTGGTCGGGGATATCGACAAGTAGGCCGGACCGATGAGTAGTTCGGCGAGCGGATCGCGCGTACGGCATCGGCCCCTCCCCGGGGATTCGGGGAGGGGCCGATGTGTTGCCTACGGGCCCGTGTTACGGGCTCGGGCTCGGGCTCGGGCTCGGGCTCGGGCTCGGGCTCGGGCTCGGGCTCGGGCTACGAGATGGCGGTGCGGAGACCGGCCAGGTCGAGCTGTTCCGTGTCGTCGTGGGCGGTGAGGTCGATGACCTCGCCTACGCCGTCCTTCTCGGGACCGTCCTGGCCGTCCTGACCTTCCTGACCTGTCTGACCGTCCTGACCTGCGGCGTCCGTCTCGGCTGCGCCTTCGGGAGCCGTGCCGTCGGGAGCCGTGCCTTCCGGGGCAGTGGCTTCCGGGGCAGTGGCTTCCAGGGCCGCGCCGTCGGTGGCCGTGCCCTCGGGGTCCGCGCCCTGAGCGTCGTCGGGGGCGGAGGCCGGAGCCGGGACCTCTGCCACGGAAGCGGCGGCTCCCGCATCGGCCCCGGCCTCGGTGGCGGCGGCCTGCGGAGCGGCCTCGGCCGCCCCCGCCTGCGCCCCGTTCTCCGGCTCCGCCGGCCGCAGCCGGGCGGTGGCGCGGACGGTCTGCTCGGCTATGGCCTCGTCGCCCACGACGTCGGCCAGGTCCTCCTCCATGGGCGCGGGCAGCGCCGGAGGCGTCGCGTTGCCGAAGAAGTCGAAGCCGCCGATCTCGCGGGAGGCCGGGGGGCGGGCTGCGGCGGGCGGGGCGACGGCCGCGGCGGCCGCCGGGACGGGCCGCAGCGACGGCCCGGCGGGCGGGGTCGCCTCGGGTCCGGCGGCCGGGGCCGCGTGCCTGCCGCGCGGGCGGTCGCCGCGGGTGTTCTCCGGACGGGCGCCACTCGGGCGGTCGCCGCCGGTGTTCTCCGTACGGGCACCGCGCTGCCGGGCGGCGTTCCGGGCCAGCTGCCGGAGCGCCTGGTCGGCCTGCGCGAACGTGGCCGGGGCGGGGCGCCGCTGCGCGGCCGGGCCGCCGGATCCGGGGCGCGTCGCCGCGTCCTGACGGGGCGTCCCGCCGGTGGCGGCCGGGGCGGCGTCCTCCTCGGTGCGCTCCGGTGCCGGGGCTCCGGCGGGCGCGGGCAGCGCCGCGGCGGGTGCCGTCGCCTCTATGGCGAGCTGACGGCGGTGCTCCAGGACTCCGGCCCGCTCGGTCTCGGAGGTGGCGTAGCGGCGCAGCAGATCTGCGTGTTCGGTGCGCAGCCGGGCCAGCTCGGCGCGCTTGGCGCGGAGCTTGGTGTCCAGGGCGGCGCGGATCTCGCGGGACTCCTCGGCGTCCGACTCGAGTTCGGCGATCCGCTCCTCGGTGCGCCACTCGTCGCGGACGCGCGCGCGGCCCAGCTCGGCGACGCGCTTGCCGGCCTTGCGGTCCCAGGCGCGCAGCAGCACCGCGCCGGTGACCGCGGCACCCGCGGCCCCGGCGGCGAGCACCCGCTGCACCAGGTCGTCGCCGACGAACCATGTTCCGGCGGCGCAGACGATCGACGCTCCGGCGACCGAGGAGGGAGGAAGCAGCCGGTGGAGGGGTGGTGAATGGCGGTGGCGTCCTCGTGGCATGGCCAGAAACTTACCGTGCGCCCGGGGCCGATGGGGCCCCGCCCACCAATCCGTTTCCCGGTGGTTACTTCTTCAGCAGGCCCTTGGCCTCCAGGTAAGTCTGCGCGACCTCCTCGGGCTTGAGCCGCTCGGCGTCGACCTTACGGTTCAAGTTGATCAGATCTTTGGTGGTGAGGACCTGTGTGAGCTTGTCGAGCGCCGCCTCGATTCCCTTGTCACCTGCGCTTTTGGCATTCACGACGGGCAGCACATTGTCGGCGTTCTGCAGCTTCTTGTCGTCGGCGAGGAGGACCAGCCCGAAGTTGTCGAGGGTGGCGTCCGTCGTCGTGGTCAGAACCACCTGATCGGTACCTTCCTTGACGGCCTGTTTGGACGACGGGGAGCCCACGCCCTTCGGATCGATGCCGGCGACGGATATGTCGTACGTCTTCTCCAGCCCCGGCTTGCAGAACGGCCTGGTCTCGCACTCCTCACCGGCGGCGAGCGTGACCTTCTGCCCGGACGCGCCGAGGTCGGAGAGGGTCTTCAGCTTGTGCTTCGCGGCGAATTCGGTGGTGACCGCGAAACCGTTCTGATCTGCGGCGGCGCCCGCCGGGAGCACCTTGAGACCGCGCGGGGCGGCGAGCTTCTTCAGCGCCGTGACGGTCTCGCCGATGTCGCCGGAGGCGACGGGCTTCGCCTTCGCTCCGTTCGTCTTCGCGTTGAGGAATTCGGCGAGCGTGGAGGCATATTCGGGGACGACGTCGATCTGGCCCTTCTCCAGGGCCGGTTCATACAGTTCGCGATTGTCGAGCGTCTGGATGCGGGCGTCGTATCCGGCGGCCCCCAGAAGCTTGGAATACATCTGCGCGAGCACCTTCGACTCGGTGAAAGCGGCCGAGCCGACGACGATTTCGCCCTTGCCGCCGCCCTTTCCGTGCGCCGCTCCCTTGCCCTCCAGGCTCTGGCCACCGCAGGCGGCCAGAGCCGCCGCCAGCGCGACCACCGTGCCCGCGGCGAGCGCGGTCCGCGCCCCACGCGATGTGCTGCTCATGGACCCATCCTTCACTTTGTCTGGTTCGGATCTGCCGGTTCGGATCCGCGGGTTCGGATCCGCGGGTTCGGATCCGCGGGTTCGGATCCGCGGGTTCGGATCCGCGGGTTCGGATCTGCGGGTTCGGATCCGCCCTGCGGGTGGGCGCGTCAGGCCGCGCCGCCGACCGCCACCGCGTGGTCATCCCGCTCGCCGCGCCGGGCTCGTGACCCGCGGCCGGACCGGGGGGCCCGGCGGCGCCCGCGCATCGGGTCGCAGAGCCGGTCGACGGCGACCATGACGCCCTCGACGGCCAGCGCCAGCGCGGCCACCAGGACGGCCCCGGCGACGACCTGCGCGGTGTCGTAGTTGCCGAAGCCCGCGGTGATGATGCGGCCGAGCCCGCCGCCGCCCGCCATCGCCGCCAGCGTGGCCGTCGCGACGATCTGGACGGCCGCGGACCGCAGCCCGGTCATCAGCAGCGGGTAGGCGAGGGGAAGTTCGACGCGCAGCAGGAGCTGCGGGCCGGACATGCCCATGCCGCGGGCCGCCTCGACGACGTCCCGGTCGGCCTCGCGTATGCCGAGGTAGGCGTTGGTCAGCAGCGGCGGTATCGCGAACAGCACCAGCGCGATGACCGTGGGCCACTCCCCCTGACTGCCGAGCGGACCGAGCGTCAGCAGCACCAGCACCGCGAACGTCGGCACCGCCCGCCCGACGTTGGAGAGGTTGACCGCCAGCGCCCCGCCCTTGCCGATATGGCCCAGCCAGAGCGCCACCGGCAGCGCCACCAGACAGGAGAGCAGCAGGCAGACCGCGCTGATCTGCACATGCTCGGCCAGCCGGTGCCAGACGCCCTTCTCGCCCGCCCAGTTGGCGGCCGTCGTCAGCCATTGCCAGGCACCCGTGAGCGCGTCCATCGTCAGGCCACCGCCTTCGTCGCCCGGGCACGCCGACCGCCCGGCCCGGCCCCGGCCCGCGGCCGGGTCCACGGCGTCAGCAGCCGTTGCACCGTCATCAGCAGCAGGTCCGCCGCGACGGCCAGCAGGACGCAGAGCACCGAGGCGGTCAGCACCTCGGCCTTGAAGAAGCCCTCCAGGCCGCTGGCGATGAGGTTCCCCAGGCCGCCGAAGCCGACGACGGAGCCGATCGTCGTCATCGCGACCGTCGAGACCGTGGCGATCCGTATCCCGGCGACCAGCGCCGGGAGCGCCAGCGGAAGTTCGACCCCGAACAGCATCCGGACCGGGCCGTACCCCATCCCGCGGGCCGCCTCGCGGACCTCGGCGGGCACCGCGTCGAGCCCGGCGAGGATGTTGCGGACCAGGATCGTCAGGGAGTACAGCACCAGGCCCGTGACGACGACCGCGACGGAGACCCCGAAGACCGGGGTCAGCAGCGCGAACATCGCCAGCGACGGAATGGTGTAGAGGACCGTCGTCAGCCCCAGCACCGCGCCCGCGACCGCGCGGCGCCGCCGGGCGAGCAGCGCCAGCGGAAAGGCGATCAGCAGCCCGAGGACCACGGAGGCCACGGTGATGCCGATGTGCTGCACGGTGGCGTCCAGCAACTCATGGCTGCGGGTGCGTAGGTAGGCGTCGCAGATCCAGTCGTTGGCCACCAGGCAGTCGGGGCCGCCCGGCCCCGCGGCCTGCGCTACCCAGGAACCTCCCGGATCCGCCGGCACCTGCCCGGACGGCCAGGCGGCCGCCGTCACGTCGCTCCACGGCACGCTCATCCGCCGTCACCTCCCCCGCCCTGTCGCTCACATTTTCGGTAACTGTCTGCGACCCTATCCCCCACCACTGACATCCGGCCCGGCCCGCCATGTGTCCGCCACACCGCGTTCACGCGCTTCTGCCCACAATGGGGCCGTCCACAACGAGGGAAAGCATGATCCGCTTCGAGCACGTCACCAAGCGCTACCAGGACGGGACGACCGCCGTCGACGACCTCTCCTTCGAGGTCACGGAGGGCGAACTCGTCACCCTCGTCGGCCCGTCGGGCTGCGGCAAGACCACCACGATGAAGATGGTCAACCGGCTCATCGACCCGACCGAGGGCACCATCCGCGTCGACGGCGAGGACATCGCGGACACCGACCCCGTGGAGCTGCGCCGCCGCATCGGCTACGTCATCCAGCAGACCGGGCTCTTCCCGCACAAGACCGTCCTGGACAACACCGCGACCGTTCCCCACTTGTTGGGCACCCCGCGGAAGAAGGCGCGGGAGCGGGCGGCGGAACTCCTCGACCTCGTCGGCCTCGACCCCACCGTCTACGGACACCGCTACCCCGACCAGCTCTCCGGCGGACAACGCCAACGCGTCGGCGTCGCCCGCGCCCTCGCCGCCGACCCACCCGTCCTCCTCATGGACGAACCCTTCGGCGCCGTCGACCCCGTCATCCGCGAACACCTCCAGAACGAGTTCCGCCACCTCCAGCGCACCCTCCACAAAACCGTCCTCTTCGTCACCCACGACATCGAGGAAGCGATCCGCCTCGGCGACCGCATCGCCGTCTACGGGCACGGCCGGATCGAACAGTTCGACACCCCCGCAGCCGTCCTCGGCGCCCCCGCAACCCCGTACGTCGCCGAGTTCGTCGGCGCGGACCGCGGCATCAAGCGGCTCTCGGTCACGCCCGTCGAGTCCGGTGATCTGGAGGAGCGGCCGATCGTCCGTCTCGACGACCCGGCCGGCCGCGCCGCCGCCGCGCTGGCCGCCGACGGCGCCTCCTGGGCGGTCGTCCTGGACGGCGACGCGGCACCGTACGGCTGGGTGCCCGCCGCCGCGCTCACCGGCGACGGCCCGGACGGTGCCACCGTCGGCGACCACGCCCGCCCCATGGACGCCACGCTGCCGGTGGGCGCGCCGCTGCGGGAGGCGTTCGGGGCGCTGCTGGGCCACGACGCCGGGTGGATAGCCGTCCTCGACGAGGGGCGCTACGCGGGCGTCCTCACACCCGGCGGGCTGCACGCCGCGCTGCGCCGCGCGACCACCGCCGACACGGCCGGGACCACCCGCGAGACGGTCACCCTGGACACCGTTCCCCGCGCCTGATCACCCGCGCCCGGTCCTACGGAAGGCCCGCGCATCGAACGGCGCGGGCCCGGGGCGGAACGGGAGGGACGACACGGGGACGCCGCGGGGCGACCGGCCCCGGCACTCACACCGACGTGGGCCCCGGCCCGTCCATGTCCTCGTCCTCCGGCAGCTTGCAGACACGTTCCAGGAAGAGAGCCGCGGCGATCACGGCGGCGCCCGCCAGGACCGACAGTCCGGCGTAGATCGTCTGGTCGCGGCGGGGGCCGGAGTCGAGGCCGGTGGTCAGCAGGAAGACGCCGACGCCACCGTAGAGTCCGGCGACCAGCGCCGCGACGAGGGCGCTGGCCTGCCCGAAGACCAGTACGCGGGCGGCGAGCAGCGGCTCCACGCCCTTGGCGCCGGGGCGCCGCTCACGTTGGGCGCGCAGCCGCGCGCGGAACGAGAAGGCGGCCGAGCCCAGCAGTGCGGCGATCAGCGCCAGCACGATCGGCGCGGCCACCGGGACGCTCGGCAGGCTCCCGAAGCTGTCCCACAGCCGGGCACCGGCCCACGCCAGCACCCCGGCCACCACGAACAGCCCGACCAGCACCTTGATACGTAGCTGCTTCACCGGGCATTCGCTCCTCGCGCCGTCATGGCCGTCCCGTTCGATCCGTCCCGCCGCACCGCGACGCTCACGTCCTACGCAACCACGCCGACGGCGGACCCGCCGCACGGCCTCCCGCCGCCCACCGGCGGGCAGGAACGGCCGGACCGTCACCGTCCGCGCGGTCCGCGCGGACCCGCAAGCCTAACTGCCCAGGCCGTAACGATTACTCGGGCAGCCGCAGTTCCAGGTCGGCACGGAGCGCGACGCCCTCGCTGCCGACCCCGGCCAGCAGCTCGGCGACCGGGCCGCGCCCGGGGACCTCCGCGGACGGATCGACGTCGTGCCACGGCACCAGCACGAAGGCCCGCTCATGGGCGCGCGGATGCGGCAGGGTCAGCCGCGGGTCGTCGGAGACGACGTCCTGGTAGGCGAGGATGTCGACGTCGATGGTGCGCGGGCCCCACCGCTCGTCCCGCACCCGCTCGAAGGCTTCCTCGATGGCGTGGCCGCGCTCCAGCAGGGACGCCGGGGGCAGCGTCGTCTTGATCAGCACGACGGCGTTGAAGTACGCGGGCTGCGCGTCCGGGTCGACGCCCCACGGCTCGGTCTCGTACACCGGCGAGACGGCCTTGACCCGCAGGCCGGGGGTGTCCTCCAGCGCGTCGATCGCGCCCTGGAGGGTCTCCAGGCGGTTGCCGAGATTGCTGCCGAGGGAGATGACGGCGCGTTTGGGGTTGGAGAGCGTCACATCGGCCGCGTCCACCTGCTCGACGACGGAGGCGGGCACCGGCTGGACGGTCGGGTCGCTGCTGGTCTTCATACTCGGCTCCGGGTGATGGTAATGGTCACGTCGTCGAAGGGGACGGTGATCGGGGCGTCCGGCTTGTGCACCACGACCTCCACCTCCTGCACCCCCTCGTGCTTCAGGCACTGGGTGGCGATCCGCTCCGCGAGGGTCTCGATGAGGTCGACCGGATCGCCCTCGACGATCGCCACCACCTCCTCGGCCACCACGCCGTAATGGACGGTCTTGGCGAGGTCGTCGGTCGCCGCCGCCGGGCGGGTGTCCAGGCCCAGCACCAGGTCGACGAGGAAGGTCTGACCCTCCTCGCGTTCGCGGGGGAACACCCCGTGGTGCCCACGGGCCTTCAGCCCACGCAGCGCGACACGATCCACGCGAATCACTCCCACCGGTCTGGCACCTGCGGCGCCCCTGCTCGTCGGATTTCGGACCCGCGCCGAACGCCTCCGGCACATCGCCCGTTGTCGAATCTACCTGCGAGCACCGACAACGCTTGCCCATGGGGGCTATGGACAAGGCCCGTCGCTGCTGCTAGGCACCGGCCCTGCGAACCGGGCCCGGGGCGGCCGTACGACCGCCCGCGCGGCCTCTTACCCCTGACCGCACACCCCACCCCTACCCGCACCGCACTTGGCTCGAACGGGTGCCCGCCGTCTGCCCCGCTGACCCCGGCCGCTGACGCCGTCCCCCGAACGCCGTACGCCCCGGACCGCACCGGCCGCCGGGCGTGGCGACCGGAAAAGCGCACGTCAGACGCCGCCCGCGACCTCACCGGGACCGGCCGGGCCGTCGTCGTCCCCGTCGTCCTCGCCGTCCGTCAGCACCGGCGAACCGTGGTGCGACCACACCCGCCAGCCCTCCTCCGTACGCCGGAAGACATTGGTCGCCACGACCAGCTGGCCGATCAGCGGCCCCACCGAACCGTCGTCCTCGGCCGGACCACCGCTGAGGATGTTCTCGGTGCAGGTGACCAGCGCAGTGTCTCCCATCACATCGACCTCGACGTCGGTGAGGAAGAACTGGATGTACTCGGTGTTCGCCATGATCAGCGCGTACGAGCGGAGCACCTCGCCGCGGCCGCGCAACACCGGCCACCCCGGGTGCACCACGCTGACCTGTCCGTCCAGCCAGAGCGCGGACAGCGCCTCGTGGTCTCCGCGCTCCACGGCCTCGTACAGCTCCGTGTTCGCCTGCTCGACCAGCTCGATGTCGGTCCGTGGGCCCAAGCCGCTCACGCCGCTCCCGTCGCGTCGTCCTGTGTGTCATCCGCCGCGGTCTCCAGCGCGCGGGCGACCCGTACCGCGTCCGCGCTCGCCCGTACCTCGTGCACCCGCACGGCCCAGGCGCCCTCCCGCGCCACCAGCGCCGATACCGCCGCCGTCGCCGCGTCCCGCTCCCGCGCGGGCGGCGCCGCCGCGCCCTCGCCGCCCGCCAGCACCCTGCCCAGGAACCGTTTCCGTGAAGCGGCCACCAGCAGCGGACGGCCCAGCGCCCGCAGCCGGGGCAGGTGCGCGACCAGCGCCAGGTCGTGCGCCGCCTCCTTGGCGAAGCCCAGGCCCGGGTCGATGACGAGGCGCTCCGGGGCAATGCCGCCGGCCACCGCCCGCTCCACGCCGCGGGCCAGCTCGTCGACGACCTCGCCGACGACGTCCGCGTAGACCGCGCGGTTGTTCATGTCGATGGACTGGCCGCGCCAGTGCATCACCACGAACGGCGTCCCCGCCGCCGCCACCGCGGGGATCATCGCCGGGTCCGCGGCGCCCGCGCTGACGTCGTTGACCAGCCGCGCACCGGCCGCCACCGCCTGCTCCGCGACGCTGGCGCGCATGGTGTCGACGGAGACCACCACGCCCGCCGCGGCCAGCTCCCGGACGACCGGTATGACGCGGCGCAGCTCCTCGGCCTCGTCGACCCGCGCGGCGCCCGGCCGGGTCGACTCGCCGCCGACGTCGATCAGATCGGCCCCCTGCGCCACCAGGTCCAGGCCGTGTTTGACGGCCAGCTCGGGGTCGAACCACGCGCCACCGTCGGAGAACGAGTCGGGCGTGACGTTGACCACGCCCATCACCGCGCAGCGGTCCCACTCCGGCAGTCCGGCCACCCGGTCACGCAAGGTATTCATGCCCCCAGCGTAGGCGGTGTTCCGGCCACCCGAACGGGGGCCGCCAACGGCCGGAACGATGCCGTCCGGACCGCGCTCGATCCCGGACCGCGCCGTACTCAGGCGGCCCGCTCGACCGCGCCCGGAACGGACCGCGGCGTCGGCACATGCGCACAGGGCAGGGGCTCGGCGGGCGTCCGGCGGCGCAGCGCGCGCGGCAGCCGCAGCTCCAGATAGCCCTCGGCCTGGAGCGCGGCCAGCCCGATGCGCGGGAGGTCGCGGCTGTTCCGGAAGACCACGAACCGGGGCTCCCAACGCGGCTGGAACTTGTCGTTGAACTTGTACAGCGACTCGATCTGGTACCACCGCGACAGGAAGATCAACATCCCGCGCCAGACCCGGATGACCGGCCCGGCGCCCAGCTTCTCGCCGCGCTCCAGGGACGAGCGGAAGACCGCGAAGTTCAGCGACACCCGCGCGATCTTCAGCTCCGGCGCGGCCTGGAGCGCGGCGACGATCAGCAGCTCGTTCATCCCCGGGTCGGCCGAGCGGTCGCGGCGCATCAGCTCCAGCGAGATGCCGTCCCGGCCCCACGGCACGTAGTGCTGCATCGCCTTGAGGTCACCGAACGGGCCGGGCTCCGCGCCCTCCTCCGGCGCCTGGTGGGCGGTGGCGATGACCGCGTCGCCGTCGGCGTCCGCGTCGATCCGGCCCAGCGCCATGGAGAAGCCGCGCTCGGTGTCGGTGTCCCGCCAGGCGTCGGCCGCCCGCTGGATGCGCGCCAGCTCCTCCGGCTCCAGGTCCCGCACCCGCCGCACCCGGGTCTCGTAGCCGTTGCGCTCGATGCGCTTGACCATCTGTCGGACGTTGCGCATCGACCGGCCGCTGAGCGTGAAGCCGGCGACGTCGACGATCGCCTCGTCGCCCAGCTCCAGGGCGTCCATGCCGGTCTCGCGGGTCCACACCTGGCCGCCGGTCTCGCTGCAGCCGGTCACCGCGGGCGTCCAGGAGTGCGCCCGCGCCACCTCCATGAACCGCTCGATGGCGCCGGGCCACGCCTCGACGTCGCCGATCGGGTCGCCGCTGGCGAGCATCACCCCGGAGATCACCCGGTAGCAGACGGCCGCCTTGCCGGTCGGCGAGAAGACGGCGCCCTTGTCACGGCGGAGCGCGAAATAGCCGAGCGAGTCCCGGCCGCCGTGCCGCTCCAGCAGCTCCCGCAGCCGCCGCTCGTCGTCCTCGGTGAGCCGCGCCGCCGGATGCTCGGGCCGGAACGCCAGGTAGGCGGTGGTGGCGGCGGTCAGCAGGCCGAGCGCGCCGAGCGAGTAGCCGACGGTGTAGTCGACGCGGTGGGTGTACGCGATGGGGCCCTCGAAGCCGCACAGTCCCCACAGGACGTGCTGGGCGCGCTCCCACACGGTCGGCGAGCCGACGATGCGGTTCGGGTGCGAGCTGACGATCACCATGCCGATGCCGAAGCTCGCGCCGCCCAGCACCACCGCGTTGGCCAGCGCCTTCCAGCGGCTGCGCGGATCGGGCAGCGCCGCGAACTCCTTGCGGTGCCACACCAGGAACCCCAGCAGGAGCAGCGAGAGGACCGCGCCGAACGCCGAGTGGCGGTACACCAGCTGGGCGGCGGTGCCGACCGGCAGCAGCGCCACCGCCGCCGTCCACGCCCGGCGCTTGCGCCGTTTGAGGCCGTGCGCCAGGAGGAGCAGCAGGATGCCGACGACGAGGGAGGCGGCGGCCGCGAGCGGGCTGACCGCGCCCGGCAGCACCTCGGCCAGGGCGTGCATCCGGCTGTGGCGGAAGCGTGGGAAGACGCCGGAGGCGATGTCGAGCAGACCGACCAGGACACCGGCGCTGCCGATGAGCGGCGGTACCGATGCGGGCCGCGGCCCGCGGAGCCAGCGTGGCCCACGCCACGCAACCGTCTCCGACTTTTCGCCATCTAGCCTGTCAGACATCACTTTCCCGTCGCCCCGGTCGAGAGAACGTGCGAACCTGGTCGCAGCTTCCGGACTTTTGCGCCCTGTATGACGGCGTTTCAGGGCTCGGGGTTCCATCAGCGGACCGGCGGACCGGCCGCCCGGGAGAAAGCACTTCATGGGTCTCACCAGCAAAAAGCTGCTGATACTGGCCGTCGTCCTCGCCGTGGCGTTCTTCGTGCTCACGGTCTGGCTCTGGCCTCGGCTGTCGGGACGCAGCTGGCGCCCGGTCCTCGGCCGAGTCGGCGTCCTGCTCCTCACACAGGTATCGCTGTTCGCGGCCGTCGGGCTCGCCGCCAACAACTCGTTCGGCTTCTACGCGTCCTGGGCCGACCTCTTGGGCCAGGAGCAGGCGCCCGGCGTTGTGACGAACTACACGTCCGGGCCGGACGGCACCCGGCTGCAGAAGCTCGGCGCCGAGCGGTTCAACGTCGACGGCAGCTCCCGGCCGAAGGTCGCCGGGCGGATCGAGAAGGTGCTGCTGCACGGCGAGAAGTCCGGCATCAGCAGCCCCGCCTTCGTCTATCTGCCGCCCCAGTACTTCCAGCGCGCCCACGCCCACAAGGTCTTCCCGGCCGCGCTGGTCCTCACCGGCTACCCCGGCACCGCCGAGGCGCTCTACAAGAAGCTGCACTTCCCGCAGACCCAGCACGCGCTGCACGGCAAGGGCAAGATGCAGCCGATGGTCCTGGTGATGATGCGGCCGACCGTCGCGCCGCCCCGCGACACCGAGTGCGTGGACGTGCCCGGGGGCCCGCAGACCGAGACATTCTTCACCCAGGACCTGCGCCACGACATCGCCAGCCACTTCCGCGTCGGCAAGGACGCGAAGAGCTGGGGCGTCATCGGCGACTCCACCGGCGGCTACTGCGCGCTGAAGATGACGATGCGCCACCCCGAGTCGTACTCCACCGCCGTCGCCCTCTCCGGCAGCTACAAGGCGCCGCTGGACGCCACCACCGGCGCCCTCTTCGGTGGCGACCCGCAGCTGGAGCGGGAGAACAATCTGCTCTGGCGCCAGCGCCACCTCCCGGCGCCGCCGGTGAACCTGCTGGTCACCAGCAGCAAGCAGGGCGAGGGCAACTTCCACGAAACGCTGAAGTTCATCCAGCAGACGAAGTCGCCGTCCAAGGTCTCGTCGATCATCCTCGACAGCGGCGGCCACAACTTCAACACCTGGCGCCGCGAGATCCCCGCCGCCATGGAGTGGCTGGGCGGCCGTCTGAAGGTGTGACCGGGCACGCGGGAGCGGGTTCATGACGGAGGGGCGGGCGCCCGGTGTGCAGCGCCCGCCCCTCCGTCCTGTCCGTACCGCCTATCGGGTCCGTCCTGTCCGTACCGCCTATCGGGTCCGTCCTGTCCGTACCGCCTATCGGGCGATTATCAGGCTCATCGCCTCGGCGCGGGTCGCCGGGTCGCGGAGCTGACCGCGGACCGCGGAGGTGGTGGTCTTCGCACCGGGCTTGCGGACCCCGCGCATCGTCATGCACATGTGCTCGCACTCGATGACAACGATGACGCCGCGCGGCTCCAGGATCTCCATGAGCGAGTCGGCGATCTGCGTCGTCAGCCGCTCCTGGACCTGCGGACGGCGGGCGAAGACGTCCACCAGCCGGGCCAGCTTCGACAGCCCGGTGATCTTCCCGTCGGCGGACGGTATGTACCCGACGTGCGCCACCCCGACGAACGGCACCAGGTGGTGCTCGCAGGTCGAGGTCACCTCGATGTCCTTGACCAGCACCATCTCGTCGTGGCCGATGTCGAACGTCGTGGTCAGGACGTCCTCGGGCTTCTGCCGCAGCCCGGCGAAGATCTCCTTGTACGCCCGCGCCACCCGCGCCGGGGTCTCCAGCAGGCCCTCACGATCCGGGTCCTCGCCGACCGCGATCAGCAGCTCCCGCACGGCGTTCTCGGCACGCTTCTCGTCGAACTCGCCGATCGTGGCGTCGCCGTCCAGCGTCACAGGGTCGGTCATGTGGTGCCTCGTTCCTTCTGCGCCCGCTCCGGATGCGGAAATGCCGCGCCTCCCAGGCTAGAACCTGGGAGGCGCGGCGGACATTCCGGGGCCGTGTGATCCCCGCGTCAGCTCTCGCGGGTTTCCTCCGGGGACTCCGTCACTGTCTTGTCCATCGAAACGGTGCCGTTGCCCGGGATCGTGCCGTTGGCCGGGGACAGCTCCCGCGGGGAGAGCACCGGCGGCCGGGACGACGGGGTACGCCGCGAGGAGCCGGTCCACGCCGGGCGGGCCGGGCGCTTCACGATGTGCTTGAAGACCTCGGCGATCTCCTCCTTGCCCAGGGTCTCCTTCTCCAGGAGCTCCAGGACGAGGTTGTCGAGAACGTCGCGATTCTCGACCAAGATCTCCCACGCCTCGTTGTGCGCGGTCTCGATGAGCTTCTTGACCTCCTCGTCGACCAGCGCCGCGACCTCCTCGGAGTAGTCGCGCTGATGGCCCATCTCGCGGCCCAGGAAGGGCTCGGAGTTGTCGGAGCCGAACTTGATGGCACCGAGACGCTCGGTCATGCCGTACTGCGTGACCATCGCACGGGCGGTGGCGGTGGCCTTCTCGATGTCGTTGGCCGCGCCGGTCGTCGGGTCGTGGAAGACCAGCTCCTCCGCCGCGCGCCCGCCCAGCATGTACGCCAGCTGGTCGAGCATTTCGTTGCGGGTGGTGGAGTACTTGTCCTCGTCGGGCAGGACCATGGTGTAGCCCAGGGCCCGGCCGCGGGACAGGATCGTGATCTTGTGGACCGGGTCGGAGTTCGGGGAAGCCGCCGCGACCAGGGCGTGTCCGCCCTCGTGGTACGCGGTGATCTTCTTCTCCTTGTCCGACATGATCCGGGTCCGCTTCTGCGGACCGGCCACGACGCGGTCGATCGCCTCGTCCAGGAAGTGGTTGTCGATCAGCTTCGCGTCACTACGGGCCGTCAGCAGCGCGGCCTCGTTGAGGACATTGGAGAGATCGGCACCGGTGAAGCCGGGGGTCCGCTTGGCGACGGCCGAGAGGTCGACGTCCGACGCGACCGGCTTGCCCTTCTGGTGGACCTTGAGGATCTCCAGGCGGCCCTGCATGTCCGGACGGTCGACGGCGATCTGCCGGTCGAAGCGGCCGGGACGCAGCAGCGCCGGGTCGAGGATGTCCGGGCGGTTGGTGGCGGCGATCAGGATGACGCCGCCCTTGACGTCGAAGCCGTCCATCTCGACGAGCAGCTGATTGAGCGTCTGCTCGCGCTCGTCGTGACCGCCGCCGAGACCGGCGCCACGGTGGCGGCCCACCGCGTCGATCTCGTCGACGAAGACGATCGCCGGGGCGTTCGCCTTGGCCTGCTCGAAGAGGTCACGTACCCGGGAGGCACCGACACCGACGAACATCTCGACGAAGTCGGAGCCGGAGATCGAGTAGAACGGCACCCCGGCCTCGCCCGCGACGGCGCGTGCCAGCAGCGTCTTGCCCGTACCGGGCGGGCCGTACAGCAGAACGCCCTTGGGGATCTTGGCGCCGACGGCCTGGAACTTCGCCGGCTCCTGGAGGAACTCCTTGATCTCGTGGAGTTCCTCGACCGCCTCGTCCGACCCGGCGACGTCCGCGAAGGTCGTCTTGGGCGTGTCCTTGGTGATCAGCTTCGCCTTGGACTTCCCGAAGTTCATCACCCGGGAGCCACCGCCCTGCGCCTGGTTCATCAGGAACAGGAAGATGATCGGGATGAGGAGGAAGGGAAGCAGCGTGATCAGCAGCCCGACGAACGGGTTCTGCTTCGACGGGGCGACTGTGTAGCCGTCCTTGATCTCGCCGGTCTGGTACTTGGCCTGCAGGTTCTTCGCGATGTCGACGCCCTGGTCGCCGATGTAGCTCGCCTGCAGCTTGTTGGAACCCTCGATCTTGTTGTCGCCCGACAACTCGATCTTGATCTTGTTCTCGTCGCCGGTCGTCAGCTCGGCGGATTTCACCTTGTTGTCAGTGATCGCCTTGACGACCTGACCGGTGTCCACCGTCTTGTAGCCGCCGGATTCACCGACGACCTGCATCAACACGACCACGGCGAGGACGGCCAGCACGATCCACATGACCGGCCCACGGAAGTATCGCTTCACGTCCATCCATACGGAGCCGTCACGGCCCCGTCCCTCCTGCCACAGTGAGGCACAACAGCCCTGCGGAGGGCTGGTCGTGCGTACGGTGTATTACTGGCCCGAAAATGAGTACCTTCGGACGGTACCCCAGCATTGTCACCCGTCGGCGACGCCGACAGCGAACAATGCGAGCTCGGATTCCGTTCTCTGCTTCAACGGTGGGCGGCCCCGGCAGGTTCCCGCTGCTGCGCGGCCGCCGTGCCGTGGCCGTTCCTGGCCCTCGCCGACCCGTACGGCCGGCGAGCGGATGCCGTCCTCAGCCGCCGTACACGTGCGGTGCGAGGGTGCCGACGAACGGCAGATTGCGGTATTTCTCGGCGAAGTCGAGGCCGTAGCCCACGACGAACTCGTTGGGAATGTCGAAGCCGATCCACTTCACGTCGATATCGACCTTGGCGGCGTCGGGCTTGCGCAGCAGCGTGCAGACCTCCAGCGAGGCGGGCTCGCGCGAACCGAGGTTGGACAGCAGCCACGACAGCGTGAGACCGGAGTCGATGATGTCCTCGACGATCAGGACGTCCCGGCCCTTGATGTCGGTGTCGAGGTCCTTGAGGATGCGCACCACGCCGGAGGACTGGGTGCCCGCGCCGTACGAGGACACGGCCATCCAGTCCATCGTGACGGGGGTGGACAGCGCCCGCGCCAGGTCCGCCATCACCATCACGGCGCCCTTCAGGACGCCGACGATGAGCAGGTCCTTGCCCGCGTACTCCGCGTCGATCTTCGCGGCCAGCTCGGCCAGCTTCGCGTCGATCTCTTCTTTGCTGATGAGTACCGACTCAAGGTCGGAGCCCATGTCCTTGTCGTCCACCCGTGCCACTCTCGCTCGGTTCGGTGTCGTGTCCGTCGCCGGACTGATCAGGCGGGGCAGCGGTCTTGCGGCTCAGCCCTGCCGAATGACAAGTCTGCCACCCTGCCGTCGAACACCGACGCGCCCGGGGAGGTTGAGGGCGCCCTGACCACGCCAGGCCGTGATCAGCCGGTCCACTTCCTCGATGTGCCGGGCGAAGAGCGAACCGGCCGGTGCGCCCGCATCGATGACGGCCCGGCGCAGCACCCGGCGGCGCACCGCGGGCGGCAGCGCGAACAGCCCGGCGACGTCGAGCGTGCCCTCCGCGCCGCGGACCGTGCGTTCGGCGTCGGCGGCCCAGGAGTCGAGGGCGTCGGCGTCGTCCCGGGAGAGCTGGGCCGTACGGGCGAGGGCTTCGACGACGCCCTTGCCGAGCGCCTTCTCCAGGGCGGGCAGCCCTTCGTGGCGCAGCCGGGAGCGGGTGTAGGCGGGGTCGGTGTTGTGCGGGTCGTCCCAGACCGGGAGGGACTGGATGAGGCAGGCGGTGCGGGCGGTCTGGCGGTCGACGCCGAGGAACGGACGGCGGTAGCGGCCCAGGTGGCCGGTGGTCGCGGCCATGCCGGAGAGGGAGCGGGTGCCGGAGCCGCGGGCGAGGCCGAGGAGGACCGTCTCGGCTTGGTCGTCGCGGGTGTGGCCGAGGAGGACGGCGGCGGCGCCGTGGCGTTCGGCGGCGGCGTCGAGGGCGGCGTACCGGGCGTCGCGGGCGGCGGCTTCGGGTCCGCCCTCCTTGCCGACGCGCACGGTGACCGCCTCGGCGGGGTCGAGGTGGAGGGAGCGCAGCCGCAGGACGACCTCGGCGGCGCGGAGGTCGGAGCCGGCCTGGAGGCCGTGGTCGACGGTGACGCCGCCCGCGCGGACACCGAGCCGAGGGGCTTCGAAGGCGAGGGCGGAGGCGAGCGCCATGGAGTCGGCGCCGCCGGAGCAGGCGACGAGGACGAGCGGGGGCTCGGTCCTGGCCTGCGCGCAGTGCCGGTTGAGTACGTCGTGGAGTACGCGGCGGACCGCCAGGCGTATCGCGGCGACCGCTGGATGGGGACCCATGTCCGTTTCCAATCGTTCAGCTGGGGAGCCTTGGTCCGTGGACGACATATTCGTCACACAGAGTGCCTAGATGGTGACAGAGGCGAGCAGTTCCCCGAGCATTGCACGCCCATCCCCTGGTAACGGTCCCTCAGAAGGGTGATTACGGGGGCGCACATCTGCCGTCCGGCGTGCGCGCGGCGCATCTCTGCCTTACGGTGCCCCGTCCGCCGCACCTTTCACGCGCGCGATCCAGTCCGCGGGCGAGGCGATCTCCTGTTTGGTGGGGAGCGTGTTGGGCGAGGTCCAGACGCGGTTGAAGCCGTCCATGCCGAGGTCGTCGACGACCGCGCGGACGAAGCGTTCGCCGTCGCGGTACTGGCGCAGCTTGGCGTCGAGGCCGAGGAGTTTGCGCAGCGCGAGGTCGAGGCGGCCCGCGCCGCTGGCCCGGCGCTGCTGGAACTTCTCCCGGATCTCGGCGACGGAGGGCACCACCTCGGGCCCGACGCCGTCCATGACGAAGTCGGCGTGGCCCTCCAGGAGGGACATCACGGCGGTCAGGCGGCCCAGGATCTCGCGCTGCGCGGGGGTCTGGACGAGGTCGACGAGGGAGCGGGCGTTCTCCTCGCCGGACTCGCCCTCGGGCCGGGCGCCGGTGAGTGCCTGCGCGGCCTCGCGGAGGCGTTCCACGAGGGCGCCCGGATCGATGTCGGTTTCGGCCAGGAACGACTGGATCTCGCCCTCGATGTGATCGCGCAGCCAGGGCACGGCGGTGAACTGGGTGCGGTGGGTCTCCTCGTGCAGGCAGACCCAGAGGCGGAAGTCGTGCGGGTCGACCTCCAGCTCCCGTTCGACGTGGACGATGTTGGGCGCGACGAGCAGCAGCCGGCCGCCCCTGGCCGCGGCGGGCAGATCGCGCGAGGCCGGTGCGAACGTCTCGTACTGGCCGAGCACCCGGGAGGCGAGGAACGACAGGAGCATGCCGAGCTCGACGCCGGTGACCTTGCCGCCGACGGCGCCGAGCACCGCGCCCCCGGCGCCGCCGGGGCGGCGCTCGGCCATCTTGTCCAGCAGGGGTTTGAGCACCGCGCGGAACCCGGCGACGTTGGCCTTGATCCAGCCGGGGCGGTCCACGACGAGGACGGGTGTGTCCTGCGGCGCCTCGGCGCCCACCGCCTCTCCGGGCTGCGCCATGCGGGTGAAGGCGCGGACGTGTTCCTCGGAAGACCGGGCGTGGGCGCGCAGCTCCGCCACGATCGCCCTGGCCTCGTCGCGGCTGACCTCCGGACCGGGCCGCACGAAGCGCGTCGCCGTCGCCGCCGCGAGGTTCCAGTCGACCATCTCGACACCACCGATGCTCGTCATGCGTTTCACGGTACGTGGGCACCCGGCTCGGGGGTAGCCGACCGGTGGCCTCCGGGGCCGGCGGGTCAGCGGCAGCCGCAGTTGGCGACGGCCGAGGCGAGCGCGTCGAGGGCCTGCTGGGCGCCCTGGGCGTCGCTGGTGCCGTTGGTCATGAACGCGAAGACCAGCAGCCGTCCGTCGGCGTCGACGACGGTTCCGGCGAGGGTGTTCACACCGGTGAGGGTGCCGGTCTTGGCGCGTACGGCCCCGGCGCCCGCGGTGTCGGCGTAGCGGCCGTCGAGGGTGCCGGTGAAGGCGGCGACGGGCAGGCCGGTGACGATCGGGCGGAGTTCGGGGCGCTCGGGCGCCGAGGCGTGCAGCAGGAGGCGGGCGAGGAGTTCGGCGCTGACCTTGTCGTCGCGGTCGAGCCCGCTGCCGTCGTCGAAGCGGGCGCCGGACAGCGGCAGGTGCTGGGCGGCGAGCGTCTGCCGGACGGCGGTCCCGGCGCCGGAGAAGCTGGCGGGGTGGTGGGCGCCGAGGGCGGTCTGCCGGGCCAGGGCCTCGGCGATGTCGTTGTCGCTGTGGGTCAGCATCCGTTCGACGAGGGCGCCGAGCGGCTGGGAGCGGACGGTGGCCAGGCGGGTGGCGTCCTTCGGCGCGTGCGCGGCGGACGGGGCGCCGTCGACGTCGATGCCGCGCTCCTTCAGCCGGGCGGCGAAGGCGCGGGCGGCGTCGGCGGACGGGTCGGCGGCGCGGGGCGCCGGGCCGTTGTCGCTGTCGTCGAGGCGGCCCTCGTCGGCCATCAGCGGGGTGACGCGGGCGAGGTTCTCGTTGAAGCCGATGGGGTGCATGGCGGGGCCGGAGTAGAGCGAGGTGTCATAGCCGAGAGAAACCTTCTTGCGGCCGCGCTCGGCGAGGGCCCGGGCGGTGTCGTCGGCGAGGGCGCGCAGGCTGGCGGGCCCGTCGGCGCCGCCCTCGGGTGCCCGGGCGGTGAGCGTCGGGTCGCCGCCGCCGACCAGCACGATCCGCTGGGGCGCGGGCTTGCCGCCCTTGCCCTTGTCCTTGGAGTCCTTGGGGTCCTTGGAGTCCTTGCCGCTCTTGGCGTCCTTGCCGCCCTTGGGGTGCTCGTCGTCCTTGCCGCCCTTGGGGTGCTCGCCCTCCTCGGCTCCCTTGCCGTCGTCCTCCGCGTCCGCGGCGGTCACCACCGTCGTCTCGATGCGGTGGTCGGTACCCAGGGTGGTGAGGGCCGCGACGGCAGTGGCGAGCTTGACGGTGGAGGCGGGCACCGCCGCCGTGGTGGGTTTGGCGGCGAACACCTGGCGGCCGGTGGCGACATCGATGACCGACGCGGTCCGCACCGCGCCCAGCGCCTTGTCCTTGAGCAGCGGCGACAGCGCGTCGGCGAGCCCGGCGCCGGTGGGCTGCGGCGCCGCGCCGCGTCCGGAGGCGCCGGCCGCCGGGACGCCGAGCGCCGGGAGGACCTGCGGGAGCCCGGGCCCGCCGTCCGCGCCCCCCGGCGCACCGCCGCGGCCGGGCGCCCCGCCGTGATGTGCGCCACCCGTACCGGCCGCGGCCCCCGCGCGGGCCCGCTCGGCCGTACGCTGACCCGAGTCCCAGGGCCCGGCCACCGCCACCGCGGCCGTCGCGGTCGCCAGGCCCGCGGCGGTGGCCACCGCCGTCAGGCGCCAGGTGCTCCGTGTCCGCGGCGGTGCGGCGAGCCAGGTCCGCCGGACCTCGTGGCCGGCCCGCTGTGCCGTACGGGCCGCGGTACGGGCGTACGCCCGGGCCGACCGTCGCACCGTCTCCCATCTGACCTGCCACGATCCGGTCTCCGGCACCTTGGACCAGCCCCTTTCGCCAGCACCCACCTGCGTGGGGGACACTTAATCACCAGACCTATGTGTTGATCATGGAGGAGCCACCCGTGGAGTTCGACGTCACCATCGAGATCCCGAAGGGTTCGCGGAACAAGTACGAGGTGGACCACGAGACCGGTCGGATCCGCCTGGACCGTCGACTCTTCACCTCGACCAGCTACCCGGCGGACTACGGCTTCGTCGAGAACACCCTCGGCGAGGACGGCGACCCGCTGGACGCGCTGGTCATCCTGGACGAGCCGACCTTCCCCGGTTGCCTCATCAAGTGCCGCGCCATCGGCATGTTCCGGATGACCGACGAGGCCGGCGGCGACGACAAGCTGCTGTGCGTCCCGGCGTCCGACCCGCGCGTCGAGCACCTGCGGGACATCCACCACGTCTCGGAGTTCGACCGCCTGGAGATCCAGCACTTCTTCGAGGTCTACAAGGACCTGGAGCCCGGCAAGTCCGTCGAGGGCGCCGACTGGGTCGGCCGCGCCGAGGCCGAGGCCGAGATCGAGGCGTCCTACAAGCGCCTGGACGCGCAGGGCGGCGCCCACTGACACCGGCGCTCCCCGGGGCCGCCACGGCCCCCGAGACCCGGCGCACGGCGCGCTGATTTTCGTACGCGAACGGGCGGCACCCACTCGGGGTGCCGCCCGTTCGTGGCGCGGGGTGGTCGGCCGATGGTCAGAAGCCGCGGGTGCGCTTGGCGGCGCGGCGGCCGGCGCCGGGCATCTCGGGCCCGGGGGCGCGCAGGAAGAGCCGCGCGACCTCGCTGCCGAGGTTCACGCCGACGGCGATGGCGAGCGCCAGCGACGCCGCCTTGATCAGCGAGGCGATGCCGTCGAGGAGGTTGCCCTGCGCGAAGTTGAGCAGCCCGAAGTACGTGGCGCTACCGGGCAGCAGCGGGCCGATGGCCGCGGTGACGTACGGCAGCGCCGAGGCGTAGCGGTAACGGGACAACAGCTGGCCGAAGAGGCCGACGAGACCGGCGGAAATGGCCGTGGACGGCACCGCGTTGAGCCCGGCGACGTTGGCGAGGGCGCCGTAGACGACCCAGGCCACCCCGGCGTTGAGGGTCGCGAACGCCACCGTGTGCCGCTCCTGCTGGAGCAGCACGCAGAAGGCCAGCGCCAGCAGCATGGACGCGCCGGTCTGCACCAGCGGCTCGTTGTAGACGTGCAGCGCCTGCTCGGGGTTGAGCCGCTTGAGCCCGGGATCGAGCTGGAGCCCGATGTAGAGGATGCCGAGCACGCCGACGACGATGCCGACGATGAGGTAGACGACCTCCAGGAGGCGGGCGGCGGCGGTGATGTAATAACCCGTCAGGCCGTCCTGGACGCCCGCGACCAGGGCCCGCCCCGGGATCAGCGCGAAGAGTCCACCGGTGATGACCGCGGACGCCTGGACGTTGGCGTGCGCCAGGCCGAAGGCGACGCCTATGGCCGCGGGCGGCATCGCGGCCACCACGAACTGGTAGAACTCCGGCAGCCCACGGCCGGACGCCAGCCACGCCAGCCGGTCGCCGAGCATCGAGCCGACCGCGGCGGCCACAAAGACCAGCAGACCACCGCCGACCAGTATGGACGCGCCGCCGGACAGCAGCCCGGAGGCGAGCGTCAGCGCCCAGGTGGGGAACGGGTGGCGGTTACGGCGGATCTCGGCGAGCCCGCGGTACGCCTCCTCCAGGGTGATGCCCTCGGAGGTGATGTCGTCGACCAGCCGGAAGACCGCCGACAGCCGGGTGTAGTCGACACCGCGGCGCCGCACGGTGCGACTGGCGGTGACCGGGTCGTCGACCAGCGACGGCTGGTACGAGATGGACAGCAGGGTGAAGGTGACGGTCGGCTCGACACGCTCCAGCCCGTAGGCGTGCGCGACGCCGAACATCGCCGCCTCGACGTCCTCGGCGCCCTCACCACCGGCCAGCAGGATCTCGCCGATACGCAGCGTGAGGTCGAGGACGCGGGGCACCGCGGGCCCGGTCTCGTCGTCGGGGCGCTCCGACCGCTCCGGGGTGGGGCGCTCGTGGATCGGCATCCGCAGCATGGTCCGCATGCGGTCCTGCCACGGCGCCTCCTTGGTGAGGCTGAGCACCGGAATGCCGTGCGGCGGGGTGAACGCCGGGAAGCCGCCGACGGGCGCGCCGCCGGGCGGGGCGAAGGCTGAACCTTCCTGCTCCGCGGGGACCTCCGGCCGCAGCCCCTCGGGCAGCGCGAATTCGGAGGTGGTACTGGACTCGTCCTCGGGAAGCGGGGGCTGCGGGACACCCAGCGGCGGCGTGAAGGCGCTGCGCACCTCGTCCGGCGTCGGCTTTCTGTCCTCGTCGGGCGGCTCCGCCGAACCGTCGCCACCGTTGCTGTTCCGCCCGCGGTGGTGACCGTTATGGGCATGCGGTGTGCCGTTGGTGGAGCGCTGGCCGCGCTGTGGATCCGACGCCACGTTTCTTCGCTCCTCGTACGCCTCCTGCGACCGTCAAGGACACGATGCCTGATGACGCTTCCGGGCGCGCGGGGCGGGGGTTGACCGGTTCCGACAAAGGAGTCGGACAGGATGAACTGCACATTCCCGACGGCGCCGGGGGTCATGCCACGAAGTGCGTGACCGAGGGGAGAGTACGGGAGTGCACCGGGATGGTGTGGAGGCGCATCCCGTACCAGGAGCACGCCCGCGCGCCCCACCACGAACCGCCCGCCCCGGGGCGCGGGGACGGGCGGTCTCGGGGCGTGCGGAGGGGATGGGAGGGCGAGGGGCAGGGGCGGAATGCTGCGCCTGGTCAGCAGCCGAGGCCCGGCCCCCTCATGCGGCTCAGCGCTTGGCGTGGCGACCGCGGCGGTCGTCGCCCGGCGCGCCTTCGGCCACGGCCTGCTCGGGCACCGCGCCCTCGGCCTTCTTGGCCTTGCCGCGGGCCCGCAGGTACTCGACGACGATCGGCACGACGGAGATCAGCACGATCAGGACCAGTATGGCCTCGATGTTCTTGTGCACGAACTCGATGTTGCCCAGCGCGGCGCCGATCAGGGTGACCCCGGCGCCCCACAGGGAGCCGCCGATGACGTTGAAGGTGAGGAACGAGCGGTAGTTCATCCGGCTCACGCCCGCGATGATCGGCGTGAACGTCCGCACGATCGGCACGAAGCGGGCCAGGACCAGCGACTTCGGCCCGTACTTCTCGAAGAATTCGTGGGCCTTCTCGACGTTCTCCTGCTTGAAGAGCTTGGAGTCGGGCCGCGTGAAGAGCGACGGGCCGACCTTGCGGCCGAAGAGGTACCCGGCCTGGTCACCGAGGACCGCGGCCAGCGCCACCAGCACACACACCAGCCACAGCGGCTTGTCCATCTTGTGGGTGGTCACCAGCAGGCCGGTGGTGAACAGCAGCGAGTCGCCCGGCAGGAAGAAGCCGATCAGCAGGCCGGACTCCGCGAAGACGATGACCAGGACACCGATCAGGCCGAAGGTGCCGATCAGGAAATCCGGGTCCAGCCACTGGGGGCCGAGCGCGAGGGTGTTCACGGGGTGGAGGCTCCTGTGTCGAGGGCGCCGGATCTGCGGTGCGACGGGGGAAGCTGCGGGGATCGGGCGCGGTGTGCGGCCCCAAGCTATCAACGCCACCCGGCCGGTCACGGTTCCCTCCGCCCGCCCACCCCGGGGGCGGCCAGGGCGCCACCCCGGGTCACACCGTCGCGGCCACCGGTACGAGACGCCCTCCGCCCCTGGTCGGAGGGGATGCCGGACGACGCTCGTCCCGGCGGAGGATGCCCGGCCGCGGGAACCCGGTGATGCTTGCGTCACAGGCATCACACAGCGAAGGAAGTGCGTGACAGATGGGCATCGAGGAATTCGGCGGCGGACAGCAGGCCCAGTCCGACGTCCTGGTGGTGACGACGAACGACGTCCCCGGCTTCACCGTGCAGCAGGTCATCGGTGAGGTCTTCGGGCTGACCGTCCGCTCGCGCCACCTGGGCAGCCAGATCGGCGCCGGGTTGAAGTCGATGATCGGCGGGGAGCTGAAGGGCCTGACCAAGACCCTGGTCGAGACCCGCAACCAGGCCATGGAGCGCCTGATCGAGCAGGCCCGCTCGCGCGGCGCCAACGCGGTGCTGATGTTCCGCTTCGACGTCACCGAGGCGGCCGACGTCGGCACCGAGGTCTGCGCCTACGGCACCGCCGTGGTCCTCGCCCCGAAGAGCTGACCCCTACGGGCCGGGGCGTCCCCGCACGAGGGGCGCGCGCCGCACCGTCGGACGCTCCCCCGGCCCGGCGCACGCCCCCTGCCGCGCGCCCCGCGCCCGTCCGCCCCGCCGCCGGGCTCCCGCCCGGACACCGCGCCGTGTCCGGGGCGTCCGCATGGGGAAAAGAACGGGGCGTCCGCATGGTGAAAAGACTTGTGGAGGGCCGGGCTCCGGGTGAGATTCTGCGCCCATGTTCGGGATAACTGACCTCTCCACCTATTTGGCGGGCCTCGCCCTGATCATCCTGCTGCCGGGGCCGAATTCGCTCTACGTCGTCTCGGTGGCGGCCCGCCGCGGCCCCCGTGTCGCGTACCGTGCGGCGGCCGGGGTGGTCTGCGGGGACACGGTGCTGATGGCCCTGTCGGCGGGCGGCGTGGCGTCGCTCCTCAAGGCCAGCCCGCTGCTGTTCGCGATCGTGAAGTTCGCGGGCGCGGGCTATCTGACCTGGCTGGCCATCGGGATGCTGCGCGGCGCGGTGGCCCTGTGGCGCGGCCGGTCGGCCCGTACGTCCGCCGAGGCGTCTGCCGGGACCGAGCCGACGGCCGCGACGGCGGTGGCCGAGGCGGCGACGGCCGAGGCGCCGGCCGGAGCGGCGAAGGAGCCGGTGGAGCGCCCGTACCGCCGGGCTCTGGTGGTGAGCCTGCTCAACCCGAAGGCGATCCTGTTCTTCATCTCCTTCTTCGTGCAGTTCGTCGACCCGTCCTACGCGCACCCGGTGCTGTCGTTCCTGGCCCTGGGCGCCTGGGCGCAGCTGTTCAGCCTCACCTACCTGTCGATCCTGATCTTCAGCGGTACGTATCTGGCCGCGACGTTCCGGCGCCGCCGGAAGCTGACCGCGGGCCTGTCCGCGGGCGCCGGCGCCGCCTTCCTGGGCTTCGCCGCGAAGCTGTCCCTGGCCGGGACGGGCTGACCCCGGCCACCGCGTGGCGCGCCCGGGCCACTCCGCCCGGGCGCCCCGACCGGACTCCGGCCCCGGCCCCGGGGCGCCCCGGCCCGCCTGGTCCGAAGCGCCCCCGGGCCCGTACCCGCGACGCACCCGACCCGGCCCCGAAGCCCGGCCACACGCCCGGCCCCTCCCCACGCGCCGCCGTCCGGCCGCCGCCCTAGGGTCGGCCGAGGAGGTGCGGCCATGACCCTGCACAAAGGCGCGTCCGCGCGGCCCGGCCACCCGGTCAACCCCTTCTACGGTGAGGCCGACCCGATCGGCGGCATGGACGAGTCGCCGCCCCGGCACACGCTCCCGGACGGCCCGCTCGCCCCGCACACCGCCTATCAGTACGTGCACGACGAGCTGATGCTCGACGGCAACGCCCGGCTCAACCTTGCGACCTTCGTCACCACCTGGATGGAACCGCAGGCCACCGCGCTGATGGCCGAGTGCCGGGACAAGAACATGATCGACAAGGACGAGTACCCACGCACCGCCGAACTGGAGCGGCGCTGTGTGGCGATGCTCGCCGACCTGTGGCACGCGCCCGACCCGGCGGCCGCCCTCGGCTGCTCGACCACCGGCTCCAGCGAGGCGTGCATGCTCGCCGGGATGGCCTTGAAACGGCGCTGGAGCCACGCCGCCGACCGCACCGGCGCCCGCCCCAACCTCGTCATGGGCGCCAATGTGCAGGTCTGCTGGGAGAAGTTCTGCACCTTCTGGGAGGTCGAGGCACGCCAGGTCCCCCTGGAGGGCGACCGCTACCACCTCGACCCGCAGGCCGCCGCGGACCTCTGCGACGAGAACACCATCGGCGTCGTCGCCATCCTCGGCTCCACCTTCGACGGCTCCTACGAACCGGTCGCCGAGGTGTGCGCGGCGCTCGACGCCCTCCAGGAACGCACCGGCCTCGACATCCCCGTCCACATCGACGGCGCCTCCGGCGCCATGGTCGCGCCCTTCCTCGACCCGGACCTGACCTGGGACTTCCGGCTCCCCCGCGTCTCCTCGATCAACACCTCGGGCCACAAGTACGGCCTGGTCTACCCCGGTGTCGGCTGGGCACTGTGGCGCGACGACACGATGCTCCCCGAGGAGCTGGTCTTCCGCGTCAACTACCTCGGCGGCGACATGCCGACCTTCGCGCTCAACTTCTCCCGGCCCGGCGCCCAGGTCGTGGCGCAGTACTACACGTTCCTGCGGCTGGGCCGGGAGGGCTTCCGCGCCGTCCAGCAGGCCACCCGGGACGTGGCGACGTCACTGGCGTCCCGCATCGGCGCGCTCGACGACTTCACCCTGCTCACGCACGGCGACGAACTGCCGGTCTTCGCCTTCACCACCGCTCCCGGCACCACCGTCTTCGACGTGTTCGACGTCTCCCGGCGGCTGAAGGAACGCGGCTGGCTGGTGCCCGCGTACACCTTCCCGCCGCACCGCGAGGACCTGTCCGTCCTCCGGGTGGTCTGCCGCAACGGCTTCTCCCATGACCTCGCCGACCTCTTCCTGGACGACCTGGAGCAACTGCTGCCGGAACTCCGCGCCCAGCCCTGCCCTTTGCAGCGTCCCGCCCACAAAGCCACCGCGTTCCATCACTGACCACGGGGGTCCCGGACGCTCCGCGGAACCCCGCCGTCCGCCCGGCGCCCGGGCACGCCCGAACCGGGCTGCCCCTACGCGTCGTCCCCGGGGTGGGCCTCACCCGTCGCGTACGGGTTCTCCTCGCCGTCGGCCAGGACGCCCACGAACGGCTCGCCCTCCCCGGCGAAGACATACGCGCCGCCCTCGATCCGCGCGATCAGCCCGCGGGTCCAGGCCGCGCCGTGATCGGCGGCGTCCACCCACATGTGCATGATCTCGCCGATGTGCCCGAGCGCACCGGGCCCCTCCGCGGGCACATACTCCTCGGCCGCCGTGGCCCGCCACTCCTCCAGGGCCCGCGCCCGCTCCCGCAGCAGCGCCACCGCCTCCGCCCGCTCCAGCTCCACGAGGAAGCCGAGACCGGCGCTGAGCACATCGTTCCGCTGACCGGGCCGCGCCAGCGCGTCCCGCAGCAGCGCGAAGAACTCCGCCTCACCGGCGTCCGTCAGCTCGTACTCGGTACGCGGCGGTCCGCCGTCCGGGCTCGGCGCGGTGGCGTGGGCGCGCAGCAGTTCCTGCTTCGCCATCTGCTTGAGTGCGTGGTAGATCGAACCGGGCTTGGCCTGCGCCCACTCGTGCGCGCCCCAGTACTCCAGATCGCCCCGCACCTGATAGCCGTGCGCCCGCCCGTGCTGCCGGACGGCGCCCAGGACCAGCAACCGCATCGCCGACATCGCCCCTCCGTCCGCCACACCCGGATCGCGCAGACCGGCGCGCCCGGTGGCACCAGCCTAGGACGTACCCCGAGGCGGCGGCCGGGCCGTACCCGCGCCCGGGGCGTGCGGCCCGCGCCGCCGTCGGAACGGGAAGCGATCGCCGGAGCGGGAAGCGATCGCGGGAACGGGAAGCCGCTGTCGGAACGGGAAGCGGCCGTCAGAACGGGAAGCGGGAGCGGCCGTGCTGGATGGAGATCCACTTGGTGGTGGTGAACGCCTCCACCATCGCGTCACCGTTGAGGCGGCCCACGCCGGAGTTCTTCTCGCCGCCGAACGGCACGATCGGCTCGTCGTGCACCGTGCCGTCATTGATGTGGATCATGCCGGTCTCGATGCGCTTGGCGAACCGCACGCCCCGCTCGATGTCCGCGGTGTGCACCGCGCCGCTCAGGCCGTACGGCGACGCGTTGGTGATCCGCACCGCGTCGTCGTCACCGTCGAACGGCACCAGCACCACCACCGGCCCGAAGATCTCCTGGTGGAGCAGCCACGAGTCCTCCGCCACCCCGCCGAGCACGCTGGGCCCGACGAGCGTGCCGTCGCTCGTGCCGTGCAGCAGCGCGGTGGCGCCCTCGCCGACCGCCCGCCCGACCAGCGAGGTGATCGCCTCGGCCTGGCCCTCGTTGATCAGCGGCCCGATGTGGGTGGCCGGATCGGCCGGGTCGCCCACCTTGAGGGAGGCGACCTTCGCCACGAACTTCTCGGTGAACTCCTGCTCCAGCGACCGGTCGATCAGCACCCGGTTGGCCGCCATGCAGACCTGGCCCTGATGGATGAAGCGGCTGAAGACCGCGGCGTCGACGGCGTAGTCGACGTCCGCGTCGTCGAGGACGACCAGCGCGCTGTTGCCGCCCAGCTCCAGCACGGCGTGCTTGAAGTGCCCGGCGGCGACCGTCGCGACGTGCCGCCCGACCTTCTCGGAGCCGGTGAACGAGATGACCTTGGGGACCGGATGCGCGATCAGCGCGTCACCGATCTCGGCGATGTCGGTGACCACGACATTCAGCAGCCCGGCCGGCAGCCCGGCCTCCTCGAAGATCCGGGCGACCAGCCCGCCGCCGCAGATCGGCGTGTTCTGGTGCGGCTTGAGGACCACGGCGTTGCCGAGCGCCAGCGCCGGGGCCACCGACTTCATCGACAGCAGCAGCGGGAAGTTGAACGGGCTGATCACCCCGACGACGCCGACCGGCACCCGGTAGAGGCGGTTCTCCTTGCCGTCGACCGGCGACGGCAGGATGCGGCCCTCCGCGCGCAGCGCCAGCTGCATCGCCTCGCGCAGGAACTCCCGGACCAGATGCAGCTCGAAGCCGACCTTGACGTGGGTGCCGCCGACCTCCGCGGCGATCGCCTCGGCCAGCTCCGCCTCGCGGTCGTCGATGATCCGCAGCGCCCGCTCGAAGACCAGCCGCCGGGTGTACGGGTTGGTGTCGGCCCACGCCTGCTGTGCACGCTCCGCGGCGCGGTACGCCTCGTCGATCTCCGCCGCCGTGGCGACCGGTATGGAGGCCAGCTTCTCCCCGTTGTAGGGATTGAAATCGACGATGTCCCACGAGCCGCTGCCGGAGCGCCACTCGCCGTCGATGAACTGGTACGCCAAGTCGTCGAAGTAGGACATGCCATCCCGATCTGGAGAACAGGGCGCGCGCGGCGCCCAGTTGTGGGGTATTGCCTCCTGATGGCTGGTCATACTACCCACGCGTCACATCAATTGGAGTAGACCACGCAAAAGGTCCCGGCTCTCCGCGGGGCTCGGCCCCTCCGCCTGCAACCGCCCCATCACCCGTGCGTACTGGGCGACCTCCTCGGGCTTGTCCACGTAGAGCGCGCTGGTGAGCTGCTCCAGATAGACGATGTCCGGCAGCCCGTCCTCCTGGAATCCCAGCATCGTGAAGGCGCCGCTCTCCCCGGAGTGACCGCCCATCTGGAAGGGCATCACCTGAAGCCGCACATTCGGCCGTTCCGACACCTCTATGAGATGTCTCAACTGCTCGCGCATCACCTGTCTTTCGCCGTACGGGCGGCGCAGCGCGGCCTCGTCGAGCACGCAGTGGAACTCCGTCGGGCGCTCGGCGACGAGGAGCTTCTGCCGCTCCAGGCGGAGCGCGACCCGGCGCTCGATCTCCTCCGGCGTGGCGTCCGGCATCCCGCGCCGTACCACGGCGTCGGCGTACTCCTCCGTCTGCAACAGGCCATGAATGAACTGCACTTCATAGGTGCGCAGCAGCGAAGTGGCGCCCTCCAGGCCGATATACGTCTGGAACCAGCCGGGGAGCACATCGGAGTAACTGTGCCACCAGCCCGCGACGTTGGCCTCGCGCACCAGGGACTGCAACGCGGCGCGCTCCTGCTCGTCGCTCACCCCGTACAGCGCCAACAGGTCTTCCACGTCACGGGATTTGAAGCTGACCCGCCCCAGTTCCATGCGGCTGATCTTGGACTCGGAGGCGCGGATCGAGTACCCCGCCGCCTCCCGGGTAATGCCGCGCGACTCCCGCAGTCGGCGCAGCTGGGATCCCAGCAGGATCCTCCGCACCACCGACCCGTTCGACTCACTTGCGGACACCGTTTCGCCCCTCCCATGGCCCCGACCCGCCCAACAATGCCCGGCAGTCTGCCACGTTCCTGCGGCGTTGAGTGCTCGGCCGGTTACTGATATGTGAGGTCCGCCCATGCCCTCCACACTCTGCACGGGAGAAGAATTAACCGCGAACCGGAAGACATCCCCGCAACCCCGGCGCGTGCACGTGCATCTGCCCTTGCATCTGGCGTACGCATTCGGAACCATGGGCGTCGCACGCATGCACGCTCGTGAAAGATCCGCCAGACCCCGCTGACCGGCCGGGTCATGACGTCCGCGAACGCCAGGAGTGCCTCGCATGGGGACCAAGGTTTTGACCAGGCTCGATCCATTAGGGCAAAGCGTCTTTCCCGTCGACCCCTGGACAGTCTCCGGCTCCGCCTCCTGCTCGCTGCCACCGCGCTACGAATCGGTGGGCGGCGCACGGAAGTTCACCCGTGACACGCTCGGCGACTGGGGTCTTGAGGGCCTCTTCGACGGCGTCGAACTGGTCGTCTCCGAGCTGGTCACCAACGCGCTGCGGCACGCGGTCCTCGCCGCCCCGCAGCTCGCCGACGAGACCCCGCCGGCCCGGCTGCACCTGATGCACTGGTCCTCGCGACTGGTGTGCGCGGTCCGTGACCCCAGCGACGACTCACCGGTCGCCGGCGAGGCGGACTTCGGGGCGGAGGGCGGCCGCGGGCTGTACCTCGTCGAGTCGTTCAGCGACAGCTGGGGCTGGCAGCCGCTCTCCGGCGCCCCCCACGGCAAGATCGTCTGGGCGCTCTTCCGGGTTCCGTAACCCGCCCCGCCGGGGGCGCGCACCGCCCCCGGGACGGACCGGCATGGACACACCACACGCCGGGGCCACCCCCACGGAGGCCCCGGCACACCTGTGACCGGACACAGCGACGGGCGCCCCAAGGGCGTACGTACACGACGACGGGCGGTACGCGCAGGGCGACGCCCCGCGCCTCCCGGAGCACGGCCCCGCCTCGGCCAGCGCATGCGCAAAAAAGCCGCTGACCTGCGGCTATGGGTCTCAGTCGCTGCCCCGGACGGTCAGTCGCGGACCAGGTGGTCGAACTCCCCGTCCTTGACGCCGAGCAGCATCGCCTCGACCTCGGCGGGCGTGTAGATCAGCGCGGGCCCCTCGGGGAAACGCGAGTTCCGCACCGCCACCTCCCCGCCGGGGAGCTTCGCGAACTCCACGCAGGATCCCTGCGAGTTGCTGTGGCGGCTCTTCTGCCAGGCGGCGTCGGGGAGATCGGTCGCGGCCATCCCGTTGTATGCGTGCGGCACAGGGCTCTCCCGGATCATGACTGTCGTTCAACTACTCGGCAGCATAACCAGGTTCACATGCAGATGCATGTACAGATGCACGTGCACGACAGGGGGTGCCGACACCGTTACCGCACGTCAAACACGGAAACCCCACCCGAGCCCCGTCGTCCCCGCGCACCTCACCCGCCCCACTGGTCGCCGCTGGGACGCACGCCGACGCCAACAGGTTCCCTCCCGCTCCACCGCGCCCCTTATCACGCCCGCACCCGCCCTCGATCGGCGTGAATCCATCGCCCCGCCACACCCGCCGCCGAGCCCGGCCGGCAACACCGGACTACCATCGCCACATGATTACCATTTTCAATAAGCTGCCGGGGGTCGCCACGGCTGCCCGCTACGCCGTCCGCCGCGCGGCGCTCAGGGCCGTCACCCTCTCCGCGCACGCCTCGCACGGGGAACGCCGCCCCGACGACCGCGCGGCCCTTTGGTGAACACCGAGGGGCGACGTCCTCCAGTTGCCCCCCTCCGCCGGACGCCGGGCCCGTTCCGGTCATACTGGGCAGAACGTCCGCAGGCACCCCCGACGAAAGCGAGCGCACCATGCTCCGGAACGCCTTCGAACCCTGGCACCTGATCCTGATCATCGTCGCCTGCGTCCTGCTCTTCGGCTCGAAGAAGCTGCCGGACATGGCCCGCGGCCTCGGCCGCTCGATGCGCATCCTCAAGTCGGAGGCCAAGGCGCTCAAGGACGACCACACCCCCGAGCGGCCCGAGCAGCCCGCCGCGTCCGCCACGCCCCGTACGGAGACGACGGCCGCCGGGCACTGACCCGGCCCGGCCCCGGGCCGCGAATCCCCGCACCGCGGCCCGGCAGCCCCGGCTCGGCGGCCCGTAGCCCCGCCGCTCAGTGGTCCCCGCCCTCGTCGATCAGCCGCCGCACCTCGCGGTCGACCAGCCCGAGCCGCGCCTCGGCCACCAGCGGCACGGCGCGGCGCTGCCGACGCGCCTCGGACGGGTCGACGTCGACGGTGACGAGCGCGGGCTCCCACTTGGGCTCCTGCGCCACCACCGCGCCCCGGGGATCCACCACCCGTGAGCCGCCCCAGAAGGTCGCGCCGTGCTCGCTGCCGACCCGGTTGACGAAGACCACCCAGCACTGCAGCATCCGCGCCGTGTACGAGAGCAGGGTGTCCCAGTAGAGCCCGGTGTCCATCGCCTCCGGGTCCAGGCTCGCCGCGCTGTTCGTCGGCACGAACAGCACCTCCGCCCCGTCCTGCACCGCCAGCCACGGCAGCACCGGCTGCCACGCGTCGTTGCACACCAGCGTCGCCGCCCGCCCGCCGCCCGGCTCCTTCCCGAGGCCGTACGCGCGCATCGACTGCCCGGGGCTGACGTGCTTGCGCTCCTCCCAGGCCAGATAGTTCGGCAGATAGAGCTTGCGGTGCGCATGCACCAGCTCCCCGGACGCGTAATACGCCGAGGTGTTGTACGCCCGCAGGCTGGTGTGCTCATGGAACCCGATCACGACGTCCGGGCCGAGCGCGCTCAGCTCCAGCAGCCGCGGATCACGCACCTCCACGGAGGTGTCCCGCTCCAGGGCGCCCAAGTGGTAGCCGTGCAGGCTCAGTTCGGGGAACACCACCAGATCCGAGCCCTCCGCCGCGGCCTGCTCGATCTGCTCGCGGGCGAGGACGAGGTTCCCCTCCACATCCCCCAAGAGACAGTCGGTCTGCGCCAGCGCTATGCGCATGCCACACTCCCCCTTTTTATCGCTTTTACGTCTTTTGTCCTGCTATTTTCTCAGAGGCCGCCCCCTTCGGCTCCGGCGCGCACCCCCGCCCGTGCCCGCCCCTGGCGCACGCGGCAGTCGCCGGCGCACCCGTCCGCTCCGTTCGAGCCGCTTCAAACCCCCGGGAAGCCTGGTCCCACCAATGAGGGAAAGAACGATCCTTCCCGTACCGGAGAAGGCCCCTGGCGCGTTGATCCGCACAGTCCGTCGTCCGGGCCGGGTGGCTTCCAGCCGCAGCGCCACCAGGCCCGCAGGTGCGACGGCGCTGCGGTCGAGTCGTCCGGCGATGCCGACGGCCGTCTCGACCGGGCGGCCCAGGCCGAGCGGCCCGCCGGATCCGCTCGGCCGGCCGCCGAGCACGCCCCCCCACCGCGGGCCCGCCGGTCACGGCCGGGTCCCGCTCCCTTCCCCCTCCCCGCCGGGCCCCGGAACGCGGCGACCTCACCACGCCACGCCCCGGGCCGCGGCGAACGACGGACCCGGCCCCGCATCCGTACGCCCCGGTGGCCGGAGCCGCGCCGCGGAGGTCACGGGACCGGCCACCCGGAGGCGTACGCGGCAGTCGGGACGTCGGGCCGTCAGCTGTTGTGCTCGCCGTTCGCGGACAGCGCGGCGATGTCGTCCAGGATGTGCGACAGCGGCTCGTCGCCCTTGGCCTGAGTGGAGTTCTCGGCGCACTGCTGGTTCTGCGGGTTGGACAGCACGTTGATGTCCTGAACGGTGATCGGCACGTGGCCGATGAGGGAGCCGACGTTCGCCTTGACCGGCACACCGAGGCACAGGTCGTTCAGCGAGCCCTGGACCAGCCCGAGCTGGGTGCTGAGCTTGCCGTGCGTGGTGGAGTTGCCGTAGGCGGTCTTGGCACCGTTGCCGTTGACGGTGGACGTGCCGTGGTCGTCGCCGGTCGCCATCGCCTGCGGGACCGCCGCGGCAGAGAACCCGAGCATCGACACCGCGACAGCGGCGCCCGCCATGATCTTCTTCATCGTGCAAACCCTTCGGTACAAGGACTTCCGGTACAGAAGCCCTGTTTCAACAACCCGCTGCACCGCGCCTGGTTCCGGTCCGTCACCCGAAGAGATGGCGATACCGCGGGCGCCCGGCCGCCCCCTTCGTTCACACGCGCCCCGCACCGCACCGGCGCCGTCGGCCTCAAGGCCGGCCCGCTCCCGGTCTGCCGGCCTGCCGGCCTGCCCAAGGTCTGACGGGCCCGGACACACACGAGGCCCGCGCCGCCGATTCTCCGGCGACGCGGGCCTCGTGCCACTTCCGACGGCATGCCCATGCGTCCGCAACCCCATCAATCCCGCGAACGCATGGGCATGCGTCCCTCCACACACCATGACCAACGAGTGACCCGGGCCCGTAATGGTCACGCACGGATAACGATGCCGGAAATTCCGTCCCGCATTCCCCGGCGCCGTTTCCGACCGCCCGAACGCCGTTTCCGACCGCCCGGATTTCCCCGCCCGCATTCCTCGCGTACGCATTCCGTAATCCGTACGCGCACACCTTCCGATATCCGTACGCATCACCACACCGGAAACCATTCGGAAGGGATACGGAAGCGGGAAAAGGGAAACCCGGGCCGCCCTGAAGAAGAAGGGCCGGGCAGCCCGGGTCAGCGGGTGCCGGTCAGTGGTTGCCGGCGCCGTTGCCCGAGAGCAGCGGAATGTCGTCCAGAATGTGCGACAGCGCCTCGTCACCCTTGGCCTGGGTGGAGTTCTCGGTGCACTGCTGGTTCTGCGGCGAGGACAGCACGTTGATGTCCTGGACCGTGATCGGCACGGCGCCGAGCAGCGAGCCGATGTTCGCCTTGGCGGGCAGACCGATGCAGGGCTTGTTGAGCGAGCCCTGGATGAGGCCGATCTGCGGGCTCATGTAGCCGTACGTCGAGGAGTTGCCGTACGCCTGCATGGCGCCGTTGCCGTTGACGGAGCTCGTGCCGTGTTCGTTGCCGATCGCCATCGCCTGCGGGGCGGCAGCGGCGGCGATACCAACGACGGACGCAGCCGCGGCTGCGGTCGCCAGAGCCTTCTTGATCATTGATTGTCCTTCGTTTTCCGGGTTGCCCGGGGCCGGGCAACGTGCCCAACTTCGGCCGTCCGGCCGAGTTGCGCTGATTCACTCAAATGAGCTGGCGTCCCCGACCCGCACTGCTTGATCGGAATCGCCTGGGAAGTGACCGCAGAAACACGGGGTATCCGGCGCCGCGAACCGGGAATTCTCCGGTGTTGAGCTTCCCCGCACCCGTCGCCGCAGCCCCGCGTACGGAATTACTTCCCGAGCGGCAGGCCGCCGAGCAGCTTTCCGTCCCGGGCCGCCCCCGTGGCACCACCCAGGATCTTCTTCGGACCGGATTTCGCCGTCTTCGCCACGCCCGTGACGGTGTCGACCAGCGGCCGGATCTGGTGACCGTCGAGCTGCTCGCTGTGGAGCGCGTCGTTGAGACCACCGTTGAGGCTCATGCTCGGAGCCGTCGGCTGCCCTTCCGCGAAAGCGGAAACAGCCGCGCCGAGAGCCATGACGGAACCGGCCAGAACGGCGGCGGACTTCGCGTACTTCACTGTGAACTGTCCCTTCTCGGGCGGTGTTCGACGGGGCGCGACATCCCGGCCACGTGAGCATTCACTTCGCTGCTCGGATCACCGCATTCCCTCTGCCCAACGAGTCCCTGCGCGCAGGGAAACCCCCGAACATGCATCTTGCCCGGAACGTGTGCCGAAAAGGCGCGCGACTTTCCACGGACGCGTCGAATTCGGGGTGGAACCGGTCGGCCCCGGCACACGGAATGTGCACCGGGGCCGACCTGGACAACGCAATCCGAAAAGCTTCGGATCAGTCGTTGACGCAGGTGTTGCCGAAAGTCGGGTTGAGCAGGGCGACGATGTCGACGGTGTTGCCGCACAGGTTGATCGGCAGGTGGATCGGCATCTGGATGTCGTTGCCGGAGAGGACGCCGGGCGATTTCGCGGCGACACCCGAGGCATCCGCGTCGGCGAACGCCGGGGTGGCGGCACCGATGGCCATCAGCGTGCCTGCGGCAACAGCGGCGATCTTGGTGTACTTCACTTTGAGCCCTTTCCTGCAGCGGTTCGATAGCGCACACGTCCTTCGTGTCGCACGGACGCAAACCGCTCGCCCGTCACTCCGCTGCCGATATTGGTAACGATGTCCCCTCGCCGACGAAACTCCCGTGGAGGAGTTTTCGGAAAAATTGTCCGAACAGCCTGGATCCGCCCGGCGATTGTCGCCGTGCTTTCGCGCGACCCTGTCGTTAAAAGCCACCGCGGGCCACACATACGAGGGATTCGCCGCATACGAATTCCTACCGAGAGGGGTCGCGCTGCCCCGCCCCACATAGGCGACGGGGCGCCACCGGTCCGGTCCGCCCGGGAGGAGAGAACCGGGAGGACCGGCCGACGGCCGACGGCAGGGTCAGTGGTTACCGGCGCCGTTCCCGGACAGCACCGGGATGTTGTCCAGGATGTGCGACAGCGGCTCGTCGCCCTTGGCCTGGGTGGAGTTCTCGGTGCACTGCTGGTTCTGCGGGCTGGACAGGACGTTGACGTCCTGAACGGTGATCGGGATGAAGCCGATGAGGGAGCCGACGTTCGCCTTGAGCGGCAGGCCGATGCAGGGCTTGTTGAGCGAGCCCTGGATCAGCTCCAGCTGCGGGCTCATCTTGCCCTTGGTGGTGGAGTTGCCGAACGCGGTCTTGGCGCCGTTGCCGTTGACCGTGGAGGTGCCGTTGTCGTTGCCGATCGCCATTGCCTGGGGGGCGACGGTCGCCGAAATGCCGACGAGTGACGCGGCTACGGCCGTCGTGGCCAGGACCTTCTTGATCACAATTTACCCTTTCGAGGCGGAGTGCCCGTATCCGGAGCGTCCTGGACAACTCACTTCGCAGGGTGCGGTTTCGCCGATTCACTCGAATGCAGCGAAACCATAGGCAGATATCACCGTATCCGGGTGGCGTGACGCGGCGGGCCGTGTCCCGCGGCCGGGAAAGCCGAAGGCCGGCCCGGGAACCGTGCGGTCCCGGGCCGGCCTTCGGGGCGGGCGTCCGTGGCGTACGGGCGCCGGCCGGGGTGGCGTCAGCCGTTGACGCAGGTGTTGCCGAACGCGGGGGTGAGCAGCCCGACGATGTTGATGGTGTTGCCGCAGACGTTGACCGGGACGTCGACCGGGACCTGGATGACGTTGCCGGAGACGACGCCGGGCGAACCGACGGCGACACCCTCGGCGCTGGCGCCGTGACCGTGGCCCGAGGCGGAGGCGACACCGGCACCGCCCATGACGGCGATACCCGCGGCGACGGACAGAACGGCGGCCTTGGAGACAAACTTCACGGCGAACCTCTTCACTGAAGCAGCTTTCGGGAACATGCGCGTGCGCGTGAGCGACGCACAGCCGCGTGGAGCGACAAGCTGCTCAACGCACGAACCGTCGCCAGGTAGCGCCACTTTCGGGTGAATTCGAGGCAGGAGTGTTCGTAGGGCTCCCGGCGAGTGGCCTGCGCGGGCGTGCGGGGCGTGCGTGCCCGGCGGGTGGGCCGGGCGGATGAGCCCGGCGGGCGGGCGCGGCGCACCTCGTACGGCGGTGTGCCCTCGGGCAGCGGCTGGACACGACAAAACCGCTGGTCAGAGCGATTGTCAGACCCTGGTGCAAGACTTCGTGGCATGAGATGGGCGGTGGCGGAGACGGACGACGGGGGTGTGCGTCTCTGTCCGCTCACTCCGGAGGGCAGACCCGCGGGGCCGGTGGTGCGGGAGCCGTCGCTCGCGGCGGCGGTGCGGGCCCGGCCCGGGGTGGAGCGGTGGGTGTGGCGCTCGACGCCCGAGCTGTACCGCGGGCTGCTGGCGGCGGGGTTGCGGGTGGAGCGGTGTTACGACGTCGAGGCGGCGGAGGCGCTGCTGATCGGGCACGAGGAGGGGCAGCGGGGGCAGCCGCGGTCGTTGGCGGCGGCGTGGGCGCGGCTGCGGGGGCTGCCGGTGCCGAAGGATGCGCCGGTGCGGGCGGCCGACACCCAGCCGTCGCTGTTCGAGCCGGGTCCGGTGCCGCTGCCGCCGGGGACGGACGAGCTCACGGCGCTGCTGGAGGTCTACGCGGACCAGGTGGCGCGCACGGAGCGGACGGAGATGCCGGAGCGGCTGCGGTTGCTGCTGGCGTCGGAGTCGGCGGGGATGCTGGTCGCGGCGGAGATGACGTGGGCCGGGGTGCCGTGGCGGGCCGATGTGCACCGGGCGCTGCTGGACGAGCTGTTGGGCGAGCGGTTCCCCGGCGGGCTGGAGCCGCGGCGGATGGCGGAGCTGGCCGAGGAGGTGTCGCGGGCGTTCGGCGGGGCGCGGGTCCGGCCCGATCTGCCGCAGGACATCGTCCGGGCGTTCGCGGGCGCGGGCATCACGCTGAGCTCGACGCGCAAGTGGGAGCTGCAGCGGATCGACCATCCGGCGGTGGCACCGCTGCTGGCGTACAAGGCCCTGTACCGGCTGCACACGGCGCATGGCTGGGCGTGGTTGCAGCAGTGGGTGCACGACGGGCGGTTCCGGCCCGCGTACCTCCCGGGCGGGACGGTATCCGGCCGCTGGACGACCAACGGCGGCGGCGCGCTCCAGGTACCGAAGGTGGTACGGCGGGCGGTGCGGGCCGATCCGGGGTGGCGACTGGTGGTGGCCGATGCCGACCAGATGGAGCCGCGGGTGCTGGCGGCCGTCTCGCGCGACCGCGGGCTGATGGAGGTGGCGGGCACCGGCCGTGACCTGTACGCGGATCTCGCCGCGCGGGCCTTCGGGGGCGACCGGGACCGCGCCAAGCTGGCGCTGCTGGGCGCGATCTACGGGCAGACGTCCGGGGACGGGCTGAAGCATCTGGCCGATCTGCGGCGGCGTTATCCGGCGGCGGTGGCGTACGTCGACGACGCGGCGCGGGCGGGCGAGGAGGGGCGGCTGGTGCGGACGTGGCTGGGCCGTACGTGCCCGCCCGCGTCGGTGGCGTCGCCGGAGGAGGCCGGGCTGCCGCAGGAGGAGGCGGGGGCGGAGCAGGACGGGGGCGGGTACGGCGGCGGGGCGGCGGCGCGGGCGCGCGGCCGGTTCACCCGTAATTTCGTGGTCCAGGGCAGCGCCGCCGACTGGGCGCTGCTGGTCCTGGCGGGTCTGCGGCACACGCTGCACGAGGCGGGCCTGCGGGCGGAGTTGGTGTTCTTCCAGCACGACGAGGTGATCGTGCACTGTCCCGCCGAGGAGACGGAGACGGTCGCGACGGCCATCGCGTCGGCGGCGGACGCGGCGGGCCGCCTGACGTTCGGCCCGACACCGGTGCGGTTCCCGTTCACAACGGCGGTGGTGGATTGCTACGGGGAGGCGAAGTGAGGGGGCGAGGCGGGGCCCGGCGGGCGGCGTGGGGGCCGTGGCCTGACCGAGCGGCGTATCCGTACCCGCGCGACTCGACGGACAGGGCCCGCCCTCGGGAGCAGCTGCGGGCGCGGGAGGGGCCGAGGCGGCCGGGTGGTCGTTCGGCCGTCGGTCCACAGCCCGCACGCCGATTCGAGGGCACGACCTAAAATCCCCGGGTAGGGGGCCAGCCGTGCTGAGGGCGGCCGACATCCGATCCGCGAAGGGACGACGCGTTGACCGACAGCGAAGGCAATCGGGCCTCGGTCACGGGCGGGGGCCCGCACGGCCGGGCCCCGGAGACCGAGCGGCCGGGCCCGGCGGCAGGTCGGCGGAGCCCGGAGGCGGACCGGCCGGATCCGGAGGACGGCCGACCGGGCCCGGAGGCGAACCCGCAGGCCCCCGAACCGAAGGGCGACCGCCCGCAGGGCGACGCAGGCCGGGCGGGCACGGCCAGTACGGCCGGCACGGCCGGTCAGACGGCCGCCTCAGGCCGGCCAGCCACCTCCGGTCAGCCGGGCGCGGCCGGTCAGCCGGGCGCAGCCAGTGAGCCGGACGCAACCGGTGAGCCAGGCGCAGCCAGTGAGCCAGGCGCACCCGGTCAGCCGGACGCAACCGATCAGCCGGGCACGCCCCGTCGGCCGGACGCAGCCGGCCGCACAGCCCCCGCCACCCCCGTCCCGGAAGCCGCTGCCGACGCCCCCGCCGCCAAGCTCACGCCCCGGGAACGCCGTAAGCGGATCGCGGACCGGGTGCTGGCCGAGGGGCAGGTGACGATCGAGGAGTTGGTGCAGGAGCTGGGCGTCAGCCAGATGACCGTGCACCGGGATCTGGACACGCTGGAGCATCAGGGGTGGCTGCGGAAGGTGCGGGGCGGGGCGACGGCCGCGCCGAATGCGCTCTTCGAGTCCAATGCGCGGTGGCGGGGGAATGAGCAGGTCGCGGCGAAGGAGGCGATCTGTGCGGCGGCGCTGGCCATCGCGGAGCCGGGGCAGGCCGTGATCATCGACGACTCCAGTACGGCGCTGCCGCTGGCCCGGGCGCTGTCCTCGCGCGGCGCGTACACCGTCATCACCAACTCCCTTCAGGTGATCAACGAGTTGGCGGAGGAGCCCGACATCCGGGTGATCGCGCTGGGCGGCGAGTACCACGCGGCGTTCAACGCGTTCCTCGGCATGTCCACCGCCGACAGCGCCCGCAGCTTCCGCGCCGATGTCGCGTTCCTGTCCACCTCGGCCGTCGACAACGGCCACTGCTACCACCAGGCGCAGGAAAACGTCCTGGTCAAGCGGGCATTGATGGCGGCGGCGCGGCGGAAGGTGCTGCTCGTCGACCATTCGAAGTTCGGCCGTCAGGCGCTCTACGAGCTGGCGCCGCTCGCCGATTTCGACCTCGTCATCTCCGACGCACAGCTGCCGCAGGAGGAGCAGGACGCGCTGCAGTCGCTGGGCGTGCGCTACGAGTTGGTGTCCGAGGAGCCGCACCGCGCGTGACGGACGGCAGAGCGCCCGCCGCCGGAAGAATCCGGTGGCGGGCGCCCTGGTGGGTACGGGTGGCGGTCAGTGGCGGCGGGCGGCGCCCACCGGGTCCTTCTTGAACGCCCAGTCCATCTTGGGTTCCATCGCGAAGCGGAAGGCGCGTTGCACGGGTGGGGTGCACAACAGCGTGATGACGGTGCCCGCGATGAGGGTCAGCAGGATCGCGCCCCACGGGGTGTGCAGCCAGGCGGCGTCGTACCAGTGCCAGAAGCGGGAGCCCTTGGCGAGGAAGCCGTGCAGCAGATAGCCGTAGAGGGTGCCGGCGCCGAGGGCGGTGCACCACATGGTGCGGCCCGGGACCCAGGCGAAGAAGCAGGCGACGAGGACCAGCGAGCAGCCGAACAGGGCGAGCGTCATGATGGCGCCGCTCCACCAGGGGGCGTGCAGTTCCTGGGCGCTGTCGCGGTGGTAGAACCACGCGGCGTTCATCCGCGGCGCGGCCCAGTACGCGAAGAGCAGCGCCCCGGCCATGATCGGGACGGCCGCGATGCGGGCCCGGCGGTTGCGGACGAGCTTGAAGTGCTCGGCCTTCATGTTCAGGCCGAGAACGAAGAACGGCAGGAACTGCAGGACGCGCTGGAGGTCGAGGTCGTCACCGATCTCCGGCGAGAGGGAGGCGGCGACGGCGATGGTGAGTGCCAGCGGGACCGGCCAGCGGACGATCTTCCACAGCGGGGTGGTCAGCCGCCAGATGAAGAGCGCGACCAGGAACCAGGTGAGGTACCAGGGGTCCAGGAGGCTGATGGGGTAGCCGGGGTCGTCGTCCGCCCACCGCTTGAAGAAGGTGTAGGCGACCTCGAAGAGGATGTACGGGACGGCGACGCCGGTGACCAGACGCTGGAGCCGGTCCTTGCGCATGTCGAAACTGCGCGAGAAGTAGCCGGAGATGAGGATGAACGCCGGCATGTGGAAGGCGTAGACGGTGATGTAGAGGGCGGCGGCGGAGCGGCTGCCGTCCCGCAGCGGTTCCCAGGCGTGGCCCATCGCGACCAGGACGATGGCGAGGTACTTCGCGTTGTCGAAGAACGCGTCCCGCTGCTTCTTCGGCGCGGGCGCCGCGTCCTGACGGGGTGCGGGGGACTGCCGCGGTACGGCCGCCGCGGCGGGCGGGGCGAGGGCCGTGGCGGTGGTGCCGCCCGCGTCGACGGTGGGGGGCATCGGCACCCGACGGTCGCTGTGGTCGGGTATCTCGTTCGTCAAGGGCCCTCCCGGTACGAACCCAGAGGAGGGGCGGGACGGGGAATCGCGCCGGGTGCCGCGGGGGAACCCATGGGCCTGATCCTGCGTCTCCATGCGTATGCGGGGGGCGTGGCGGCGTCGAACATCTCAGGCACCTTAGCTCCGCCGCGCGAATCCCGTAAATCCCCGCCCTGACCGGGCCGGACAGGAGCTGGATCCCGCCTCTGGGCACGTTATGCGACAACTCCGTCGATTCCTCGCGCCGCGGCGGCGGGGGCGCCGGGGGCCGCCTCCGGGCCCCATCCGTAGATCCGCAGCGGGTCGCCGTGCGGGCCGCGCAGACGGTGGACGGCGGCGGTCCAGCCCGGGGTGAGGTGGTCCAGCGGCGGGTTGATGCCGTCGGTGAAGCGGGCGTAGCGGGTGGCGTCGCGGAGGGCGGGCGTGCCGAGGACGGCGGTGCGCACCTGTGGTGCGAGCCGGTGGACGGTGCGGACGCAGCGGGCGCAGAAGCTCTGGACCATGAGCCGTCCGAGGTGGGCGCGGTCGAGCCAGCCCTCGGCGCGCAGCAGGCGGAGGGTCTGGGCCTCGATGCCGGGGTAGCGGGTGGGGTTCTTCAACTCCAGCAGCAGCGACTGGTGGTTCTGTTCCAGGCGCCGCAGATAGCGGTCGAGGGTCGGCACCCGCTCCCCCGCGAACCGGGCGGCGAACCAGCCGCCCGCGTCGAGCCGGGCGATCTCGGCGGCGGTGAGGTCCGCCACGCGCCAGGGGGCGCGGCCGGGCAGGGCGCGCGCCGCGTCGGTGGTGCGGCGCAGCGTCGGGTCGTGGACGACGACGAGTTGGCCGTCCTTGGTGCGCTGGACGTCGTTCTCGACCCAGGTCAGCCCGGCGCGGTGGGCCGCGTCGACGGCGGCGAGGGTGTTCTCGGGCGCCTGGCGGGCCGCGCCGCGGTGCGCGATGACGAGCGGGGACGCCACGGCGGGTGCGGCCGGTGGGTCGGGGTCGCCGTTGTGGGGGTGCGCCGCCGGGGCGGTCGCGAACCGGGCGGCCGCGGTCCGGGTGCCCGGCCGGGCGGCCGGGGCGGCGAGGGTGGTGCCGGTGGCGACGGCGGCGAGCAGGGTGAGGGCGGCGGCGCGGCGTATCGGTATGTGGGGCACGGTGCCTCCAGATCGCTCGCCCGGCGGACGGCACCGCGGCGGCCCCGCCCACGCCGCCGCCGGGAGCCCGCACGGTTCCCGGCGGACGGCACTCCTCCGAAGATCGCCCGGGTGTGGGGGGGAGAGCGAGTGGGGGGCGGCCGTCCGGGGGCGCGAGGGCCTCGGACAGGGGAGCGGAGGGCGCCCGGCGGCCCGGTAGGGCGCGGCCCCGCACGGTCGGGGGGGCGGGGCGGGGGCCCGCCGGCGTCGACCTGCCGACCCGCCGCCCCCCGCTCGACCGCGGGGGGGTGGCGGGCTGGCGCGGGGCCGGGCGCGCGC
>NZ_JBHYGX010000011.1:49768-73810 GCF_042739975.1 Streptomyces sp. NPDC059080
GCGCCGGCGGGGGGGCGGGGGGCCCGGGTCCGGGGGCGGGGGGGGCCCCGGCGGCCCGGTTGGGGGGGGCCCCCCCCGGGGGGGGGGCCGGGGGGGGCCCGCGAGGCGTACGGCGTGACCGTACGGGCCGCCAGGTGAGGCGGGCGGTGGAGGGCTTACGGGGTCGGGCCGTCCGGCGGCGGATTACGCCAAGGGCTCGCCGCTCGGCGCCGCCGACGGCCCCGCCCCCGGCCCCGGCCCCGGCCCCGGCCCCCAGCTCACCGGATGCCCCTCCGTCACCCCCGGATCCACCTCCCCCGTACGCACGAAGGCGGCCCAGGCGGTCCGCAGCGCGCGCCCGAAGGCGTCGACGTCGGCCCAAGGGACGTCGCCGAGCATCGGCGCGTCCCGCCACGCCGCCTCGTCCCCGAGCAGCAGCGGCAGCTCCAGGCAGTGGACGGCCCCGAACGGCGAGCCCTCCGGCGTCCAGTCAAGGCGGTAGCTGGTCACCCGGGCGCCCGCGGACGTGGCCCAGGCACCGAATTCCGCGATCGGGCGGGCGAAGGCGGGTTCCTCGGCGGCGCGGGCGTCGGGGCGGGAGAGGCCGAAGGCGGTCAGCTCCTCGCGGGTCCAGCCGACGAGGAGGTCGATGCCGTCGAGGCCGGCGGCGGGCGGGGTGGCGGGGACCGGGTCGGCGCCGACGACGGGGGCGAACGGCGGCGAGATGCGGCTGCCGGTGCGTTCCGTGACGCGTGCGGCGGCGGCCGCGCGGGCCGTGAGCAGGGCGTCGTGTCCGGCGGTGAACGGGTCGCCGTCCAGCGCCTCCAGGAAGGCGGCGCCCTCCGCGTCGGCCTCGGCGGGTTCGGTCTGGACGGGGCCGAGCACCGGGCTCTGGAGGATGGCACGGCGCAGCAGGCCCGGGGTGTCGGGGTGGCGCAGCAGCAGGGCCAGGGAGATCGCCCCGGCGGACTGTCCGGCGACGGTGACCTGCGCCGGGTCGCCGCCGTGCCGGGCGATGTTCTCGGCCACCCAGCGCAGCGCGGCCAGCTGGTCGAGGAGGCCGAGGTTGCCGGGGACGACGTCCGGGTGGCGGAGGAAGCCGAGGGGGCCGATGCGGTAGTTGACGGAGACGACGACGAGGTCGCCCTCGGCGCTGAGCCGAGCGCCGTCGTACCAGTCGAGGAGGCCGGAGCCGCTGGTGAAGCCGCCGCCGTGGAGGAAGACGAGGACGGGCCGGGGGGCTGCGGGCGCGGCCGGGGCGGTGATGCTCAGGTGCAGGCAGTCCTCGTCCTGCGGCAGGTTCCGGGAGGAGCCCATCACGGCTTCGAGCCGGGACGGCGGCTGCGGGCACATCGCGCCGGGCACCGGCACGTCGGTGCCCGCGGGGGTGCGGACCGGCGGCCGGAAGCGGGCGGCGGTGGCGTAGCGGAGGGGTCCGGTGCGGCGGACCGGCACGCTTCCCCGGTCGGTGGGGACGTCGACGACGCGTCCCGGTTCGCTGTTCACTGGCGTGTCTCCTTCGGTACGAGGGCGGCACGGGCGGCCACGACCGCGGTACGGGGGGCGGTCCCCGGTGGCCGCCGCCTCGGTACAACGTACGGATCCCGGTGGCCGCCGCCGCGGTACCACGTACGGATCCCGGCGGCCGGTCCGTCCGGGGGAGGTGGGACGGGCACCGGCCGCTGGGGGCATTTCGGGGCAACGGGCGGGTGGCAGAGGCCGGTTGCGCGAGGCGAGCCTCCGGTCCGCCTCCTCGTTCAGACCGGCGGCAGCCCCAGAAAACGCCGGGCGTTGCCGCCGAGAATCGCCGCGCGTTCGGCTTCGTCCAGGAAGTCCGAGCGGTGGACGACCTCGCCGACGGGCCGTTCGCCGAGCGGATAGGGGTAGTCGCTGCCGACCATCACCTGGCTCGCCCCGAGGGTGTCGACGAGGGTGCGCAGCGCGGTGGGCTCGAAGACGACGGAGTCGACGGAGAAGCGGTCGGTGTAGTGCGACGGCGGGTGCGCGGAGGTCGCGATGACGTCGGCGCGGCGGTGCCAGGCGTTCTCCAGGCGGCCCAGCCAGAACGCGAACGAGCCGCCGCCGTGTGCGAAGCAGATCCGCAGAGTGTCGGGGACCCGGTCGAAGACGCCGCCGAGGACGAGGGCGAGCACCGACAGATGGGTTTCGGCGGGCATGCCGGTCAGCCACTGGGCCATCCAGCGGTCCAGGCGCGGGGAGGCCGGCATGTCCCAGGGGTGGACGAAGACGGGGGCGCCGCGGTCCGCGCAGTGCTGGAGGAAGGTGACGATGCCCTCGTCGTCGAGGTCGCGGTCGCCGACGTGGTTGCCGATCTCCACGCCGTGGTGGCCGTTGGCGAGGCAGCGGTCGAGTTCGCGGCAGGCGGCGTCCGGATCCTGCAAAGGAACCTGCGCGAAAGGCAGCAGCTGTCCAGGGGCGGGGGCGCAGATCTCCAGGGCCAGGTCGTTGAAGATCTTCGCGACCTTGATCGCCTGGTCGGCGGGGCGGTCGTAGTGGAAGAAGACCGGCGTCGGGGAGATGACCTGGGCGTCGATGCCGTCGGCGGCCATGTCGGCGAGGCGGATGTCGGCGTCCCAGCAGTCGGCGCCGATGCGGCGGAACTCCCGGGAGCCGACCATGATCATGGCGTCGCGTTCGGAGGTGACGCGCAGCCAGGGCCAGTCGGGCCCGGGCCCGGCGGCGGTCGCCAGATCGGGCCAGCCGAGGGGCACGTAGTGGGTGTGGATGTCGATGCGGGCAGCCTCGGCAGGGGGCGCGAGGAGGCCGGGGCCGAGGGTGTCGAGGGTGCCGGGGGTGGGTCTGTTCACGGTGCGGTTCCGCTCTTGCCGGGGTGCAGGGTGCCGCAGGCGCGGCAGGTTCGGGCCCGGATGTCGCCATGGAAGGCGGCGAAGACCGGGGGGAGGTCGCGGACGATGTCGCGGACCTGGAGTTCGACGTCGTGGACGAGCGCGTGGCAGCCGGGGCAGTACCACTGGAAGCGCTCCAGGGTGCCCTCGTCCCGGACGCGTTCGACGACGAGGCCGACGGAGCCCGCCTCGGGGCGTTGCGGGGAGTGCGGGACGCCGCCGGGCAGCAGGAACATCTCGCCCTCGCGGACATCGATGCGCCGGGGCCGCCCGTCGACCATGACGTTGACATGCATGGCGCCCTTGACCTGGTAGAACCACTCCTCGTACGGCTCCAGGTGGTAATCGGTGCGGGCGTTGGGCCCGCCGACGACCTGGACGATGAAGTCGCGGTTGACGTCCCAGATCTGACGGTTGTTCACGGGTGGCTTGAGGTCGTCGGCGTGGTCGCGTACCCACTGGGCGAAGTTGATGACCGGAGGCAGGTCCATCGTGCTCCTTGGGTGAGCGGTACGGGGGCGTTACGGCCGTGCGGGGGCGGGGCGGTGGGCGATGCCCTGGATCTCGATGAGCAGGTGCGGGTGGGGCAGTTGGTGCACGGCGACGGTGGTGCGGGTGGGCCCGCGTTCGTCGAAGTGCTCGGCCCAGACGGCGTTGTAGCCGGCGAAGTCGTTCATGTTCACCAGATACGCGGTGACCTGCACGAGGTCGTCGAGGGTGGCCCCGGCGGCGGCCAGCACCTCGCGGACGTTGGCCAGGACGGCGCGGGTCTGCTCCCGGATGTCGAGGGTGGTGGCGCCCATCTCGTCGGCGGCGGCACCGGCGATGGTGTTGTCCGGCCTCCGGCTGCTGGTACCGGAGAAGAACACCAGGTCACCGGCGGTCTTCACATGCGGGAAGCGGCCGCGCGGGGTGGCCTTGCCGGGGACGACGATGCCGTCACTCATGGGGCGTTCCTTCCGTGGGAGCGTCCTCGACGGTGAAGGCGGCGCGGCCGAGCCCGGTGACGGTGGCCTCGACGTGGCTGCCCGGGGTGAGGGCGACGGCGGGCGTGGCGGCGCCCGCCAGCAGGACGTCCCCGGCCCGCAGCGGGTGGCCCAGTGCGCGGGCGCGGCGCAGTGCGGCGTGGACGGCGCGCAGCGGGTGGCCGAGGATCGCGGCGGTGGAGCCGGTCTCGGCGGGGCGGCCGTCGATCTCCAGCCGGACGCCGCGGTTGGCGAGGTCCCCGGCGTCGGCGAGCGCGGTCCAGGGGCCGAGGACGTATCCGGCGGCGGAGGTGTTGTCGGCGACGACGTCCTCAAGGGTGAAGCGGAAGTCGCGGTACCGGCTGTCGATGATCTCCAGGGCGGGGGCGACCGCGTCGACGGCCGCCTCGGGGTCGATCGTGTCCTCGGGCCGGACGTCGACCGCGAGCCGGAAGGCGACCTCCGGTTCGACGCGCGGGTGGACGTAGCGGCCGAGGGCGACGCGGGCGCCGTCGGGCAGGCGCATGGCGTCGGTGAGGCGGCCGAAGATGACGTCGAAGACGCCCATCTGGGCGGCCTTGGTGCGGCTGGTGAAGCCGAGTTTGATGCCGTTGAGGCACTCGCCGTGGGTGGTGCGGCGCTCGATCAGCAGCCGCTGGATCTCGTACGCCGCATCGAGGGTGAGCGGCGCGGCGGCGGTGAGCTGGGCGATGGGGGCGGCGCCGGTGGCCGCGGCGTCCAGCCTCGCGGCGGCCTCCGCGAGGTCCCCGCAGGGCTTGCTGGCAACGGAGTTCATGCGTGTGCTTCCTTCCGCGCGGCGGCCAGGTCCAGCGCCACGTCGACGATCATGTCTTCCTGTCCGCCGACCATCCCGCGGCGCCCGACCTCCAACAGCAGCTCCCGTACGTCGAGGCCGTGGCGGGCGGCGGCGCGTTCGGCGTGCAGCAGGAAGCTGGAGTAGACGCCCGCGTAGCCGAGGGTGAGGGTCTCCCGGTCGACGCGGACCGGGCGCTTCTGGAGGGGGCGGATCAGGTCCTCGGCGGCGTCCTGGAGGGCGAAGAGGTCGCAGCCGTGGCGCCAGCCCTGGAGGGTGGCGACGGCGACGAACGCCTCGATCGGGCAGTTCCCGGCGCCCGCGCCCTGCCCGGCGAGGGAGGCGTCGACGCGGCGGACGCCGTTCTCCACGGCGACGACGCTGTTGGCGACGGAGAGGGAGAGGTTCTCGTGGGCGTGGATACCGATCTCGGTGGCCGGGTCGAGGACGTCGCGGTAGGCGCGGACGCGGGCGGCGACGCCGTCCATGGTGAGGCGGCCGCCGGAGTCGGTGACGTAGACGCAGTGGGCGCCGTAGCTCTCCATCAGGGCGGCCTGTCGCGCCAGCCCCGCCGGGTCGTTGAGGTGGCTCATCATCAGGAACCCGGAGACGTCCATGCCGTGTTCGCGGGCCCAGGCGATGTGCTGGGCGGCGACGTCCGCCTCGGTGCAGTGGGTGGCGATCCGGACGCTGCGGACCCCGGCGGCGTGCGCCCGGCGCAGGTCGGCGAGGGTGCCGATGCCGGGCAGCAGCAAGGTGGTGAGGCGGGCGCGGGTGATAACGGAGGCGGCGGCCTCGATCCACTCCAGGTCGGTGTGGGCGCCGTGCCCGTAGGTGACGCCGGAGCCGGCGAGGCCGTCGCCGTGCGCCACCTCGATGGCGTCGACACCGGCCGCGTCGAGGGCGGCGGTGACGGCGGTGACCTGCGCGGTGGTGTAGCGGTGGCCGACGGCGTGCATACCGTCCCGCAGGGTGACGTCCTGGATGTAAAGGGCGGGCGGGGTGGCGGCCGGGGTGGGATGCGGGTTCATCGGGCGGTGGCTCCTTCCCGGCGCCGGGCGACCAGGGATTCGGCGGTGCGCAGGGCGGCGGAGGTCATGATGTCGAGGTTCCCGGCGTACGCGGGCAGATGGTGTCCGGCGCCGGTGACCTCCAGGAACACCGACACCTGGGTGCCGCGGAACGGCCCGCCGGTGCCCGGTACGAACGGCTCGTCGACCGGCGTGAACTGCACCTCCTGCTTGAGGCGGTAGCCGGGGACGTACGCGCGGACCGCGGCGGTCATCGCGGCGACGGACCGCCGGACCTCCGCCTCGGCCTCCGCGTCGAGCGGGTCGGTGAGGCAGTGGACGGTGTCCCGCATGACGAGCGGCGGTTCGGCCGGGTTGAGCACGATGATCGCCTTGCCACGGGCGGCCCCGCCGACCTGTTCGAGGGCGGCGGCGGTGGTCTCGGTGAACTCGTCGATGTTGGCGCGGGTGCCGGGCCCGGCCGAGCGGGAGGCGATCGACGCGACGATCTCCGCGTACCGGACGGGCACCACCCGGGAGACGGCGGCGACGACCGGGACGGTGGCCTGTCCGCCGCAGGTGACCATGTTGACGTCGGGCGCGTCGAGGTGGTCGCCGAGGTTGACGGGCGGCACGACGTACGGGCCGAGGGCGGCCGGGGTGAGGTCGACCATCGCCTTGCCGGTGGCGCGGACCGCCTCGGCGTGCCGGGCGTGGGCGGCGGCGGAAGTGGCGTCGAAGACCACCTCGACGTCGGCGAATTCGGGCATGCGCAGCAGCCCGTCGATGCCCTCGGCGGTGGTGGCGACGCCCATCCGGCGGGCGCGGGCGAGCCCGTCGGACGCCGGGTCGACCCCGGCGACCGCCGCGACGTGCAGGGCGTCGGAGAGCCGGTCGATCTTGATCAGCAGATCGGTGCCGATGTTGCCGGAGCCGATGATCGCGACGGGAACGGTTCCGGTGGTCGTTGCGGTCATGCCGTGCTCCTTTCGGGGGTGCGGGGGGCGGCGGGGGCGCCCGGGCGGTCGGCGGGTGAGGTGGCGGCGGGCCCGTCGGCGGCCTCGGCCGCGCTCCGTACGAAGTCGGCGTGGACCTCCCCCAGCCCGTCCAGGCGGGCGCGGAAGACACCCGGCCCGGTGACCGGCACCATCGGGCCGAGCGCCCCCGAGAGGACGAGGTCCCCGGCGCGCAGCGGGTCGCCGCGGCGGGCGGTTTCGCGGGCGAGCCAGACGACGGCGGCCAGCGGGGTGCCCAGGCAGGCAGCGCCGGAGCCGGTGGAGACGGTCTCGCCGCGGTGGTCGAGGGCCATGCCGAGGCCCGGCAGGTCGACGGCGGCGAGCGGGCGCGGCGTGGTGCCGAGGACGACGGCGCCGCTGGAGGCGTTGTCGGCGACGGTGTCGGTGATACGGATGTCCCAGCCCGCCACCCGCGAGTCGACGATCTCCAGCGCGGGCAGCAGGAAATCGGTCGCCGCGATCACCTCCGCCGCCGTCACCGACGGCCCGTCCAGGTCCTTGCCGAGGACGAACGCGACCTCCGCCTCGATCCGCGGCTGAAGGAAACGCCCCAGGTCCAGCGGCTCCCGGTCGGTGTGCACCATCGAGTCGAGGAGCACCCCGTAGTCGGGCGTGTAAACCCCGAACTGCCGCTGCACGGCCGGGGAGGTCAGCCCGATCTTGTGGCCGACCCGCCGCGCACCGTCCGCGAGGTGCCCGTCGAGCACCGCCCGCTGCACCGCGTACGCCGCGTCCTGGTCCCACCCGCCGATCAGCTCCCGTACGGGCGCACAGGGCACACCGGTGGCGGCGGCGCGGCGCAGCCGCTCGGCGGCGTCCGCGATCTCGGCATCGGAGGCGCGCTCGGCTGTCAACTCACCGCAGTAAGCGCCCTGTTCGGTCTCTCGATCGTTCACAACTGCACGCACACATTCGTCGGCTCGGTGTAGAAGTGGAGGGAGTGCGTCCCGCCCTCGCGGCCGATGCCGGAGAGGCCGGTGCCGCCGAAGGGCGACCGCAGATCCCGCAGATACCAGGTGTTGACCCAGGCCATCCCGGTCCGCATCCGCTGCGCGACGCGGTGGCCGCGCTCCAGGTCCCGGGTCCAGACGCAGGACGCCAGCCCGTACGGCGTGTCGTTCGCCAGCCGCACGGCCTCCTCCTCGGTGTCGAACGGGATGAGCCCCGCGACCGGCCCGAAGATCTCCTCCCGCATGGTGCGGGCGGTGTGCTCCAGGCCCGTCCACAGCGTCGGCTCGATCCACGCGCCGCCGTCCAGGTCCGCGCCCATCTCGGGCACGCCGCCCCCGGTCAGCACCTGCGCGCCCTCGCTGCGGGCGAGTTCGAGGTAGCCGAGGACCTTCTTGCGGTGCGCCTGGGAGATCAGCGGTCCGGTGGTGGTCGCCGGGTCCTCGGGGCGGCCCGGCCGCAGGGCGCGGGCGCGTTCCGCGAGCCCCGCCGCGATCTCGTCGAAGAGCGGCCGCTGGACGTAGACCCGCTCGGTGCACAGGCAGACCTGCCCGGTGTTGGTGAACACCGACCGGGCCAGCCCGTCCACCGTCCGGGCCACATCCGCGTCGTCGAAGACCAGCGCGGCGTTCTTGCCGCCCAGTTCGAACGAGACGGGCCGCACCCGCGGCGCCGCCGCCCGCATGATCGCCGTACCGGTGGCGGACTCGCCGGTGAACGTCACGCCGTCCACGTCCGGGTGCCCGGCGAGGAAGGCGCCCGCGGAGTCCGGGCCGAAGCCGTGCACGACATTGCAGACGCCGTCCGGCAGCCCGGCTTCCGTCAGGATCTCCGCCAGCAGCGTCGCGGAGGCGGGCGTCAGCTCCGACGGCTTGACGACCACGGCGTTACCGCAGGCCAGGGCCGGTGCGAGCTTCCAGGTGAGGAGGAGCAGCGGCAGGTTCCACGGCACGATGACGGCGACGACGCCGAGCGGCCGGCGCACCGCGTAGTTCAGGGCCGTGCGCCCGCCGGGCAGTTCGGTGAGGAAGGAGTCGAGGCCCGCGGCGGAGATGGTGTCGGCGAAGGCCCGGAAGTTCGCGGCGGCGCGGGCCACGTCCAGATCCCGGGCCATCGCCACGGGTTTGCCGGTGTCGCCGACCTCGGCGGCGACCAGTTCGTCGGCGCGCCGGTCGATGACGTCGGCGATCCGGCGCATCAGCTCGGCGCGCTCGGGGACGGTGGTGTCGCCCCAGGGACCGGACAGGGCGCGGCGGGCGGACCGGACGGCGACGTCGACGAGGACCTCGTCCGCCTCGTGTACCTGGCCCACGAGGGTGCCGTCCACCGGGCTGAACCTGTCGAAGGAGCGCACGCCGTCCACGAAGGCGCCGTCCACGAAATTGCGGATCTCCCGCACGGGGAGCGAAGTGCTGCGGCTCATGACGCCGAGGCTAGGCAGCCAGGGCATGCCTGAATAATGCTCTTTGCGTTCCCCGCGATGCTCCTACGGGCATACCGTGACCCCATGGAGAGCGAGAGGCTGCTCGACGGCCGCCTGAAACTGCGCCACCTCACCCTCGTCACCGCCATCGCCGACCAGGGCAGCGTCATCCGCGCCGCCCAGGAACTGCACATCACCCAGCCCGTCGTCACCCGTGCCCTGCACGAGCTGGAGACGATCCTCGGTGTCCCGCTGTTCGAACGGCATCACCGAGGGGTGACGCCGACGCTGTACGGGGAATCGTTCGTCGGCCACGCCCGCGCGGTCCTGGCCCAGCTGCGGCAGGCCGGGGCGGAGCTGGGACACCTCGCGGCCGGTCACCTCGGCTCGGTCACCGTCGGCGTCCACCTCGCGGGGTCCAACCTGCTGCTGCCGCGCGCCATGGCGGCGCTGAAGCGGGCGCATCCGGCGGTCACCGTCGTCGTCCGCGAGGCCACACCGGACACGCTGCGCGCCGGTGTCCTCTCCGGGGAGATCGACCTGATCGTCGGCCGCCTCTCGGGGCAGCCGCCGCGCCGCCTCACCCAGGAGCAGCTGTACCGCGAACCGGTCCGCCTCGCCGCCCGCACCGACCACCCCGTGCACCGCCTGCGCCACCCGTCCCTCGCCGAGCTGCGCCGCTACCCGTGGGTGCTCCCCGTCGACCGCACCTCGCTCCGCGCCGAACTGGAGGAGCTGTTCACCCACGCCGACCTGGAACTCCCCGCCGACCGCGTCGAGTGCACCTCCATGCCCACCCTGCGCCACTTCCTCCTCGCCACCGACGCCCTCGCCGCCCTCCCCCTCCTCATCGCCACCCAGGACCCGGATCTACGCCTCATCGACACCCCCCTGAAATCCATCAGCCAGGCCGTCGGCCTCACCAGACCCGCCGACCGCCCGCTCTCCCCTGCGGCGGACACCCTGCGCACGCATCTGCGGCAGGAGGCGCGGGGGCTGGCGCGGTTGGTGGAGTAGACCGGACCACGGGGGCGGGTGGCCCGGCCCTCTGCTCACCCGTACGCCGCCAGGACCGGACGGCTGTCACCGGTCCGCTCTAAGCTCCACTCATGGCGATTCAGCGGATGGACAACGTCGGCATCGTCGTCGACGACCTGGTGGACGCCACGGCGTTCTTCACCGAACTCGGCCTGGAGCTGGAGGGCACGGCCCCGATCGAGGGCCCCTGGGTGGACCGGATCCTCGGCCTCCCCGACGTCCGCACCGAGATCGCGATGCTCCGCACCCCCGACGGCCACACCCGCCTCGAACTGACGGCGTTCCGCAACCCGCCCCCGCTCACCCCCGACCCGGCGAACCCCCCGCCCCACACCCTGGGCCTCCGCCGCCTCATGTTCGCCGTCGACGACATCAAGGACACGGTGGCCCGCCTGCACACGCACGGCGCCGAACTCATCGGCGAGATCACACAGTTCGAGGACGCGTATCTGCTGTGCTATCTGCGGGGGCCGGGCGGGGTGATCGTGGCACTGGCCGAGGCGCTGGGCTGAGGGGCACCGGGGCGCTCCGTTGCCGACGGAACGGGCACGCCAGTGCCCCCTGCCGGCGGCCCCTGCCGGTGGCCCCTGCCGGTGGCCCGGCCACCAGCCCGTACGCCCCTGGCACCTCACCGCGACTTCACCTGCCTGGACTCCCTGGACTCCCTGGACTGCCTGGCCTCCCTGGCCTCCCTGGACTCCCGCCGAGCCGCCCCCGCACGTACTCCCGCACGAACTCCGGCAACTCCTCAACTCCCAGCAACGACGGCAACAGCTCCGCCTCCGCCACGATTTCCGGGCAGGTCACGAGGCGACGAGACGGCTGGTGAAGCCGTCGCGGATGAGGGATTCGTACGCGCTGCTCACGTCCTCCGGGACCCCCTGCTCGATGGAGAATCCGCGCTTGGGGTACTCGATCACCCGCTGGAGGTCACCGATGAGCATGTCCAGGACGAGCTTCTCGTCGCCGATGGATTGCAGATAGTCGCTGAACTCCAGCGGCTCCGACGCGCAACGGATCTCGGCGTCGGGCCACAGCTTGCGGGCAGTCGCGAACGACCGCCGCTCCATATAGGGCTTACAGACCAGCAGCACCGACTCGGGGCGGATTCCTGAGGCGGCAAGGACCTCGCGGGCGAAGGTGATGTTCTCCCCCGTGTTCGTCGCGTTCGGCTCCAGCAGGATCGCTTCTGCGGGGACACCGAGTTCGATGGCGTGCTCACGAAAGTGAATGGCCTCACCGCGCGGGAAGACCTTCGCAGTGGTGGGGCTGTTGCCGCCGGTGAACACCAGGGTCGGGAAGAGCCCGGATCGGTACAGCACGGCGGAGTGGGTCGCGACGCCGAGATCGTGACTGCCCAGCCCGATCGCCACATCGACGGGCCGCGCCTCGTGGTGCATCAGGTGGTAATCCCAGATCAGCTCGGCCCGGCGCCGCTGGTCCTCGGTAATGGCCTGCTGGTCGTTACGCACGCGGTCTTCTCCCTGGTCACCGTCGCCGGAGGCCGGTCGGCCCCTCGCTCATGGACTTGATGTCCTCGATACTGCGCAGTTGGTGCACGAGCCCGTACTGCGCGGCCGTCCTGGCAGCCTGATCGAGAACGAGGAATCCATCATCACGGGTAGCCGCATCCGAGAGCAGGATGTGGCCATGAGCGGTGTCCAGTCGCACGCGTTGCATCGGTGAGTCGGTCGCGCCGCTACAGCGAGCGATGTCGATGAAGCGCAGGGCCTGGGTGAGGTCGCCGGCACCGCGGCGAGCGAGGGCAAGTTTCTGGTGAGCCACAAGGTGGTGGGGGCGGGCCACACCCCGCCCCCACCACCAAGCCCCCACCCATCCGCCGTGGGGGCGGGGACGGGGCAGGGGCCTGGACGCGCGCCGCTCAGTGGGGCGCTACCGCTCGGTCAGGGTCAGTGCGCGAACCCCCAGTCGAGGATCTTCGTCGCGTCGTCGAAGCGGCCCTGGTCGTCCTTGAGGATCGCGCCGACGAGGGTGCGGTTGTCGCGCTCGGCGGCGAAGACGAGGCAGTAGCCGGACTCGGGGCCGCTGCCGGTCTTGATGCCGAGGGCGCCGTCGTAGGTGCTCAGCAGCTCGTTGGTGTTGTTCCAGGTGTAGTACCGGGTGTGGCCGTTGGCCGCGGGGGCCTCGGTCTTGAACTGCTTGTTCTTGACGACGTCGGCGAAGGCCGGCTGCAGCATGGCGCGCTGGCCGAGCTTGGCCAGGTCGCGGGCGGTGCTGTGGTTGTTGCCGTGCGAGATGCCGTCGTAGGTGTCGTAGTGCGTGCCGGTCATGCCGAGCGCCTGCGCCTCGTCGTTCATCTGGCGCACGAAGTCGGCGATCCGCTCGTCCTCGGTGGCGCCCTGACCGTAGTTGTCGGCGAGGGCGCGCGCGGCGTCCGAGCCGGAGGGCAGCAGCATGGCGTGCAGCAGCTGGCGGACGGTCAGCGTGTCGCCGGTCTGGAGGTCCGCGGTGCTGGCGCCGACCTTCTGGACGTAGTCCCGGTACTCCTGCTTGACCTGGATGCCGTGCTCCAGCCACTCGGGGTGCTTGAGCACCACGAGCGCCGTCATGATCTTGGTGGTACTGGCCATCGGCACGCTCTCGTCGGCCTTGGCACCGGCCCACATCTGGCGCTCCTGGCTGCCGTCGCGGGCGTCGAGGAGGAAGGCGTGGTCGACCTTGACCTGGGGAGCGGCCTGGTCCTTCGGGTCCTGGGCATCGGCGGCGGCGCCCTGCTGGCCGGCGGCCTGCTGGTCGGCGGCCTGCTGACGGTGCGCGTCCTGGTTGTCGTCGGCGGAGTGCGTGGCACCGGGGGTGGCGGCCTGGGCAAGGCCGCTGGCGGTGATCGGCAGGGCGGCGCCGACCATCGCGACCATCGCGATCCGGACCCCGGTGCGGTGTATCCGGTTGGGGCGGGCGTGGGATCCCATGGGTATCCGTTTCTCCCGGCGCGGGGACGCCGGTAAGTAGGTAGGTAACTTGGTTTATACCGAACCTACTTGTGTGCGGACACCAACCGTCAAGCCCGGCATGTCATAGCCCGGTAACGAGCTGCGGTGGGGTGGAGAAGTTGTGCAGGGGGCGGGTGGGGCATGTGGGGTTGCTCGCACGGAGTGAACGGATATCTCCTCTGCGGCGTCAGGGTGTCGCAGATCCTCTTGCGTCGCGTTCACTCATCAACTCGCCTTTGACCTGCCCGTTTTGACGCGACAGGTGCCCGCCTCACCGGGCCACGGGACCGTTTCCGCCCGTTTGGTCCAAGCGACTTCGCTTCCGGCTGCTCACACTCCGTGATACGTCAACGGGTCGATACGGGCGCGTGGTTGAGGTGATCGACTCCGGGAATGGCAGCGGGCCCGGGGGCGTAGCCTGCCCCGGGCCCCGTGGTGCCGCCGTGTGCGGTCGTCGGCGCGGTGAAGAGCGCGGGTCATGCTGAGGTCGTCGTGTTCTGCCTTTGAACTACCGTACATCGGGGGGAATTCCGTGTACGGCGCCGCGCCCCGCATGCCACGCTCCGCCCCATGCCGACACACCCCTGGACTCCCTCGCCCCCGCTCTGCTGGACGCGCTCGGCCCGCTGGACGCGCTCGGCCCGCTGGGCGTGCCGCTCCTCGCCGACGTCGAGTGCGGCCATGTCCCGCCGTTCCTCCCCCTCGTCAACGGGGCGCGCGCCCACGTCGTCCACACCGCGGAACGCAGCGCGCTGACACAGACGCTGGGCTGACACAGACGCTGGGCTGACCCAGACGCTGGAGTGAGGGGAGGGCCGGTCAGGCGGCCGGAAACAGGAAGGCTTCCAGAAAGATCAGGGCCCCGGAACGCTCAGGAACCCAGCCGGAAAGATCCAGGCCCCCGGAAAACCATCAGGCACCCACCGGAAAGATCAGCCACCCGCCCCAGCAGCGCGCACCTCCGCGACCCGGAACAGCGCGATCGACCGCGTCCCGATACGGAACTTCCGGGCCGCCACCCCGGGCACCGGCGGGAACTTCCGCCCCCGGATGCCGATCGCGATGACGCCGCGCTCCGGCAGTACCCGCGCCAGGCTCGTCAGCATGCCGGGCAGCCCGGTGCCGCTCGCGCCCTGCCACTGGACGCGTTCGCCGTACGGGACGTCGGTGACGACGATGTCGGGGGCGAACCCGGCGGCGGCCCGTGCCAGCGCGGACGGGTCGAAGACGTCGGCGCGGGCCACGGTGTGCGGGAGGTCGCCGCCGTCCGCGGCGAGGCGGGCGGCGAGGCGTTCGGCGGCGGCCGCGGCCTCGGTGTAGCCGGGCTTGCCGAAGCGGGCGGCCTTCCCGTCCTGTTCGGCGGCGCGGGCGGCGAGGCCGCGGGCGGTCAGCAGGGCGAGGTTGGCGCGGGCGATCTCCAGGGAGGCGTCGTCGATGTCGGACGCCGCCACCGCCGCGATCCGGTCGCGGTGTACCAGGCCCAGCACCGTCGAGAGGTACCCCTTGCCGCAGCACGGGTCCCACAGGACGGCCGGTTCGTCACCGCCGCGCAGCGCGAGCGCGCGCTGGAACGTCTCCGAGGCCAGCCGCACCGGGAAGGCCGTGAAGCCGGGCGCGGAGCGCAGGACGAAGCCGCTGGCGAGGTCGGAGTGGTCGACGCGCTCCGTCGCGTAGCGGTAAGCCACCGGTCGTCTCCTCCACTCGCGTCCGGGCCGCCGTGCTCCCGCACCGCGCCCGTCCTGTCCTCTCGCCTCCGCCACGATATCCGCCCTCGTCACACCGCCCGCGGGCGTACGGCGGCGGCCCGGGGGCGGCCCGGCGCTGCCGTAGACTCCCGGGGAGTTTCGGGGCAGGACAGGACACAGAGGGCGAGGATTCGCGCGTGGGCGTGCGGCTGCTGGCACGGACCCTGCGGGGCATGGAAGAGGTCTGCGCGCAGGAGATCACCGCCCGCGGTCTGGGCACCGTGGAGCGCCTGCGCCACCGCGAGGTGTGGTTCACCTCCGACGAGCCGGACGCCCGGCTGCTGGACCTGCGCACCGCCGACGACGTCTTCCTGGTGGCCGCGGTGATCCGCGGCGTCGGCCACACCAAGGCCGACCTCGCCCGCTTCACCCAGCCGTCCCGCACCGCACCGTGGCGCCGCCTGCTGCGGCTGCGCGGCCGGTGCGGCGGGCCCGCCACCGCGAACCGTATCGACGTCGTCGCCTCGTACGTCGGCAAGCGGAACTACAACCGCTACGACATCGAGGACACCGTCGGGGAGCAGGCCGCGGCCGCTCTCGGGCTGCCGCACCACTCGCGGCGGGACGGCGCGGTGCCCGACGACGGGCAGCCGTTCCCGATCCGCGTGACCGTCGAGGGCACCGAGGCGGCGCTCGCGGTACGGCTCACCGAGCGCCCCCTGCACCGCCGCGCGTACAAACAGGAGTCGGTGCCCGGCACGCTGCACCCGCCGCTCGCCGCCGCCATGGCGCTGCTCGCCGGTCTCTCCCCCGGCGACCGGGTCCTCGACCCGTCCTGCGGCACCGGCACCCTCCTCATCGAGTCCCGGCTGACCGTCGGCGGCCTGCGTACCCTCGGCACCGACCACAACCCGGCGGCCCTCGCCGCCGCCGTGGCCAACGCCACCGCCGCCCAGCCGCCCGGCGACACCGCCATGGCCCAGCCGCCCGGCGACACCGCCATGGCCTGGGCGGTCGGCGACACCGCCATGGCCTGGGCGGTCGCCGACGCCGGACGCCTGCCGGTCGCCGACGGCCGGGCGGACCGTGTCCTGAGCAACCCCCCGTGGGGCCTCCAGGTCGCCCCCGGCGGCACCCTCGCCACCCGGCCCGCCGCGTACTACGAGGAGCTCCGCCGCGTCCTCAAGCCCGGCACGGGCCGCGCCGTTCTGCTGCTCCACGATCCGGAGACCCACCTTTCCCTCGCCCGCGCGGCCGGGCTGCGGGTGCAGGACAGCCGGCCGGTGAGCCTGTTCGGGAGCCATCCGGCGGTGGTGACGCTCAGCGGGTGAGGAGGCTGCGGGCGGGCGGCCCGGCTGCCGGTCTCCGGCCGTTGTCAGTGCCCACTCCGCGCCATCCCCTTCGACGTGACCCGAACCCGCCACGCCCACCTGCGGCGGGGGGCGGACCGCTGACGCGTGTGCCGCGTACCTGAAGTACCTGAAGGTTCTTCGACGGCCGCTACGGACTGCCGCCGCGCTCCTCCATGCGCACCCCGCTGGGCATGGACGAGCACGGTGGCACGGCGGCACAGCGGCATCGATCTCAAGCCGTCGCCCGCCCTGGGCCTGTCCGACGGGACGGCCACCGGGCGAGAATGCGAGCTGATCCGGGAGAAGACGGAACGGCTGACGGCGACCCTGCCGCCCACCTGCACGTACTTCGCCGGACTGCGCTGACCCGTCTCGGGCCCCGATCGGGAAGGACCCCTGAGCGATGGACGTCCTGTACCTGTTACTGCGGTTCACCCATGCTGTGGCGGCGCTCGCCGTCGTTCTCCTGCTCGCAGCCGCCGGCCGGGCCGCCGCCCGCCGGCTGCGGCAGCCGGAAGTCGTCGGGGAGGTCACGGTGGGCCTGCTGGCCGGGCCCGCCGTGGTCGCGTCCTTCGGCGCCCCCGCCCTCGACGCGGTGCTGCCACGCCCCGTGTTCGGCCTGCTCTCCCTCTTCGCCCAGGCCGGTCTGGTGCTGTTCCTGGTCGGTCTCGCGCACAAGCTGCGGATCGGCCCGGACCGGCCACCGCGCCGGGCCATGGGCTGGGTGATCGCCGGTTCGCTGCTGCCCGCGCTGTGCACCGGGGCGCTGCTGACCGCGTGGGTGACGCTCGTCGCGCCCGCCGCCGTCCGCGGCGACGCCCCGCTGCCCGCGCTGGGCCTGATGATCGCGGTGTCCCTGTCCATCACCGCGGTGCCGGTGCTGTCGCGGATCCTCGCCGACCGCGGCATGACGGAGTCGGCCGCCGGACGGCTCGCGCTGGCCTCGGCCATCGCCATCGACGCCGTCGGCTGGCTGCTCCTCACCGTCGCGATCGGCCTCGGCGCCGGGGACGCCTCCGGCACCCTGCACGGTCTGCGGGCCCTGCTGTTCGGCGCCGGATGCGCGCTGGCGGTGCGGTACGGGCTGCGCACCCGCCCGGCGCGCTCCCTGTGCACCCGGCTGCCGCGGGCCGCGGCCGTCGCGCTCGGCGCCGTGGCCCTGGCCGTGGCGCTCGCCATGGAACACCTGGGCATGACGGCGATCCTCGGCGCGGCCCTGGTCGGGCTGGCCGTGCCGGGCGACGAACGGGCGCCCTGGGCGGGCCCGGTGCATACGGTCTCCCGGGCCGGACGGGCGCTGGCCCCGGCCTTCTTCGTGGTCACCGGCATCACCGTGCTGACCCGGGGGTTCTCCGCCGCGTCCTGGTCGCTGATCGTGGTGACGGTGGCGCTCGGCTGCGCCGGGAAGCTGCTCGGCGGCTATGCCGGTGCCCGCCTGGGCGGGCTGCGCCGCGCCGAGGCCGGGCGGATCGGCGCCCTGATGAACACCCGCGGCCTGACCGAACTCATCGTGCTCCAGGCCGGGTTGAGCGCCGGCATCCTGGCGCCACCGCTGGTGCTCGCACTGGTCGTGATGGCGCTGGTGACGACGGCGATGACCGGCCCGCTGCTGAACCTGCTCGACCGCCGGGACGCACACCGGCCCCCGGCCACGCGCCTGCCCCGGCAGGCCACCGCCCCCGGACAGCCCCCCGAGCCGGGAGCGCTTCCCGTACGGGACGCCGGTGGGCTGCCTCCCCTACGGGACGCTGGCGGGCTGCCCACGGAGGCAGAAAGCTGAGACGGAAAACGGGGACAGAAAGCGGAGACAGAAAGCGGTACGCGATGACCGAGCCCGCGCCAGCGCACCGCCCCCGCCCCTCTACGGACCGCGGCAGTTCCGCGCCTGATCCGCCGCCTGACGCTGCGTCACCACGAGGCCCGGTCCCCGTCCAGGCGGCCGGGCCTTCGCGCCGCCCGGGCCCGTACGCCAGGCCGGAAGGCGCCCGCCGGGAACGGGGCGACGGGGTGAGGGGGCGACGGGGTGAGGGGGCGATCGACGGCGTCCGGCGACCCCCTCCCGCCTCAGTCGACGCTGCGCAGCAGACTCTCCACGCCCTTGACCCGCGCATCCAGCTCCGCCAACTGGCCGCGCAGCGCCTCCTGTTGGGCGACTGCCTCCTCGGCGAGTTTGCGGTACGAGGCCATCGCCACGGCGTCCGCGCGGTGCCGCTGGAGCCGGAAGTACGCGATCACGCTCCCGGTGATCCCGCCGACGACGATCAGTACGACGGCGATGGCGATGACGGCCCCGGTCATGTGCGTTTCCCCTCCACGCCTTCAGGCCCCCGTCAGTCGGCCGGGGCCTCCCCACCCGCCCGCTCCGACGGGGCCGCGTCGTCCGCCGCCTCGTCGGCCCGTACGGCCGCGAGGATCGTATCGATATTCACGTGCAGGTCGAACGATGCCAGTTCGAAGTACTTCAGCGCCTTGCCGTCCTCGGACAGCTCCAGGTTCCCGGCCACCAGACCGGCCTTCTCCAGACGCTCCAGATGCATGTACAGCAGGGGCCGGGACACCCCCAGGCGGCGCGCCAGCTCACTGACGTACATCCGCCCCCCGGACAGCTCCGCGATGATACGGAGCCGCTGTGCGTGACCCACCGCGGCGAGCACAGCCAGAAGCTCCTCGCTGGTCACGGCCACCTCTGACATCCCGGTTGATAGTGGAAACGAGAATTTCCCACGTTCCGCACCCCTGTCAAACGTTGCGCACCGGGCTCCCGGGCCGCCGCGGGCCGCCCGGCCTCGCCACTCGCCGGGGCGCCGGGTGCCGGGTGCCGAGTCCGGCTCAGCGGACGCCGGCCCCGGACGGAGCACCGCGGACATGCTCCCTCCCGGCACCGGGAGGGGCCAGCGGCCGCGAGCCTACGGCGCACCCGGCCCGGCATCCCCCTCCCCCGGCCCGGCGATAAGCTCCCGTACGCCCTCCGGGCTCCAGTGCCCCGCCGCCCCCGGCCGCCCCGCGACATACGCCGCCACCGTCCCGGCGTCCCACGCACCGGCCGCCAGCAGCCCCGTACCCACACACCGCACATACGCGGCGGACGGCACCGTCCACGCCACGTCCCGCACGCCCCAGGGAGCCGTGAGGGTGAGCACGGGCGCCCCGTCCAGCCACCCGGCGCAGACCAGCGTCTCGTACCGCCCGTCCCCCAGCACGGACCTGCCGGAGGCGAGCACCTCGGTCAGATCCAGGTCGGCCCCGGGTGCCCGGTACATCTCCTGCGCCGCGATGTCCGCGAACTGCCCCGCCGTCACCAGATGCGCCCGCGCCAGGACCCGCCCCTCGGCCCCCGGGTCGTAGAAGGCACAGCCGCCGCCCCACACCGGCGACCGGGTCGCGAGGTACATCTCCCCGGCCAACTCCACCGCGACCGACTCCACAGGCATCCGTCGGTCCCGGCACCCCGGATACGCCCGCGCCGCCCCCGCGGGCCGCCCACCCCTCACATAACAGGCCAGCCGTTCCCACTGCGCGTTCGAACCGTAGGAGGCGTACCAGATTCGCCCTGGGTCACGCCCCGCGCCCGCCACCGCCTCCGGAACCCGCACCGCACTCATACAGCCAGTGTTACCGCGATTTCCGGGGCGTACGGGACCGTTCAATGGCGCGACGCCCCTTCAGACGCCCATTCAGAGGGGCCAGCCGTAGCCGAGGGGAGGTCGCGCACCCGCTCGCCCCACGGCCAGAAAGCATGTGGGCAGCCTCACCGTGGCCGGAAGCAACAGCAGCCGTCGTCCCTCGCGGTGCGGGCCGGCGCACCGGGCGAGCTTCCGTCGATTCGCGTGTCGAGCAAGTCGCCCGGCTGTCTCTTGATCATCTCCTCGCGTAGATCGTCGAGGCTGCTGAGAGGGACGGCCGCCCGGTCAAGGAGGTCGCACAGACGGCTCTCGCCCACCTTGCCGACCAGGCTCCCGAGACACCCGCCGGGCAGGATGGCCACACAATGGCCACACACGAGGGAGCGAAGATCATCGCGTTCCGCCCACGAAAACTCTCCACATAAGAAAAAACCCCAGGTCACGGCGAGTGAGTCCTGGGGTTTTTCCGGAGCCGCCTAGGGGAGTCGAACCCCTGACCTACGCATTACGAGTGCGTCGCTCTGGCCGACTGAGCTAAGGCGGCGTGGTGCGCGGCCCAGTCTACACATGCCGGAGGGGTGGTTCGTACGCGGTTGACGGGCTGGTCAGAGGGTGGGCGGGGTCAGGTGCAGCGCTTGTTCTTCGGGGGGACGGTGCCGTCGAGGAGGTAGGTGTTGACGGCTTTGTCGATGCAGGCGCTGCCGCGGCCGTAGGCGGTGTGGCCGTCGCCCTCGTACGTCAGCAGGGTGGCGCTGGAGAGCTGGGCGGCGAGGCCCTTGGCCCAGGCGTACGGGGTGGCGGGGTCGCGGGTGGTGCCGACGACGACGATGGGGGCGGCGCCCTTGGCCTCGATGCGTTCGGGGGCGCCGGTGGGCTTGACCGGCCAGTACGCGCAGTTCAGGGAGGCCCAGGCGAACTCGTCGCCGAAGACCGGGGATGCCTTGCGGAAGCGCGGAAGATCGGCGCGGACCTGGGCGGGCGAGGTGTACGCGGGGGGCAGGTCGAGGCAGTTCACGGCGGGGTTGGCGTACATCTGGTTGGCGTAGTGGCCGTCCGGGTCGCGCTCGTAGTAGCTGTCGGAGAGGGTCAGCAGGCCGCGGCCGTCGCCCTTCTCGGCCTGGGCCAGGTATGCGCGCAGGACCGGCCACGCCTTCTCGTCGTACATCGCGGCGATCACGCCGGTCGTGGCGAGCGATTCGGCGAGGCTGCGGCCCTCGCCGGTTTCGAGCGGATGCTCATCGATCTTCTCGAACAGGGCGGAGAGCCGTTTGCCGGCGTCCGCGGCGCTCTTGGTGCCGAGCGGGCAGTCGCGGCGTTCGACGCAGTCCTCGGCGAAGGCGGTGAAGGCGGTGTTGAAGCCGGCGGTCTGCTCGATGTTGACCTGGCGGGGGCCGAGCGAGGGGTCCATCGCGCCGTCCAGGACCACCCGGCCGACGCGGGACGGGTACAGCCCGGCGTAGGTCGCGCCGAGGAAGGTGCCGTACGAGGCGCCGACGTAGTACAGCTTCCGGTCGCCGAGGACGGCGCGCAGGACGTCCATGTCGCGGGCCGCCTCGACGGTGGAGACGTGCGGCAGGAGCTTGCCGGAACGGGCATCGCAGCCCTTGGCGAAGTTCCGGTAGGCGGTGGTGAGCTTGTTGACCTCGGCGGCGTCGTCGGGGGTCTGGTCGATCTGGGTGAAGCGGTCCATCTCCTTGTCGGAGAGGCACTCCACCGGCGTGCTGCGGGCCACGCCGCGCGGATCCATCGCCACCATGTCGTAGCGCGCGCGGACGGAGGCGGGCTCCGGGGCGTACTGCTGGAGGTAGTCGATCGCGGAGCCGCCCGGGCCGCCGGGATTGACCATCAGGGAACCGATGCGTTTCCCGGGGCCGGTGGCCTTCTTCCGGGCGACGGCGAGCTTGAGGTCGTCGCCCGCGCCGGGCCGCGCGTAGTCCAGCGGCGCCTTCATCGTGGCGCACTCGAAACCGCTGACACCGCACGCGTGCCAGCTGAGTTTCTGGTCGTAGTACGGCCGGAGGCCGGCGGGGACGGCGGTGGGCAGCGGGGCGAGGACGGACTTCGGGGCGCCGCTGGACATCCCGGAGGCATCGGCGTCCTCGGCCCGTCCCGGACCGGCCGCGGAGGGCGTGGACGACGGTCCCGAGGAACAGCCGGAGATCAACAGCACGGTGGCAGCGAAGAAGGCGGCGAAGGTACGGAACAGACGGCTGGTGGCCATGGGCGGTCCCTTGTCCCTGTGGGCCCTGTGGGCGTACGGCGGTGGTGAGCCCCTTCGGGGCACAGAAGCTGATGGTGCGGGGCGCCGCGAGCGTCGGTCGGTGGCCGGTGGCCGGCGATGCGGGGTCGGTGGCCGGTGATGCGGTTCGGTGGCCGGTACGGGGTATGGGCGCGGTGCCCGAAATCTTATGAACGGAGGGTAGCGGGACAAGGGCTGTGTGTGCTGTACGTCGAGGAGAGTGGCCGTGGCGATCGGCCTGCCCGACCCCATGTCAGCCCACGTACCGAAGCGGCCCGGCCCGTTCGCTCGCCGCACCGGAACCGGCCCCGGCCGTTCGCTCACCGCACCGGACCGGCCCCGCCAGGACCGCACCGCCCCGGTCACCGGCCCACGCACCGCACCGGCCGCTACCGCACCAGCCCCCAACGGCAACCGCACCGCACCGGAACCGGCCCCCACCGTCCCGCGGCCCAACCCCGACGGCCCCGGCCCGGCGCCCTCACCCCGCCCGCAGCGCCACCGTCATCGCCTCGACTGCCAGAAGCGGCGCGACATTGCGGTCCAGCGCCTCCCGGCACGCGAGGATCGCCTCTATCCGGCGCAGGGTGCGGACCGGCGTCGAGGCGCGGGCGACGCGGTCGAGGCTGTCGCGGACCTCGTCGTTGGCGAGCGGGACGGGGGCGCCGAGCTGAAGGGTGAGGACGTCGCGGTAGAAGCCGGTGAGGTCGACCAGGGCGAGGTCGAGGCTGTCGCGCTGGGTGCGGGTGGCACGGCGCTTCTGGCGGTCCTGGAGTTCCTTCATCACGCCCGCGGTGCCCCGAGGCAACCGGCCGCCGGTGCCCGCAGCCGCGCCGAGGGCGGCCCGCAGCTCCTCGGTCTCCTTGGTGTCGACCTCCTCCGCGACCTGCTTGGCGTCCTCCCCGGCCGCGTCGATCAGCTCCTGTGCGGCCTTGAGGCAGCCGCCGATGTCGTCGATGCGCAGCGGGAGCTTGAGGACCGCGGCCCGGCGGGCGCGGGTCCGCTCGTCGGTGGCGAGGCGGCGGGCCCGGCCGATGTGTCCCTGGGTGGCGCGGGCGGCGGCCGCCGCGGCCTCCGGCGCGATGCCGTCGCGGCGCACCAGGACGTCGGCGACCGCGTCGACCGGCGGCGTACGGAGCGAGAGGTGACGGCACCGGGAGCGGATGGTCGGCAGAACGTCCTCGATGGAGGGCGCGCACAGCAGCCACACGGTGCGGGGCGCGGGCTCCTCGACGGCCTTGAGCAGGACGTTTCCGGCGCCTTCGGTGAGGCGGTCGGCGTCCTCCAGGACGATCACCTGCCAGCGGCCGCCCGCCGGGGAGAGCGACGCCCGGCGCACCAGGTCGCGGGTCTCCTTCACGCCGATGGAGAGCAGGTCTGTACGGACGATCTCGACGTCGGCGTGGGTGCCGACGAGGGTGGTGTGGCAGCCGTCGCAGAAACCGCAGCCGGGGGCGCCGCCCAGGGCACGGTCCGCATCATCGGGCCACCCGTAGGGCGCCGGTGAGGGGTGGGGGCCGGGCGACGGGTGGGCACACTGGAGAGCGGCGGCGAACGCGCGGGCGACGGTGGAGCGGCCCGATCCGGGCGGGCCGGTGAACAGCCAGGCGTGCGTCATCCGGGAGGCGCCCCCGGACTCCCCGGCCCCCGGCTCACCGGGCGTGGCGGCGTCGAGGGCCCGGTCGGCGGAGACGAGGGCGTTCGCGTCCCGTGCGGCCGCGGCGAGCTCCTGCGTCACCCGCTCCTGGCCGACCACGTCGTCCCATACCGCCATCGCTGACCGCCGTCCCTCTTCCCGCTCCGCACCCGGGGCCGCCGGTCGCGGCCTCCGTTTCTGCTGATCCAGGGGCTGTCGTCACGCTCCCGCCCGCCGGGCGGACGACGGGAGTGTGGCGACAGGCCCTGGCGCCGCCACGCCGGGGTGCGGGTGCCGCCGCACGCGCCGCCGTGTCTCGCGCTCGTCCCATTGTGGTGCACCCCACCGACAATCCGGTCCGGGCCGCCGCCCGGCCGGTACGCGAAACGCCCCCCGCCGCCGCCGGGGGGGGGGGGGGCCCGCGGGCGCGGGGGCGCGGGGGGCGGGTGTCCCCGGGGCCCCCCCGGGGGGGGGAGGGGGCGCCGGGCGGCGGGTT
>NZ_JBHYGX010000011.1:73820-147348 GCF_042739975.1 Streptomyces sp. NPDC059080
ACCCGTGCTTGGGCGTCGGCCGCGTCCGCGGGGTCTACGAGCCCGGTCCGGGCGGCCGCCGGGCCGCTACGCCAACCGCCCGCGGCCGCAGCGGAGAGGCTGCGGCCACGGGCGTTCGGGGGGCGGCGGGAGAGTCAGCCGCGGCGGCCCCGGTGGTCGTTGCCGTCCTCCGGGCGGCCGAAGAGCTCGTCGGAGAGGGTCGGCAGATCGTCCAGCGGGGTCTCCTCCGCCCACTCCGGACGGCGCCGGGCCCGCTGCGGGGGCTCGGCCGGACGGCCCGTCTCCGGGTCCAGCTGCGGCAGCTCGCGGGTGCGCTCGGCGCCCGACTCGGCGGGCGCCGGGTACGCGCGCGGGGTGCCGTGCGCACCGCCCCGCTCCTCGTCGCGGAAGAGCCACGACGGCACCCGGTCCTCGGGGGCCGCGTCGCGCTCCTCGGGGCGGACCGCCGGGAGCACGCTGGTCTGCTCGGAGTCCGGGTCGTACGTGGCGCGCGGCAGCACCGCGGTCTCGTCCGCCGCACCGGGCACGGAGGCCGTACCGGGCAGCGGCAGGGCCGCGGTCCGCTCGTTGTCGGAGCCGGACACGGAATCCGTGGCCGAGTCGGAACCGTCGTCGGAGCCGGGGCGCGCCCGGTCCGAGCCGGAACCCGACGCACCGCCGGACGGCTCCGCCGACGACCCCGTGGACGTACCGCCCTCGCGCGCCGTCCGCTTCCGCAGATCGGCGACCGGCGTCTCCGTCGTCGGCGCCTCGGCGGCCGTGGCCGCGGCCCGTGCTGTCTCCGCCGCCTTCGCCTCCGCCGCGGCAGCCGCCTCGGCCGCCGCGATCCGGGCCTGTTCGGCGCGGAGCAGCGCCTCCTCGGCCTTGCGCTGCTTCTCCTTGCGGCGCTCCTCCGCCTCGGCGCGCAGTCGCGCCTCCTCCGCGGCGCGCAGCCGCAGCCGCTCCTGCTCCTCGGCGCGCGCCCGCTCCTCGGCCTCGCGGCGCCTGCGCTCCGCCTCCGCCGCGAGCCGGGCCTCCTCGGCACGCTGCCGGGCCTCCTCGGCCTGACGGGCAGCCTCGCGGGCCTTGGCCTCCTCCAGCTCGCGGCGCTTGCGCTCCTCCTCCTCGGCGCGCAGCTTCGCCATCTGCTCCTCGCGCTCGCGCGCCAGGCGCTCCTCCTCGGCCTTGCGCGCGGCCTCCTCCTCGGCCTTGCGGCGGGCCTCCTCCTCGGCCGCCTTACGGGCCGCCTCCTGCGCCTTGACCTCGGCCTCCGACAGCGGCAGCACCTCGTCGAGGCGGTGCCGTACGACGGTGGTGACGGCCTCCGGCTCCTGGCCCGCGTCGACGACGAGGTAGCGGGCCGGGTCGGCGGCGGCCAGGGTCAGGAACCCGGCGCGCACCCGCTCGTGGAACTCCGCGGGCTCCGACTCCATCCGGTCCGGCGCCTCGGTGAACCGTTCCCGCGCGGTCTGCGGGGTGACGTCCAGCAGCACCGTCAGATGCGGCACCAGGCCGTCCGTGGCCCAGCGGGAGATCCGGGCGATCTCCGTGGGCGCGAGGTTGCGTCCGGCGCCCTGGTAGGCGACCGACGAGTCGATGTACCGGTCGGTGATGACGACGGCGCCGCGCTCCAGGGCGGGCCGGATGACGCTGTTGACGTGCTCGGCGCGGTCGGCGGCGAACATCAGCGCCTCGGCGCGGTCCGAGAGGCCGGAGGTGGAGACGTCCAGGATGATCGAGCGCAGCCGCTTGCCGATGGCCGTCGCGCCCGGCTCGCGGGTCACCACGACCTCGTGGCCCTTGGCGCGGATCCACTCCGCGAGCGCCTCGACCTGCGTGGACTTGCCCGCGCCGTCGCCGCCCTCCAGGGCGATGAAGAAGCCGGTGGGCGCGGGCGCCTGCTCCGGGTCGCCGCCGCGCAGCGCCTCCCGCAGATCGCGCCGCAGCGGCACCCCGTTCCGGTCGTCGACCTTGCCGAGCACCCAGGCGGCGACCGGCAGCAGCAGCGCGCCGACCAGCATCAGTGCGAACGCGGCGCCGCCGTGGTCGAAGACGAACGCGCCGCTCCCGACCCGGTGCGGGCCGATGACCGCGGCCAGCAGCGGCGCAACGATCGCGGCCACCGCGACCACGAGGCGGACGACGGCGTGCAGCTGCCCGGTCGTCCGGGCGTGGTCGGCCTCCTCGGCCTCCTGCTCCAGCAGGACGTGGCCGGTGTTCGCGGCGATCCCTGCGCTCACCCCGGCGAGCAGCGCCAGCAACACCGCCGTCGTCGCGTCCGTCACCAGGCCCATGACCAGCAGCGACAGGCCCGTCGCGGCGACCGCGAGGGCCAGCAGACGGCGGCGGGACAACGCCGGGAGCACCCGGCGGGCACCGCGGATCCCGGCGACCGGGCCGCCGGTCAGCACCAGCACCAGCAGCGCGAAGAGGACCGGGCCGCCGCCCAGGTCGGCGGAGTGCAGCACGGCGAGGGAGACCGCGGCGGCGACGGCCGCGGCGACCGCGGCGCAGGCGAGCACCAGCAGCGGGGCGGTACCGGTGCGGCCCTTGTCCGCACCACCGGCGGCCTTCGGACGGCGCAGCCCCTCCAGCGGGGAGCGCGGCCGCGGCGTGGCGCCACCGGGCAGCTCGATGAAGTAGAGGACCGACACGGAGGCGGCGAACAGGCCCGCCGCCACATAGGAGCCCAGGGCCGCCTGGTGGCTGTCGAACCACGCGACGCCGGTGCCCAGCAGCTTCCCGATGAGCGTGACGACAACGAGCGCCGCGGCCGCGAGCGGCAGCGAGACGAAGGTGGTGCGCAGCGACAGCCGCCGCAGCGCGGCGAGATTGTCGGGCAGCGGCCGGACGGTGGCGCCCTCGGGCGGCGGTGCGGGCAGCAGTCCCGGCGCCGCGCTCTCCCGCGCGACGGTCCAGAAGCGCTCGGCGACGCCGGTCAGGAACACCGTGACCAGCAGCCAGGCGAGCGCGTTCGCCCGCGTCCAGTCCAGCCAGAGCGGCGCGACGACCAGCAGCGCGACCCGTACGACATCGGCGACGATCATCGTCCAGCGGCGGTCGAGCGGCCCGGAGGGCGCCGTCAGCGCCGACAGCGGGCCCAGCAGAACCGCCCCGAAGAGCAGGGTCGCCAGCATCCTGGCCGCGAAGACCACGGTGACCGCGAGGGCGGCGCCCCGGTAGCCACCGCCGAACACGGCCTGGCCTCCCAGGGGGACGTACAGCGCCGCTTGGAGGGCGAGGAGTACGAGGACCAGCATGGACAGGGCATCGCCGATGGCCCCGACGAACTGGGCGCTCCACAGTCGCTTCAGCGGGGGGAAGCGCAACAGGGCTCGTACGGCGCGCTCGCGGGAATCCGCGGCGAGGGCGCCTGAGGTGGGGGTCTGGGCCGTTGGCTGCTCGGCACGCGTCATCCGCCCAGCCTATCGGCAGGCCGTGCACGCGCTAGCCCCGCCCGAACAAAGGGGCGGGCCCGACGGGCCGGCGCCCGCCTTGCCCGCCCTTGTCCCCGTACGGCGTGGAGGCCGCCCCGGGCGCGCGGGGTGCGGCCGCGCGCCGGGACACGAAACGGGCGGCAGACCGTGCCCGCCGCCCGCCCGCTCACTCCTCGCCGGGCGCCGCCTTCGCCGCGGTCGTCTTCTTCGCCGCGGTCGTCTTCTTGGCGGCCGTCGTCTTCTTCGCGGCGGTGGTCTTCTTCGCCGCCGTGGTCTTGGCCGCGGTCTTCTTCGCCGCCGCCTTCTTCGCGGGCGCCTTCTTGGCCGCCGCCTTCTTCGCCGGGGCCTTCTTGGCGGTCTTCTTCGCCGGAGCCTTGGCGCGCTTCTCCGCCAGCAGCTCGTAGCCGCGCTCCGGCGTGATCGTCTCGACGTCGTCGTCGCGGCGCAGCGTCGCGTTGCTCTCGCCGTCGGTGACGTACGCGCCGAACCGGCCGTCCTTGACCACCACCGGCTTGCCGCTGACCGGGTCGGTGCCCAGCTCCTTCAGCGGCGGCTTGGCGGCGGCCCGGCCACGCTGCTTGGGCTGGGCGTAGATCGCCAGCGCCTCCTCCAGCGTGATCGTGAACAGCTGCCCCTCGCTCTCCAGGGAGCGCGAGTCGGTGCCCTTCTTCAGGTACGGGCCGTAGCGGCCGTTCTGCGCGGTGATCTCCACGCCCTCGGCGTCCGCGCCGACGGTCCGCGGCAGCGACATCAGCTTGAGCGCGTCCGCGAGGGTCACCGTGTCCAGCGACATCGACTTGAAGAGCGATGCGGTCCGCGGTTTCACGGCGTTCTTGCCGGTCTTCGGCGTGCCCTCGGGCAGGATCTCGGTGACGTACGGGCCGTACCGGCCGTCCTTGGCGACGATCTGATGGCCGCTCTCCGGGTCGGCGCCCAGCTCGAAGTCGCCGCTGGGCTTGGCCAGCAGCTCCTCGGCCAGCTCCACGGTCAGCTCGTCGGGCGCGAGGTCGTCCGGCACATCGGCGCGCTGGTGACCCTCGGCGTCCTTCTCGCCCCGCTCGACGTACGGGCCGTAGCGGCCGACCCGCAGCTTGATGTCGTCGCTGACGGGGAACGACGAGATCTCCCGGGCGTCGATCGCGCCGAGGTCGGTGACCAGCTCCTTCAGGCCACCGAGGTGGTCGCCGTCGCCGTTCCCGGCGTCCGACGCGGCACCGGAGGCGCTGTCCTCGCCGCCCTCGCCGAAGTAGAAGCGCCGCAGCCACGGCACGGACTGCGCCTCACCACGCGCGATGCGGTCGAGGTCGCCCTCCATCCGGGCGGTGAAGTCGTAGTCGACGAGCCGCCCGAAGTGCTTCTCCAGGAGGTTGACGACGGCGAAGGAGAGGAAGGACGGGACGAGCGCGGTGCCCTTCTTGAAGACATAGCCGCGGTCCAGGATCGTGCCGATGATCGACGCGTACGTCGACGGGCGGCCGATCTCCCGCTCCTCCAGCTCCTTGACCAGCGTCGCCTCGGTGTAGCGGGCCGGGGGCTTGGTGGCGTGGCCGTCGGCGGTGATCTTCCGGGCGCCCAGCGCGTCGCCCTCGGCGACCTGCGGCAGCCGGCGCTCACGGTCGTCCAGCTCGGCGTTGGGGTCGTCGGCGCCCTCGACGTACGCCTTGAGGAAGCCGTGGAAGGTGATGGTCTTGCCGGACGCGGTGAACTCGGCGTCCCGCCCGTCGGCAGTGCGGCCACCGATCTTGACGGTGACGGAGTTGCCGGTCGCGTCCTTCATCTGGGAGGCGACGGTCCGCTTCCAGATCAGCTCGTACAGCCGGAACTGGTCGCCGGTCAGGCCCGTCTCGGCCGGGGTGCGGAAGCGGTCGCCGGAGGGGCGGATCGCCTCGTGCGCCTCCTGCGCGTTCTTGACCTTCCCGGCGTAGCTGCGCGGCTTCTCCGGCAGGTAGTCGGCGCCGTAGAGCTGCGTGACCTGCGCGCGGGCCGCGAAGATCGCGGTGTCGGAGAGCGTCGTGGAGTCCGTACGCATATAGGTGATGAAGCCGTTCTCGTACAGCTTCTGGGCCACCTGCATCGTCGCCTTGGCGCCGAACCCGAGCTTGCGGCTCGCCTCCTGCTGGAGGGTGGTCGTCCGGAACGGCGCGTACGGGGAGCGGCGGTACGGCTTGGACTCGACGGAGCGCACCGCGAAGGCGGTCTCCGCGAGGGCGGCGGCCAGCGCGCGGGCGTTCGCCTCGTCGAGGTGGAGCACCGCGTCGTTCTTGAGGCGGCCGTCGGCGCCGAAGTCGCGGCCCTGGGCGACGCGGCGGCCGTCGACGGTGGCAAGGCGGGCGGTCAGCGTCGACGGGTCGGAGCTGTCCCCGGCCCGCCCGGTGGCGAAGCTGCCGGTCAGGTCCCAGTACTCGGCGGAGCGGAAGGCGATGCGCTCGCGCTCCCGCTCGACGACGAGGCGGGTCGCGACGGACTGCACCCGGCCCGCCGACAGTCGCGGCATGACCTTCTTCCACAGGACCGGCGAGACCTCGTAGCCGTAGAGGCGGTCGAGGATGCGGCGGGTCTCCTGGGCGTCGACGAGCTTCTTGTTCAGCTCGCGGGGGTGGGCCACGGCGTCGCGGATGGCGTCCTTGGTGATCTCGTGGAAGACCATGCGGTGGACGGGGACCTTGGGCTTGAGGATCTCCTGGAGATGCCAGGCGATGGCCTCGCCCTCGCGGTCCTCATCGGTGGCGAGGAAGAGTTCGTCGGACTCGGCCAGCAGCTGCTTGAGCTTCTTGACCTGGTCCTTCTTGTCGCTGTTGACGACGTAGATGGGCTGGAAGTCGGCATCGACGTTCACCCCGAGGCGGGCCCACGGCTCGCCCTTGTACTTCGCCGGGACCTCCGCCGCGCCGTTGGGAAGGTCACGGATGTGCCCAACGCTGGCCTCGACCACGTATCCGGGGCCGAGATAGCCCTTGATCGTCTTCGCCTTGGCAGGCGACTCGACGATGACGAGTCGGCGGCCGCCGCCCTCTGCGGTCTCGCTGGTCGGGGACAACTTCGCTCTTCTCTCCGGTCGACGCCTGGATACCTCCAGTCGGTAGCGCTGGAGGCGGACACTGCGGTGTCGCTTGACGCTGCGGAGTGTGACGGTACCTCCCGCCCCCGTGTCAAACGGAAAATCCCCGCAACGCCACTCGAACGGTAACCCGACTACATGCCTTCCTGCCGCCCGGACCGCGTCCCCCGGTGGCGGGGCGGTGCGAGGGCGCGCGCAGCCCTGACGCTCCGCAGCCACGCGGTACCGGTGGCGTGTACGGCCGGGACGGGGCCGCCGCCCGGGTCCGGTCACGATGTCCGCTCACCCGGGCTCCGCACGGCGGCCTACTGGCAGGATGGCCGGGTACGGCTCCTCTCACGGACCGCACGCTGCCGTCATCACGCACTCTCGGGGGACAGATCACCCATGGCGAACCAGTATCCCGGCCCTCCCCAGGACGAACCCAACCCGTACGCCGCACCGAACCCTCCCGCGGGGGCCGATCCGCTGGCCAAAACGGATCCGCTGGCGAAGCCGGATCCGCTGGCGGAACCGGGTGGTACTTCGGGTGCGGCAGGTGCGGCGGGTGCGGCAGGTGCGGTGCCCCAGCCGGGTGCGGCGCCCGGTGTGCCGCCGCAGCCCGGCATGCCGCCGCAGCCCGGTGCGGCCCCCGGTGGTCCGGGCGCGCCCGCCGCACCGGCCGGTTCCCCGTACGGGTACCCGCAGGGGTACGGGTACCCGCAGGGCGGCAGCCCCGGCGCGCCCGGTTACGGGTACCCGCAGGCCGCGCCGCAGTCCGGGTACGGCTACCCGGGCGGCGCCACGCCCCCGGCACCGCCTGCCGCGCCGCCGGCCGCCCCGCCGCAGCCGCAGCCGCAGGGCGCGCCGGGGTTTCCCCCGCCTGGCGGCGGTTTCGCGCCGGGGCAGCCGCAGGGCGCCGGGGTCGCCTTCTCGATCGGCGACATCGCGATCAGCGGCGACACGATCATGACGCCGTCCGGGCCGATGCCGCTGAAGGGCGCCATCTGGACCGCCACGGACATGTCGCGCACCGAGGAGAAGATCCCCACGCACGCGATCGTGCTGGGCATCGTCTTCTTCTTTTTCTGCCTGCTCGGCCTGCTCTTCCTGCTCATGAAGGAGCGGGTCACCACCGGCTTCGTGCAGGTCACGGTGGCCAGCGGCGGACGTCATCACGCCACGATGGTCCCCGTGCAGTCCCGGGATCAGGTCATGTACGTGCTCAACCAGGTCAACCACGCCAGGTCGCTGAGCCTGTGACATGACCGCCACCGGACCCGCACCCCACCCCGCCGCCCCGCCCGGACCGCCGACCGGGGCCGCACTCCGCGCCGCCACGCTCCGCCGGGCGGCCCTGGGCCTCGGCATCGGCGCGGTGGGGGCCGTCTACCTCTGGCACACCAATCCGCACGAGCCGGGCCATCTGCTCCCCGGCTGCCCGCTCCGGTGGGCGACCGGCCTGCTCTGCCCGCTGTGCGGTGGCACCCGCCTCGCGTACGACCTGCTGCACGGCGACGTCGTAGCGGCGTTCCACGACAACGCCGCCCTGCTCATCCTGGGCGTACCGGCCGCCGCCTACGCCGTCGGACGCTGGCTGACAGCCGGACTGCGCGGCCGCTACTACCGCCTCCGCCTGTCGAGCCGCGCGGGCGCCGCGGTCCTGGGCATCGCCGCGGTGTGGATGCTCGTCCGCAATCTCGTGGGCTGACGGCCTGGGGAGCAAGAGTCCTCGGACCGTAAGCCGACGGGACCGGATGCACCGGCCGTCACCGCGAAGGGCTTCACCCGATGGGCGGCCCTCCGCGGCGACGGCGCCGTACGGCAGGCGTCAGCGCACCGTGACCGTGACCTCGGGCGAGACGGTCTTGTCCACGGCCATCCGCAGGTGGTTCACGCCCTTGACGCCGAGCTTCACGCGCACCGAGTAGGCGCCGGTGGCGCTCACCGGGGTCTGCGCGGGGAGCGAGACCCAGCGGGTGCCCTGCTTCTGCTGGACGGTGACCTTGGTGCCCCGCTCGATGCCCTGCGAAGTGCCCGCGATGCGGAACTCCTCCCACGCCCGCACGGCGGAGACGTTCGCCTTGGCGGTGAGCGACGCCGTGGCCGGTGCCGTCGCCGCAACGGGAGCGGGCGAGTGCAACTGGGCGGGCGCGGCGAACGCGGCGGCCCCTCCCCCGACGAGCAGGGAGGCGGTGATCATGCTGACGGCGGTCAAACGGAGTGCTCGGTTCATGACAGTCCTCACTGGCTGGGCTGATGGATCTGACAACCGGACGCGCAGCGGCGGCCCGTCGCCTGCCCGGCGCCCCCGCCCGTCCTCACCCCGAGTGAGGGTCGGGAACGGCCCTCGGGTTCCGCCGCCACCTCCCGAATTCGGCGCCTCTTCCGATATGGCCGGATCCGGCCCCTGAGCTGGGCGCCTGCCACGGAGCGGCGGCCGGCCACGGAGCGGCGCCGCCCCGGGCGCCGGGCGCGCCTCGCCGCCGCCGTCCGCGCCCGAGACCTCCGTACGCGCACCGGGCCGTACGCGCACCGGGCCGTACGCGTGCCAAGCGGCCCCCTCCGCGCCCCGAGGCCGCTGTCAGCCCCGTCCCCCCTCAGCCCCGGCCCCCCTCAGCCCTCCGTCCCCACCGGCTCCAGGAACCCCTGCTCCACCAGCATCCGGATCGCCTCCGGCGTCCGGTCCCGCAGCAACACCGGGTCCTCGCCGACGAGTTGGGCGATGGCGTCCAGGATCCGGCCCGCCGGGAGCGAGCCGTCGCAGACCCCGGCGAACCCGGCGCCGACCGTGTCCACCTTGGTGGCGCGGCGCATCCCGCGGTTCTGCCGCAGCACCACATGCTCCGGGTCCTCCGCGCCCGGCAGCCCGACCTGCTCCTGGACCACCTCTCCGGCGAGCCGGAAGTGCCCGGCCAGCAGCGCCGCGTCGTCCGTCCGGCGCAGATAGTCCTGACGCGCGAAATGCCCGACGACGGCCTCGCCCAGCGGCTGCTCCACCGGGTGCGGCCACTCCTCGACGGTGATCGACGGGTCGTCCGCGCCGGACTTGCGCAGTGTGATCCAGCCGAAGCCGACGGCCCGGGTGGAGCGCGCCTCGAACTCGTCCAGCCAGGCGTCGTACCGCGCGGCGTACTCCTCAGGGGACGTCCGGTGGTCGCCGCCGTCCCGCAGCCACAGCTCGGCGTACTGGGTGAGGTCCTGCACCTCGCGCTGGACCACCCAGGCGTCGCAGCCCCGCGGCACCCATGAGCGCAGCCGGTCCGTCCACTCCTCGCCCTCGACGTGCTGCCAGTTGGCCAGCAGCTGGCAGTACCCGCCGTCGTTCAGATGCGCGGCGGCCTGCTGCACCAGGGTGCGGCACAGGTCGTCGCCGCCCATCCCGCCGTCGCGGTACGTCAGCCGGGCGCCCGGCGAGATCACGAACGGCGGGTTGGACACGATGAGGTCGTACCTCTCCTCCCCCACCGGCTCGAAGAGCGAGCCCTCGCGCAGCTCGGCGGGGGAGGCCCCGGAGAGCGCCAGCGTCAGGGAGGTGATCCGCAGCGCCCGGGGATTGAGGTCCGTCGCCGTGACGTGGGTGGCGTGCCGGGAGGCGTGCAGCGCCTGGATGCCGGAGCCCGTGCCGAGGTCGAGCGCCCGGCCCACGGGCGTGGGGACGGTGATCCCGGCGAGCGTCGTGGACGCGCCGCCGACGCCCAGCACCAGCTCGGAGCGGTCCACCTGCCCGGCGCCGCGGATGCCGCCCGCGCCGCCGACCGCGCACCCCAGATCGGAGACGACCCACCAGTCCTGCCCCTCGGGACCGCCGTACGGCCGCACGTCCACCTGGGCGCGCACCTCGTCACCGTCCTGGACGAGCCAGCCGTCGGCGAGGCAGTCCGCCACCGGCAGCGCGGCCCCGGCGCGGGCGCGCTCCACCGGGCGTTGGAGGAGGAAGAGCCGCACCAGCGTCTCCAGCGGGGAGTCGCCCCGGGTGGCGCGCAGCGCGGGCACCGTCTCGCTGCGGGCCAGCGCGGCGTAGGCGGGCGCACCCAGCAGCTCCAGCAGGCCGTCGGCGGTGAAGCCGGCGGCGAGCAGTGCGTCGCGCATCCGGTCGGTACGGGCGCGGCTGGCGGGGTCGCGGACATCTGTGGTGGGGAGGTGCGTACTCACACCGTCCATTGTCGACCCCGCCACCGACAATCGGCGACGGCCCGGCACCGCGCGCCTCACGGGCGCGGCACCGGGCCGTGGACCGGTTCCGGGATTCGGGCCGGACGGCACCGACCCCGTACGGGGCGCGGCCCGCCGGGGAGGGGAGCCCGCCGGCGAAGGCGGCCCGCCGTTACGACTTCTTGGACGCCCCGCCCGAGGGCGACGCGGGCGCGTTCTGGCTCTGGCAGCCCTTCTGACCGGCCATCGCCTTGCCGACGTCGCCGGACTCCAGCTTCTTGAAGGCGGCCTCGCTCTGCTTGTTGAGCTTGTTGATGCCGTTGGAGAGGTCCCGCAGACCGTCGGCGAACTTCAGCTTGTCGCCGGTATTGAGGCCGTCGACCTGCTTCTTGAGGTCGGCGTACCCCTTGGAGAGGGCGTTCAGCTCCTTGACCGCGTCCTTCTGGGCCGCCTCGCCGTTCTCGCTCGGCGGGGGGCCCGCCTTGCTCAGGGAGGAGGCGAGGGACGCGTAGGCGCCGGAGATCTTCTGGAAGGCAGCCGAGTCGGTCTGCTGGACCTTCTTGGAATCCGTGGTGCCGTCATCGGCCGTCTGCATCGCGGCGTTGGCGTCCTGGATCTTCTTGAACTGTGCCTGTGCGGGGTCGCAGAACGTCTTGGCCCAGTCGTCGAGCTTCTTGCTGCTGTCGTCGCTGCACCCGGTCAGCGCGAGCATCAGTGCCGCACCGCCGGACAGTGCGGCCACAAGCTTCTTGTTCACCGGATCGGTCCCTTCCATGGCTCTCGGCCCCGGAACATACACGGCCAAAGGACCTGGCCCACGAGCGGGCCATCCGCTACGTACCGCAATGAAGCCATTTGCACCAAGGAAGGTGAGGTCTTCCGCACTCGCACGACGACGGGTGGCGGGCGCCCGCCACCGGGCACCCGCCACCGTCTGTCATGCCGTCAAAGACGCATTCCCGTCAGGACGCGGCAACCGTCTTCGCGGTCTCGGCGGCCTCGGCGGTCCTCGCGGTCTTCTGGGAGTTGTCTTCGTCACCCACGGCGATACCGCGGCGCTTGGAGAGGTACACCGCGCCGACGATGATCAGCAGGGCGAGCGCGGCGGCGCCGATGCGTACCCCGGTGTTCTTGTCGGCGCCGAAGCTGAACTTCACGACCGCCGGGGCGATCAGCAGCGCCACCAGGTTCATCACCTTCAGCAGTGGGTTGATCGCCGGTCCCGCGGTGTCCTTGAAGGGGTCGCCCACGGTGTCGCCGATGATCGTCGCCTCGTGCGCCTCGCTGCCCTTGCCGCCGAAGTGTCCGTCCTCGACGAGCTTTTTGGCGTTGTCCCAGGCGCCGCCGGAGTTCGACAGGAACACCGCCATCAGCGTGCCCGTACCGATCGCGCCGGCGAGGAACGAGCCGAGCGCGCCGACGCCGAGGGCGAAGCCGACCGCGATCGGGGTGAGCACGGCGAGCAGCCCCGGGGTGGCCAGTTCGCGCAGCGCGTCCTTGGTGCAGATGTCGACGACCCGTCCGTACTCGGGCTGTTCGGTGTAGTCCATGATCCCCGGGTGCTCGCGGAACTGCCGCCGCACCTCGAAGACGACCGCACCGGCCGACCGGGACACCGCGTTGATGGCCAGTCCGGAGAAGAGGAAGACCACGGAGGCGCCGAGGACCAGCCCGACCAGGTTGTTCGGCTGCGAGATGTCCAGGCTCAGCCCCATCCCGCTCGCCGCCTTGCCGACGGCCTGCTTCGCCGTCGCGAGGGCGTCGCGGTACGAACCGAACAGCGCGGCCGCGGCCAGCACCGCCGTCGCGATGGCGATGCCCTTGGTGATCGCCTTGGTGGTGTTGCCGACGGCGTCGAGGTCGGTGAGGACCTGCGCGCCGTCGCCGGTGACATCGCCGGACATCTCGGCGATGCCCTGCGCGTTGTCCGAGACCGGCCCGAACGTGTCCATGGCGACGATGACGCCGACGGTGGTGAGCAGCCCCGTACCGGCCAGCGCCACGGCGAACAGCGCCAGCATGATGGAGGCGCCGCCGAGCAGGAACGCCCCGTAGACGGCGAGGCCGATCAGCACCGCCGAGTAGACCGCCGACTCCAGGCCGATGGCGATACCGGACAGCACGACGGTCGCGGGGCCGGTCAGCGAGGTCCTGCCGATGTCCTGGACGGGCCGCCGTCCGGTCTCGGTGAAGTAGCCGGTGAGCTGCTGGATCAGCGCGGCGAGCACGATGCCGATGGCGACGGCGATCAGCGCGAGGATCCGCGGATCACCGCTCCGGCCCAGGATCTCCGGGTCGGTGACGCCCGCCAGCCCCTGGTACGTCGACGGCAGGTAGGTGAACACCGCGACCGCCACCAGGACCAGCGAGATCGTCGCGGAGATGAAGAAGCCGCGGTTGATGGCGGTCATCCCGCTGCGGTCGGCGCGGCGCGGCGCCACGACGAAGATCCCGATCATCGCGGTGACGACGCCGATCGCGGGCACCAGCAGCGGGAAGGCGAGCCCGGCGTCGCCGAAGGCCGCCATGCCGAGGATGAGCGCGGCGACCAGCGTCACGGCGTACGACTCGAAGAGGTCGGCGGCCATTCCGGCGCAGTCGCCGACGTTGTCGCCCACGTTGTCGGCGATGGTCGCGGCGTTGCGCGGGTCGTCCTCCGGAATGCCCTGTTCGACCTTGCCGACGAGGTCCGCGCCCACGTCCGCGGCCTTGGTGAAGATGCCGCCGCCGACCCGCATGAACATCGCGATCAGCGCGGCGCCCAGGCCGAAGCCCTCCAGCACCTTGGGCGCGTCGACCGCGTAGACCAGCACCACGCAGGACGCGCCGAGCAGGCCGAGGCCGACGGTGAACATGCCGACGACGCCGCCCGTGCGGAAAGCGATCTTCATGGCCTTGTGCGAGACCGCCGTAAGATCCTTTTTCCCGGTCCCGTCGTTCCCGCCCTCGGCCGGAGTGGCTTCCCGGGCCGCGGCCGCCACCCGCACATTGCTGCGTACGGCGAGCCACATGCCGATATAGCCGGTGGCCGCCGAGAATCCGGCGCCGATCAAGAAAAACACACTGCGGCCCGCCCGCTGCGTCCAATTGTCCGCGGGCAACAGCATGAGCAGGAAGAAGACCACCACGGCGAATACGCCGAGGGTGCGCAACTGCCGTGCCAAGTACGCTTTCGCGCCTTCCTGCACCGCGGCGGCGATCTTCTTCATACTGTCGGTTCCCTCGCCGGCGGCGAGCACCTGACGTACCAGCACCGCGGCGACGGCCAGCGCCGCCAGCGCGATGACGGCGATCACCAGTACGATCCCGCGGTTGCCCGCCGTCAGCGACGGCCCGGCGAGAAGGGAGGGGGAGTTCAGCGACTGAGGGGTGTATGGCCCCGCCATTCGTCCTCCTTGACGTTTGGCACATGGGCGCGCGCGAGCACGCTCAGGCGAACTGAGCAAGATGTGGACGGATTGTAGGGAGCCGCACGGCATCAAAACAGTGCGCCGGAAACGTAATTCGGCCGCGGCCGGGAAGATCAAAAGGACAGCGCCCGGAGAATTTAGCCCGGACGATGGAAAGCGACTATTCAGCTGACCGCTGAACGATGATCCCAGTTTCCTACTGATCACCGCTGCTCAAAGACGCCACTCCCACCTCCGGCGCCCATTTGGCACCCGCCGTCGCAGCCGTAAGGAACGTTTCTCCGGTCGCCGATACGACGTGATCGCGTACGGAAAAGCGGGCTGACCTCACGTCAGATTGCGGCTGGATCGGGGTGGCGACCCGTCCGGGAGCGTGGCAGGGGGCCACGCCGGGGCCTGGAGACGCGGGAGGGGGCCGCGCGGCGAGGCGACCGGCGGCGCGGAAAGTACGACAGGCAGCGGGCGCCAGGGCGGCGCGGGAGGTACGACAGGGCGCGGGCGCCAGGGCGGCGCGGGAGGTACGACAGGGCGCGGGCCGGTTCGCCACGACAAGCCCTGGGCGGGCCGGAATCCGAGGAGCCCGGCAAGAGGCCGGAAGCTGAGGAGTCCGGCAAGGAGGGCCGGAAGCCCCCGAGGAGCCCGGCGGGAAACGCTACGGAGCGGCCGTGGCCGCAGCGGTCGGCCAGCTCATGCGGATGAGCCCGCCGTTCGCGCCCGAGGTGACCTCGACGTCGTCGACCAGCCCGCTGATGACCGCGAGACCCATCTCGTCCTCGCCGTCCGCCTCGGAGCCGTCGTCGGACGCGTGCTCCCCGGGGCCGCTCGGCACGTCGTCGCCGACCTCGATCGCGAACTTCTTCTCGTCCTCGATCAGGGCGACGTGGACGGGCGCCTCGATGCCGTGCGCCAGATGCAGGCCGACGGCCCGGCTGCACGCCTCTCCGACGGCGAGCCGCACCTCGTCCAGCACGGCCTCGTCCACCCCCGCGCGCCGCGCCACCGCGGCCGCGACCAGACGCGCGGTCCGGACGTGCTCGGGCAGGGCACTGAAACGGAGTTCGACGGTGGCCATGCCATCCCCCTCGATTTGCGGGCGTGCAACGCAGGGGGCCGGACGGCTTCGCCCGGTACCCCCCACACTTCTTCCTCACCCGCGCCTGCGCGCGGGCACCGCGGAGCCGTCAGTCGGTCGCTGCGACGGCCTCGTCGACCGAGGTGTGAATCGGGAACACCTTGGTCAGTCCGGTGATACGGAAGATCTTGAGAATGCGCTCCTGGTTGCAGACCAGGCGCAGCGAGCCCTCATGGGCGCGCACACGCTTGAGCCCACCCACCAGCACGCCGAGCCCGGTGGAGTCCAGGAAGTCGACACGCTCCATGTCCACCACAAGGTGGTAGCTGCCGTCGTTCACAAGCTCGACCAGCTGCTCGCGCAGCTTGGGCGCGGTGTATACATCAATCTCGCCACCGACCTCGACGACCGTACGGTCGCCAACGGTCCGGGTCGACAGGGACAGGTCCACGGATCCTCCAGCACCTTGCTATCGAGCGGTCGCCCCTCTGGGGCCTCCCCACCGAAGGTAGGGGACGGATCGGCAGCCGCGATGGCATTCAATCACTTACCAGCAGGCGTGCACGACGCCCTTTCAGCATTGTCCGTCACACCGGTGACAGACTCGGTGCCGATGGCCTCCAATCGACTCCCGACGGATACGGGCGCAAGCCCTTCCCCTGGCATCATTCTCGACCGTCTCGCCAGGGGTGCGACCCGCGCTGCACGCATCACTCATACGGAGCACCTGCCCCCGCGTCCGGGCAGCCATGCCGACTGGCCGGAACGGATCAGGCCGGAAGTGATCGCCGCCCTCCGGGACGCCAGAATCGAGCGCCCGTGGACCCACCAGGCCATCACCGCCGAGCACGCGCTGAACGGCACCTCCGTCGTCATCGCGACCGGTACCGCCTCGGGCAAGTCGCTCGCGTATCTGGCCCCCGTACTGTCCACCCTCCTGGACGGCGCGCGGCCCGCCGCTACCGGACGGCTGCCGCGCGAACGCGGGGCGCCGGTGGGCGGGCGCGGCGCCACGGCGCTCTATCTCGCCCCCACGAAGGCGCTCGCGGCCGATCAGCGGCGCGCCGTGCGGGAGCTGGCCGCCCCGCTCGGCGACGCGATCCGCCCGGCGGTCTACGACGGCGACACCCCGGTGGAGGAGCGCGAGTGGGTGCGCCAGTACGCGAACTACGTGCTCACCAACCCGGACATGCTGCACCGCGGCATCCTCCCCGGGCACCCGCGCTGGGCCTCCTTCCTGCGCGCGCTGCGCTATGTCGTCATCGACGAGTGCCACACCTACCGCGGAGTGTTCGGCTCGCACGTCGCCCAGGTCGTCCGGCGGCTGCGGCGGCTGTGCGCCCGCTATGGCTCCGACCCGGTCTTCCTCCTCGCGTCCGCGACCGCCGCCGAGCCCGCCGAAGCCGCGGGCCGGCTCACCGGCCTGCCCGTGGTGGAGATCACGGACGATTCCTCGCCGCGCGGTGAGGTGGTCTTCGCGCTGTGGGAGCCGCCGCTGACCGAACTCCACGGCGAGCAGGGCGCGCCCGTCCGCCGCACCGCGACCGCCGAGACCGCCGACCTCCTCACCGACCTCGCGGTCCAGGGCGTACGCACCGTCGCCTTCGTACGGTCCCGGCGGGGCGCCGAGCTGATCGCGCTGATCGCGCAGGAGCGGCTCGCCGAGGTGGACCGCGCGTTGCCCGCCCGGATCGCGGCGTACCGCGGTGGATATCTGCCCGAGGAGCGGCGCGCCCTGGAGCGGGCGCTGCACGGCGGCGAACTGCTCGGGCTCGCCGCCACCACCGCGCTGGAGCTGGGCGTGGACGTCTCCGGTCTGGACGCCGTGCTGATCGCGGGCTATCCCGGCACCCGCGCGTCCCTGTGGCAGCAGGCGGGCCGCGCCGGGCGTTCGGGGCAGGGGGCGCTGGCGGTGCTGGTGGCCCGTGACGATCCGCTGGACACCTATCTCGTCCACCATCCCGAGGCGCTGTTCGACCAGCCGGTCGAGTCGACGGTGCTGGACCCCGACAACCCGTACGTCCTCACCCCGCATCTGTGCGCCGCCGCAGCGGAAATCCCGCTCACCGAGGCAGATTTCGCACTCTTCGGGCCCACGGCGGCCACCCTGATGCCGCAGCTGGAGGCGGCAAACCTGTTGCGGCGGCGCGCCCGGGCCTGGCACTGGACGCGCCGCGAGCGGGCCTGCGATCTGACCGACATCCGCGGGCAGGGCGGCGCCCCGGTGCAGATCGTCGAGACCGGTACGGGGCGGCTGCTCGGCACGGTGGACGCGGCCGCGGCCCATACGACGGTCCACGACGGCGCCGTCCACCTCCATCAGGGCCGTACGTATGTCGTCGAGCACTTCGACCTGGCGGACGACGTCGCGCTCGTCTCGGAAGCCAACCCGCCGTACTCCACGACCGCCCGGGACACCACCGCCATCTCCGTCCTCGAAACGGAGACGGAAGTGTCGTGGGGCGCGGGCAGGTTGTGCTTCGGTTCGGTCGAGGTCACCAATCAGGTGGTCTCCTTCCTGCGGCGCAAGCTCGTCACCGGTGAGGTCCTGGGCGAGAGCAAGCTGGACCTTCCGCCGCGGACGCTGCGGACCCGCGCGGTGTGGTGGACGGTGACCGAGGACCAGCTCGACGCCGCCCGCGTCAATCCCGAACTGCTCGGGGGCGCGCTGCACGCCGCCGAGCACGCCTCGATCGGTCTGCTGCCGCTCTTCGCGACCTGCGACCGCTGGGACATCGGCGGCGTCTCCGTACCGCTGCATCCCGACACCCTCCTTCCCACGGTCTTCGTCTACGACGGCCACCCCGGCGGCGCCGGCTTCGCCGAACGTGCCTTCCACACGGCCGCCGACTGGCTCACGGCCACCCGCGACGCCATCGCCGCCTGCGAATGCGAGGCCGGCTGCCCGTCCTGCATCCAGTCCCCCAAGTGCGGCAACGGCAACGAGCCGCTGCACAAGCGCGGGGCGATCCGGCTGCTGACGGAGCTGCTGCGCGGGGCCCCGGAGGGGGCCGGGTAGGGCCCGTATCCCGTCCTCGTGGGGGCCGACGCGTGTCCTGGTGATGCCGCTGCCGCCCGCTGTGGACGGCCCGGCCTCGGGCGGGTCAGCCCCGAGCGGGTCAGCCTCGTGTGGGCCGGCTGTGGGTGGCCCGGCCTCGGGCGGCCCCGCCCGGGAGCGGGCCCGGGCCGTGAAGGGGGCTTCCCCGGCCTCGGCCGACACGTCGGCGACGGCGGCGTTCAGCGTGCAGCGCACCAGGCGCGCGTGTTGTGCCACCGCCACCCGCCGGGCCTCGGCGCAAGCCATCGCCGGGCCCCGCGCGGCCCGGTCAGCCGCTGCCAGGGCCGCCAGGTCCGCGGCGCCACCCGCCCGGTGCCGGGCCACGACAGCCTGTCCCAGGGCGAGCAGGGCGACGAACACCGCGCACAGCGCGGCCGCGGCGAAGACCGTCCACACCGTGGCCGAGCCCCGGTCATCGCACCGTGTCCTCGGCAAGGGCCACCGCCTCTCCACCGACGCGTACCGTCAGGCGCCCGATCCCCGGCAGCTCCGCCGCGACCTGTACCCGCACCAGATCGCCTTCGCGGGACACCACGACGCGCGCGCCCGACGGCGCCGCGCCGCGGGCCGCCCGGAGCACCGCACCGTGCGGCTCCGACCGGGCCGCGGCCCGCGCTCCGGCCCGCGCGGCGTCCACACACTCGATCCGGGCGCAGGCCGCCATCAGCCCCCAGAGGAGCGCCGCCACGACGGCCACCAGCACCGGCATGACCAATGCGGCCTCCGCCGTGACGAAACCTGCGTCCGTCCCCGGAGGCCGCCCGGGGCGGAGCGCCCGGTGCGGCGCGTCCGGGGAGGGGGCTGCCCTACCGGAGCGGGCCGCCTGCCCGGAGGAGGCCCCGAACGTACTGTCCGCGTCCCTCTCGCTGACCTCACCCCGCGCACCACCCGCCGCCGGGTACCCAGCCCTCCCCACGCCCGCGCCCCCGGGGGCCATACGGCCACGGGCAGCCGCGCCGGTGCCGAGGAGGCCGTCCCGCCCCGGCTCGTGCACCCGCCGGGCGACGCCCCTTGGCGTGCCTGCCCCCGGGGCGGAGGCGTGGCCATCCGGCCCGGAGGCGTCTGCGCCCTTCCTTCGCGGCGGCCGTGTGCCGTGCCCCGACCGCCCGGTGCCGTTCGCTCGCCGTGTCCATCCCCGTCCTCGCTCCCCCCGGGCCGCCCGGTGGCGGCCGTTCGTGCGTCGTCCGTTCGCCGCTGCTCGGTGCCCGTTCGCCGGGCGCCGCGTTCCTCTCGGCGCGCGTCGTCGGGTGTCCCGGCGTGCCTCAGAACTGCACATCGAGCGCCCTCTCGATCAGCGACCGGAGCGCCGTCTGCACCGTCGCGCTGGTCACCACCTTGTAGAGCACCGCGGCCAGCGCGCACGCGGCCAAGGTCCCCACCGCGTACTCGGCCGTGGTCATCCCCCGGTCACGGCCCCTACGCACCGCCGCACGCCACCGTCGAAACATCTCCGCTCTCTCCTTACGTCCGTGCCTTGTTGAATGAAGTCAGTTGTTGAAGAAGTCGGTTGTTGAAGAAGTCGGTTGTTGATGGGGCAAATTGATGGATTGCCGACGGGAATTGGTGAAGGGGGAATCCGCGCATCTGCGCCTCGGCCCGAGGAACGCGCCCCCATCCCGCCGGACACACGCCCCTCCCCGGAACATCACCGGTGCCCCAACAGCCCCCCGGCGAGCCCGATCAGCACCGGTGCCACCCCGAGCGCCAGGAACGCCGGGAGGAAGCACGCGGCCAGCGGCAGTGTCACCAGGACGCCCGCCCGACGGGCCCGTGTGGCCACGGCCCGGGCCGCTTCCGATCGCAGTTCGGCGGCGAGCCGGGAGACCGTGTCCACGGCGGGCGCCCCGGATATCCCGGCGCGCGCCATGCACCGCGCCAGCCCCTCGGCGCCGGGGAGTTCCGCCAACCGCCGCCATACGACCGCTGGTTCGCCACCCAGGCGCAGCTCGGCCGCGATGCTGCGCAGCCGCTCCCCGACCGTGCCGTCCAGCGAGCGACCGACCGCCTCCGCCGCCTCCCGCGGGCCCGCGCCCGCCGCGAGGCACGCGGCCAGCAGGTCGCCCGCCGGGGCCAGCTCGGCCCGCACCGCGTCCCGCGTCAACCGGTCGGCATCCGTGGCGCGTTGCCGCAGCCGCCAGCGGTGGGCGGCGTACCCGGCGACGATGCCCGCCACGGCGCCGGGCATCCCGTCGACGATCAGAAGCGCGAAGCACGCCACGCCCAACGGCCCCAGCCACTCCCGAAGACGCCCGGCCCCCGGCGCCCACCGGCGACCGCGCCCCACGGGACCCCGCCCTCCGGGGAGCCGGTGCCCCAGAGCGCCCACCCGTCTGCGTACGATCCGCCTCCGGCGCGCGTGCCGGAGCCGGGCCCACAGCCACTCCCCGGCGAGGACCGTAAGCGCCACCGCCACAACCATCCACAGCCTGTGGACAACTTCCACGCTCATACCGGGACCCCTTCCGTACGTTGCGCCGGCATCGCCGCGCCTTCCGGCGGCAGGCCGTACCGGGCGCCGGGCCTTCGCCCGCCGGCCCGCTCGGCAGCCCGCTCGGCAGCCCGACCGCCCGACGCCACGCCCCGCCGTCCGCTCCCCCGCCGCGCCACGGTGGTGGGTGGCAGCGCCCCGGCGACGATCCGGGCCGTCCAGGCGACCCCGGCCCACTCCAGAAGGCCGCCGACCACCAAGCAGCCCCAGCCGAACGGGGTGTGCAGCAGGACCCGTAGGGGATCGGCGCCGAGGGCCGTGCCCATCAGCAGTCCGCAGGCGGGGAGCAGCGCGAGCATCAGCGCCGTGGCGCGCGGTCCCGCCAACTGGGCGTTCAGTTCCTCCCGTTGGTCCCGCGCGGCCCGGAGCGCCGCGGCGATGCGTTCCAGTCCGGCGGCCAGTCCGGCGCCGCCCTCGACCGCGACCCGCCAGCACGCCGCGACGCCGTTCAGCCCGTCGGCGCCCGGGAGAGCCGCGGCGGCCCGGAATGCCCGGGGCACATCGCCTCCGTACCGCGCGGCGGCCAGGATCGCCGAGCCCGCGTCGCCCAGCTCCGGTGCGCCGACGGAGAGCAGCGCACGATTCGGCTGACGTCCGGCGCGCAACTCGGCCGCGACGGCCGCGCAGAGCGTGATCACCGCTGCCGCACGCCGGTCCCGCGCCCGCGCCGCCCGCCGCGCCGCCAGCATCCGGCGGACCACGACCAGCGCCCCCAGGGAGGCGAGCACCGGCAGCACCGATCCGCCCACCGCCCCGAGCAGCAGCCCGGCGGGCAGGCACCAGATCTCCTGCCCGGCGCCCGGCCACGACGGGCCCCGCCCCGCCTCACACCACCACCTGGCGCCGGTCCCGCGCCCGCGCCCCGGTGGCGGCCACGCTCCCCCGAGGCGCTTACGGGTAGCCCCTGTCGCAGCGTCCGTTCCGGCTGCCGCGGCCAGCCACCGTGCCCGCCGCCGCCACTCCCACCGCCGGGCAACCGTCGGCCACCCGGTGGTGCAGGCCCACCACACGACCGCTCCCGCCGCCATGGAAGCGAGCGCCGCGTCCCCCGCGTCCCCCGTCATCGCGCCACCTCCGTCACCGGCGCACCGGCCGCCGTACGCGCCCCCGCCGGGCCGCCGCCCGCCGGCCGGGCACCGTGCCCGCCCCGCTCGCAGAGCCGCATCAACCGCCCCCAACCGTCCGCCGCCACGAACCCGTCCGGGCTCCACACGGCAGCCGGTCTGGTCACCACGAAGCCGTCGCGGTCCCGCTCCAGGACGTGGATCTCGGCGATCCGCCGCCGCCCTTCCCGGCCCCGTACGAGGTGCAGCACCACCGACAGCGCGGCCGCCAACTGGCTGTGGAGGGCGGCGCGGTCCAGTCCGGCCGTGGAGCCGAGCGCCTCCAGCCGGGCGGGGATGTCGCAGGCGGCGTTGGCGTGGATCGTGCACGAGCCGCCCTCATGGCCCGTATTGAGGGCCGCCAGCAGGTCGGTCACCTCGGCGCCGCGCACCTCCCCGACGACCAGCCGGTCCGGCCGCATCCGCAGCGCCTGCCGGACGAGGTCCCGCAGCGTCACCCGGCCGACGCCCTCCTGGTTGGCCGGGCGGGTCTCCAGCCGCACCACATGGGGGTGGACCGGCCGCAGCTCCGCGGAGTCCTCGGCCAGCACGATCCGCTCGGCCGGGCCGACCAGCCCGAGCAACGCGCACAGCAACGTCGTCTTACCTACTTTGGTCAACTGCCACCGCTATCCCCAACAGAAAACCCCGCCCGGAGTTGGCTTCCGGGCGGGGCCGACATGGATGGAGACGGGCCTACCCCGCCATTGCCAGGTGGATGGTGCGACTCTTCGGTCCGACGTGGACACCGTGGATCTTGCTGGGGCCTACGTCGATGCCGCGTAGCGCCATGTCCAGTACCCAGAGCCTGTGCGCCCCGGCCTGCTCTTCGGGGGTGGTGGGCCGCCTGCGGGGTGAGGCGGTGAGGTAGGGGCGCACGGGGTGGACGGTGTCCAGGAAGGGCTGAGCTTCGGACGCCTCCCGGGCGTATGGGCTCATGTGAGGCGGCAGGGGTCGGTGTCGGCGTTCAGGCTGCGGCTCGGCTGTCGGCGCCGGCGCGCGGTGTCGTCCTGCGGCGGGGAGCAGCCTCTCCACCCAGCGAAGCAGGGTTGTGCGGGGGTTCGGTCCGGGGATGAGCGCCAGGACGAGACGTCCGAGAAGGTGCACGGTAAGGTCGCGCATGCTGTCAGCTCCTGTGTAGCTGTCGGCCATGCCCCCGGACCCGGCCAGGTCGCGGGGGTTTTTGGTATCCGCGATCGTACATAGCTCTGTAGAGCTATGTATAGCTCTACAGAGCTTCTGGGAGTTTCCAGGTGTTCTAGCTTGGCTTCATGCGTGTTCCCGAGTTCGCCCCTCAGCCGTCCCAGGTGTTGTACGTCGCGGTGGCTGACCACGTGGCGGCGCGGATCGCCGCGGGTGACCTCAAGCCGGGTGTGCGCCTGCCGTCCGAGCGGGACCTCGCCGCGGAGTACGGCGTTTCCTACGTCACGATGCGCCGGGCGACAGAGGTGCTGCGCGAGCGCGCCCTGATCGTCACGGTGCACGGCCGGGGCACTTTCGTCGCCGACCCTCCGCCGGCGGAGCCGACCGAAGGGGCGTGAGGGGCGCCCTCCGGGCCGCTTCTCTCTGAGATACCTAGTGAAGTGCCGCGGGGCATGGCAAAGCTGAACGGCCAAGACAGATCGGGGACAGCAATGAACCCCGTCACTCCACAGGGGAAGGAGTGGCGGGGCTCCGGCCGGGGGAGGGCCTGCGGGCTACGCGTCGGCGTTCCGGGCGAACGAGACCAGCCCGGCCCATCCTGCGGCCGTCAGGGTGAGGCGGGCGCCGTGAGGGTTCTTGCTGTCCCGAACCTGCACCGTGCTGGTTGTAGTTCGGTACTCGATGCAGGCTCCGCCCCCATCCTGGTTGCTGTAGCTGGACTTGGTCCAGTCGGACGGCCGCTCGGACGGCTTCATAGTTCCTCCATGCACCTACGGATCAGGCTCGCCGACTCCATGCCTGAAAGCGCCGACGCGCTTACCCCATCGTATGCCCGCCGCAGGCGTCGAACCTTCGTCGGTTCCTCGATCACGGCGCCCGTGTGGATGCCCTCCGTGTACGCGACGACCGCCCCGTCAGGCATCGTCAGGGTAGTTAGCGGGCCGTCCATCAGGCCGTGTGGCTCGGCGTGGAGGGGGAGCACTTGCAGGCGAGTGGTAGGGCGGTTGGAGTGGGAGAGAAGGTACGAGAGTTGACTACGCATTACCTCTGGCGTACCAACGCGCCGCCTGATGACTGACTCGCAGAGAACAACAGTGAGATCCGGGCACCCGCTCCTTGACAAGATTGCCTGCCGCGCCATCCGGTTCTTCACCCACTTGGACAGCTCCGCATCCGTGGTCCGTGGGTTACCCGCCCGCAGGAGCGTGCGAGCGTAGTTCTCGGTCTGGAGCAGGCCCGGAATCACGGTGGGTGTCCAGTCAGCGATTTCGGTGGCGCGCTCCTCCAACTCGATTCGACGTTTGGCGTAGTCGCTGAATGCGGACTTCATGATGGCTTCGTACAACCTCTTGAACAGCCCGTCCGTCTTGAAAATCTCGTCCAGCCTCGCCGGAACATCAGCGGGGATGGTCCCGGTCCCTTCTAGTCGGCTCACGGACGCCGGGCTGATTTTCAATTCCTTGCCTAGCTCCGCCTGCGTCATGGGCTTGGGCTCGTACAGCTCGCGGGCTTCACGGAGCGCATCCCCGAACAGACGCCGGGGGTCTTCGCCGCTCTCGGCGTCAACATCACTCTGCGGGACCGTGGTCATACGTCATCTCCAGTCTCATGAACGAAGCCGTACACGTGAACGAAGCTGCTGGTCAGATGGATTGGTATATGCGGTGGCATTCACATGCCTGATTGAGTGCCCAACCCTCTACACAGTAGCGGCCGTTCGGTCCACTCTGGGACCCCCCAGAGGCGAGGAGAACAGCCGATGACTCAGGCTGTCCGGACGCCGTACCAGGCGCGCAAGGAAGCAGCGGAACAGTTCGATGAGGCGCTACGGGCGGTCGGCATAAACGCCTCGCCGTCCCGCGTCGAGAGCGAGATGCACACCGGAGGTGTCCGGGCGACCCGAGTGGCCCCTCCCCTGCTCACGCCGACACAGGCGGCTCGGCTGGTGCGGATCGTGGAGGCGGCCCGCCGATGAGCAAGGAGACGGAAAAGAAGGACGCGGCCGGGAGCACCAAGGATCTCCGGGGCAAGCTGAAGGAGACGAACAGCGCCCGGCGCGCGAACCGTGAGGCTCACGACGGGAGGCCCCTCAAGTGAGCGAACACGTCTGGGCCGACGACTCGTTCGGCGCCGGCGGCGTGGCAATCCACTCGGACTGTCCGGCGTGCGTCGCTGCGGGCGAGCTGCTGGACGAAGCGGCCAAGACGCGTGACCAGTCCGCCGCCGCAGATGCCCGCATCTACCTGCGAGAGCACCCCGACCACCGCCACACGCCCGGTGGGGAGGCGTCCCGGTGAGCGCCTACACACACCATTCGGCGACGATGAAGCTGCTAGCGGCCGCCGAGGAGTGCCGACTACGAATTGACGGCATCGGCGAACGCCAACTGCTGGCGGATGACGGCGTGACGCCCATCTATCCCGGCATTCCGCTGGGCACGGCCTCGCCACTGGTGGTGGGACGCATCGCCGATGCGCTGTGGAGGGACAGGCACCGCTACGCCGTGCGAACTCCCGTGTCGCACCCGCCCGCTTCGGCGCTGGATGCCGCGGGGGTCATGACGGCGCAGCTGCTCCGTTCGGCGCTGCTCGGCTTCGGCTACGAGGTGCCCGTCTGGGGCGCGCCCCGCCGCCACGGCAGGTCGCATGTGGTGATCGAGGGCCCGTTCCCGGCAGCCGCCGCACAGCAGATGGCCGCTGCCCTGAACGTCTACGACCGCCTGGCCGATGTGTATCAGGAGCGGGGTCATGACTGACGGGTGCGCCACCTGGCGCGCGCTGTACGAGCGTGGCGAAAAGGACGCCGCACAGGGCGCGTTGGCGGCAGGCCGGTGGTGGAAGGCGAAAGCTGCCGCCCACGCCGACGTGTGCACTCACGGGACGACGGCCGGCATTCAGGCAGAGGCATCGGTAGACCCCGGCGCGGACTCCCATCAGTGCGATTGGCAACCCCAGGCGGACGACTCCCAACGCTGCGCCCGCTGCCGCTCCGTGCGCTACCCGACCCTGCGCGCACTGTTGGCTCCCTAGACCGCTGCTCCGGCCCCACGCCCCCGAACCTCCCCGGCGTAGCTGGCGGGACCGGACCGGTACTCGCACCCACACGCGAAAGACGGACCGAGGCGGCACACGCACCACGTAGCCGCAGATGGCGCACCGGAAACCAAAGGAATGCGAAAGGCGCATCGCATGAATTACCTCCCACCCGTCGACCACTCGTATTGGGACAATGACGAGTACGACGACGTGAAAACCGCGGCTACGAACTTCATCAATGCGTTTCGACGGATGGGTATTACTTTCGTTGATAGCGAGATTCGTTGGCCACGCGAATGCTGTCCACCCCGCATCGACTACCGAATCAACCTCGGAAATATCAGCCTTGATGAAGCAAAAGAGATCACCGAATTGGTCAACGAAACGCTTGATCAATTGGAGCGATATCGCGCCGCCGAGACTCCCGTTCCTTTGCGGCAGGGACAGTAAGAACCCGAAAATGCACCAAGGGGCACTCATGAATGCTCAGTTTCGACGGCCGCACGCTGGTTGGTATGCAATACCGGCCGCTGTGCTGTTCCTTGGGGTGCTGGTTGCCTTTTACGGAGCAGCGTTCGGTTGGCTCCTCGGCGTCGCAAAGCTCATACTTTGCGACTCTACAACTGCCTGTGCGCACACCCCTTACGAACCGGGGTACCGTCCGCCGCCCTGGCCGCGCTTTCCGTTCATTCTGGCCGGATTCCTCGGAACTGTCGCGGCCAGCGGATTCAGCGCTATTTTCATCGCACGCCGGCCGCAAGCCCCTGGTGCGCGTTTGAGGTAGGCCGCTCCCATGCTCCGTCCCTGCCGAATATTCAAGCTCCCCCCGTTCGGCAGGGGCGGACCCCACCCCCTGTAGCTCAGTCAGGAAGAGCACCCGATGAAGCGCGTGTGACTGAGGGGCGCGCATCACGGGAGACCCCGGTTCGAATCCGGGAAGGGGACCACCGCCCATCGGCGGATGACCGACCCATGGAGGTACCCATGCACCCCCAGCCTGCCAAGGAGATGGCGGCCCGCGCCGGAACCGTCGGCAAAGACGTGGTGGCCGTACACGAACTGGTCCCCGTTGACGGCAACCTGCGGCCGAAGTGTGGTGCCGGAGAAGAGGAGAACGAAATCTATGAGTGGATGCGCGCGGTCAACTGCGCCGATTGCATGGGTTCATGACGTACAAATCCTGGGGGGTGGACGGCGTGGGTAGGCCCCGTGTCCACAAACCTCATTCCAACGGGAATCGGGACAGTCGGACCGTGAAGTCGGACGCCGAAGATGCCAGGCAAAACGCAAGGACGCTCGATCTGTTGATGCGGATGCGCGCCCGTATCAATGCGCCCGCTGACCGGCCCCGGGAAAACTCATGAGCGGGCAGGCAGTCACAACGTCTGTCTACGTCATCCCAGGTGGCAGTCGGTACCACCACTCTGGTAACTGCGCAGCACTGGGGAAGTACCACACAATGCGCTTCTATGTTTGGTCACTCGAAAAGGCCACACAGAGAGGCAGAACTCCCTGTCGCATATGCAGTGCCCCACCAAAACCCCCGCCCCGCTTTCCCTGAAAGCTCGGTTTCACGGGGCGGGTTATCTAGATAAATCAGTTGAATACTGTAGGCGTAAGCCTGTCAGTCACAGAGATAGATAAGCGAGTCAGTATGTCCAAGAAGGCCAAGGCCGTTCAGATGTCCAATGCAATTTCCGATAAGGACGACAAGAACGCGGAAAAGCAGGCCCGAGGTAAGGCCGATCTGGTAGAGAAGATGAAGGACCGGATCGACGGCAAGGGCAAGAAGAGCTGACGCGCACGCCCCCTCATACTCCGCCCCTGCCGATCGACAACCGAGTCTCCCCCTGGCTCGGGGAATCTCGGCAGGGGCGGGCACCACCCCCTGTAGCTCAGTCAGGAAGAGCACCCAAAAAGACGCGCGTCTATGAGCGGGGGCGCGTCACTGGGAAGACTCCGGTTCGAATCCGGGCAAGGGGACTCCGCGCGACTGTCTAAAGGACAGCGGCAGTCGGGCGGTAGCCGAATGCACCACCAGAAAAGGAGTGCACGACGTGAACGAGAGCATCAACCGCCCCACCCCGGAACGGGTGGCGGAGCGCACCCGCGAAATCCACACGGCCCTGATGGGCGACCCGGAAATCGGGCGCCTGGAAAAGGCAGTCTCCCAGTACTCGTCTGACTGGGACGACTTCTACGGGTACCCGATCATCACGGACTACGACGCCGTGGCCGACGCGGGCGGCCTCTTCACCGAGGCCATCCGCGCCATGGCGATCAAGTCCGCGGTGTGGGACCTCACCGACGCCAACGAGCGGGAGCGGACGGCGGAACTCCCGCTCCCCGTACCGGTGGACACCATGACGCACGCCATGATGGCGCAGTTCTCCCTGCTGACGCGCATGATGGCCCGTCACGGCATCCAGTTCGTGCACATGACGGACATGGAGCACGGCAACGCCGCGTGGGACCACGGTGACTACACCCACCAGGTCTACAAGGCGGCGTTCGGCAACCTGAACCCGCGGTACTGGATCGGGGCCGACGAAACCGAGCGCCGCCGCCGCGTCCTCGACACGGTGTACGCCGGCATCGGCGTCACCGAGCGCGGAAAGCGCGTTTCCATCCCGCTAGGCGCCGCCGCCTAGGCACCGGGGCAGGGTCCGCCGTCTCCGGTTCGAGCGGAGCCGGAGGCGGCACGATCCGATCAGGTTCAAGCCCCACCTTGTGGGGGTGAACGCAGGCCGGTGTCCCATCGGACGTGTAGCGGTAGCCGTCCGCCGGGTCGAAAGGCGCTTCTCTGGTCGGTCGGTCATAGACCACGAAACCCGACCGGGGAAGGCGTTTCGCCGGGCAGATACCACACGCTGAATGATCCGACTCGGGGGAGATGAAGGGGGGCTCCATACGCCGCCACGGTAGCGACTGCCGTGCCGCCACGCGCGCCCCTCAGAGAACTCCGCCCCCGTACACCACCGGCCCACCGCACAGAAATTCGAGGAAGAAAGGGGGTGCCAGAAAATGCCCAACGACAACGTGAACGGCTACGACGTATTCGAGAATGAGACGGTGACGGCCACCGAGACCGAATCCGAAGAAACCACGAGCGACGATGACGAGTGAACCGGCACCGTTCTCTGACGAACCGCCGACCAACCGACAGCGCATCGGAATGCTGATCAAGCGCGATCTGCCCGACCAGGCAGGGGCGTCCGAGTGGTGTGGCAAGCACCCGAAGGACCGAACCCACCTGATCGCCCGCAAGCGCTGGGTCTGCCTCGAATGCCTCCGCCCGGACTCTGAGCGGTAGGCGCCGGCGGCCCCGCCCGGCGGCCACGCGGGCTGTCGGGCGGGGCTTTGCGTGGTCCGGGCGAAACTCCAGAAGTCCCGTCGCCCTGCGAGTCGCAGCGGTGTGCGATCCTGGGGCGCAGGCTCCCGCCGACTTGCCTTCGGCGGGAGCCCACTTGGCTTCGTTATGCGGTAAGTCGGATCACTTCGACCGTCTGGCCGGTCTTCTCTTCCTGCTCCTGGCAGATCTCGTCAAGGTGCAGGCCGCAGGTGTAGAACCAGGAAAAGACCAGGTCCCGGCGCTTGACCTTCCAAGTGGCGTCATCTCCACATTGACGCCCGAGCGGGCTGAACCCGTCACAGCGCTTCACCATTCGCTTCTCTCCTTGCCTTTGGGACGGACCTCGTTCGGGCCGGATGCGGTTGGCTCCGCCGACTTGCCTTCGGCGGAGTCCGACAACCAAAACGAGAGATTTACCGTACGGGGTTGTGAATTACCTACCCGGAACATGTTCCGGGGCTTCAAGGGCTGCATCGCACATGAGCCGCGCGAGCGGTCCCGCCGACGCGACTGCGCCGACGGGACCGGGGTTTTCAGGGAGATTCCGTCTGCGACGCGGCCGCATTCAGCTCGTCCCAGTGCCTGCATTCGCACAGGCCGTCACAGTCGCATTCGCAGCCCTCAACAGGGCGGGCCCAGTATTCTTCGCCACCGACCATGAACGAGGGTATGGCGTCGCCCTGAAGGCAGCGTTCCGCCAACTCCAGCGCCTGGAGATGGGCCTTGTAAGGGACGCAATCGCACGCTTCACCGTTCGAGGCGGAGACTCCACACTCCAAGCGGTGTTCCTCGGCGTAGTAGACCACCGCGAGTCCAGCGTCCTGGATGAGCCAATCCAGCGCGGCATCCAACGTCGGATGGCACTCCGCGGTGAAGAGGCCACGGCCGTCGGACTTCAATCCGCCAGTGTGAAAGCGGGTATTCGCCGCCATCGGGTATTCCTTTCCTTCTTCGGAATGCGTTCCGAAACGATGAGAGGGGGTGGGGCCCGCCGACTTGCCTTCGGCGGGCCCCTGTTGGTGCGCTACCAATCCAGTTCGGTCCACTCGTCACGAGCGCCGCGCTCTCCGTGGCACTGGGCGTACCGCTTGAGCCTGTTCAGCTCGGCGACGCCGTCACGCTCGTCCTGCGTCATCGCGCCGCCATCGAGCAGGAACCGCAGCTCCCTGTCGATCTCGCCGCCCAGTCCGGGGAGGATCGCGCCGCACGAGGTCAGGGAGTACAGAGCTGTTGCCTGCCCCCCGTGCCACTCGCTCGCGATCCTGCGTGCGTCAAGATCCGAAATGATCTCCCGCATGGATTCCCTCTCTTCTGTTTTCAATGTGGCGCCGGGGCCCTGTTCGCTCCCGACACCGAGAACATTACTCAACCCGAACGGGGTTGTCAGGGGGTGGGGGTCCTTGGCGGGACCGGCGCCTTGCCTTCGCCGGTCCCGCCAAGAGCGGCTACACGCCCGCGTTCGTCAGTCTTCGGTCCACGCCCACTCGTTGCCGCCGATCCAGTAGAGGCCCGCTTCGTCGGGCTCGATCACTTCGACCGCCGCCTTCGGCCCCGCCTCGCCAAGGAACATCCACCGGACGTGAAGGACCACGGGCTGAGCGCCCTCGTGGTACGTACCGCCCGCGATCTGGGCCCGGTCGATGACGTGGACCGTGTCCACCTCGTCCCCCCGAGCCAAGTCCGCCTGCGTGTACTCCGCCATGCGGCGGACTTCACTCAACGGGAACCTGGGGTTGAGCCATCCGTTCCACCGCACGGCGAGGTTGACCTTCGCCAGATAGGTCGGGGCGTCGCCCACGTCCAGGCAGACGCGCATTTCGCGAAGGCTGTTGTCCTGTGTCATCGCTACCTCTCCTCCCCTGTGGTGTCGGGTCTCGTTCGCTCCCGACACCCACGACATTACCCAACCCGTACGGGGTCGTCGGAATGTCCGGAACATGTTCCGGGCAGAAATGCGGAAGGACCCCGCCCTTGAGGGCGGGGTCCTCTGGGTGAAGGCGCTTCGGTGTCTTGCCTTCACCGAAGCGCCTTGGGTCACGTGCTCTCGATGCGCACCCCGCCGCGCGGGCCGAGGTGGAGGCGCGCGCGTGCGGACCTCCTGTTTGAGCTTTGGATGCACTCCGGGTACGAACAACGTGCATGACCCGTACGGTGTTTGACCTGTGCAGGTCAGTTATCGTGGCTGGTCGGTCCCTCTTCGGCCTCTCCGGCCCCTTCCGCCTCGTCGTCGGAGGGCTGGAAGAGCAGCCCCAGGGAAATGCGCTGGAACTCCGGTGCCTCCCAGTGGTGCGGGTCCCCGCGGTCACGGCTGAGGATGGGCAGGCCCATGAGGGCGGCGTCCTCCGGGGTGAGGTTCGGCTTCATGGGTCACTCCGTCTCCGCCGCCCAGTCGGCAAGCGTCTTGGTGTACTTGCGGGCGTTGCAGTCGCGGCATGAGGCAACGACGTTGGCCGCGTTGTCCGGCCCGCCGTGCGCCAGGGGGACCACGTGGTCCAGCTCCTGCGCCGGCCCGTCGCAGTAGCAGCAGCCGCCCCAGCGGGCCAGGACCTCCGCGCGGTCGTACGGCTCGGGCCGTCGTCGGCGCCGGGAGACCGCCGATTTTCGGGCCGGGCTCCACGCAAGATGTGCTGACCTGCGCCGGCGGGCGCGGTGGCGGCGCTCAGCTGGGGTCACTCCGCGGCCTCGCGCTCCAGTTCCTCCGCGATCTTCTCCACGACCTGCCGAAGTTTCGCGAGGGTCCGGGTGCGCATCACGGCCACTGAGTTGGGCCGGTCGATTCCCATGACCTGCGCTATCGCGGCGTTGTCCGGCGAGCCGTCCGCGTTCGCGAGGTGGGGTTCGGGGGCTATGCCGTACGTCAGGCGCAGGACCTGGGCCTTGCGGTCGTCCAGGTTCGCGAGGAGCGCGTGGGCCAGAGCGATGCGCTGCGCTCGCTGGTTCTGGTTCAGGTCCCTCGCTTCTACGAGGTCATCGGGCAGGCCGAGTCCGCGTGGGTCGGTCAGGGTCTCCAGGAGGGCGACCGATTCCCCTGCGGTGCGGGTCGGCGTCGGTGCGTCCAGGGAGCTGATTCCCTGCATGACGCGGCGGACGTGTCCGGCGGTCTCCGGGGACATGCGGTGTCCGGAGCCGGGCAGGACCGTGCACAGGTATTCGGCGGCTTCCCAGTCGCCGCCGACAACGGCCATGCAGCTGAGGAAGGTTGAACGCTGGTCGGCCGTGGCCCCCAGGTCGGTCCCGCCGTTCGCCGCCTCGTATACGCGCATGTGGATGCGCCGGTACGCGTGCGTGGTGAACTGCGCGCCCTTGTCGTCGCGATAGGTACGCAGCGCCTCCAGGGTCGCTAGCCGGCCCTCCTGGCACAGCTCGTCGAACAGATCGGAGGAGCCGGCGGACGCCGCGGCCGCTGTGCGCACATGGCGCTTGGCGGCATCCTTTATGTATGGCTCCGCGGCTTCCAGAACGGCGGCGACGGCCTGCGGGTCCTGATTTTGGGCATCGCAAACGAGTGCTGGTGAGAGCACGGAATCTCCTGGGCGAATGGGCCGCCCCGCGCGGCCGATGCCGCGGTTGTCTGGGGGCGGTTACAGCCCGGCCCGAGCCCTGGAGATTCGCTTAAATGTTCGAATCAGAAGTCGCAGAGATCCCGTCTCTTGGCGGGGTCCGGAACATGTTCCGGGCGCAAACGGAATGCGGGATCGACGCGGGGCCCGAGGCGGCGGGCCATGCTGGCGTCAGAGATGAGAAAAGCCCGCGCCGCAGAGAGGCGGCCGAGGCGGGCAAGAGACGGAAAACCCCCGGCCGGCGGGCATGCCGGACGGGGGCGTGGGACCGGTCAAGCGACCGGCCGAATCAGCGTCTACACGCTATGGATTCCGTCCGCCCCTCAGGGGCGGACATGGTGCGCCATGCTGGCAGAGAGATTTGCCATTGCGCACTGGGCATCGCGAATCAGGCCCTCAGGGGCCGCATGATCGCGCAGTGATGTGTTGCGGACGGTCGCGGCGTCTGCGGCCGTCGTGGCGACAGGGCCCCTGCTCAGTGTCGCCAGATAGGCGAACACCTTCTTCGCTTGCTTGCGAGCGAAGTTGGAGACCTTGGCCGTTCGAGTGGTATTCCGGTGATGCTGCGCGATGGCCCACAGGCGTGATCGACTGCCACGCTCGCGGAAGAGCACAGGGTCACTCATGCGTAAAACCCCCTGTTCGTACCGCCTGCCCCCACAGGCGTCCCCTCACCCAAACAGCAACCCGTATGGGGATCAAGGGCGTTCAGAGCGCCGCCCTGTTGACCTTCACACGACCGTACGTTTAGGCGCCGGTACTGAACGTGGCGGTTTCTTTTGCCGAGACTTGCCATTCGTCGGGGAGTCCGTAACCGCCTGCCCAGGTCGGTCCGTATACGTCCGCACTGGCATCGATCGGGATACCGAACAGTGACATACGCACTGTTTCTGCGACTTCACGAGCGATGTCGGCAGCTTCCGCCGCAGGCGCGGTGCCTAGAACTTCGTCGTGCACCCAGAGATTGAGATGGCCGGTCAGACCCTTTTCGTCCAGATCTACGAGGGCTTGACCCATTGCATCCCGTGCAGTGGACTGGCACAGGTACGCCACGACCCTGAACGTTTTGTCCCTGTCAAGTACGAGTCGCCGCCCTGATGGGGTGCGGACCTCACATCCGTTGGAGCGTGCATGGCGTTGCATGGCGTGGGCCCACCGCTTGATGCCCGGATAGGCCCGTGCGTAGCGGTTCAGGGTGTCGCGCATGGTGGACACGTGTAGACCGGTCTGCCGCGCGAGGGCTGTCGGCCCTCCCTGGTAGCTCGTCCCGAGGCCGGCCACCTTCGCCAAGTCGCGCTGCGCCTTCGTGAAGTGATCACCAAACATCAACATTGCGGTGAAGTCATGGAGGTTACGACCCTCCTTGATCGCGGCGCACATGCGGGGCTCCTGGGACAGAGCGGCCAGCACCACGAGTTCCACGCTGGACTGATCTACGGAGAAGTACACATGTCCGGGTTCCGCGATGATCGCGCGGCGGATCGTCCAGTCTCGGGAAGGGAGCTGCTGCAACGGTGGGCTGGAGACGCTGGCCCTCCCCGTTCGGGCCCCCAAGGCGTTGATGGAGGGGTGTACGCGGTCGTCGGCGTCGCGGCTGTCGAGCATCGCGAGCGCATAGGAGGTGCGCCAGCGCGCGGCACGCCGGGCGTGAAGTACCGCGTTGGCCAAGATGTTGGGGATGCGGGTGCCGCGTGGATTCCACTGGTCGTCCAGGTCGGCCAGGTCGAGGAGGACGGCCTTGTCTACCTTCAGTGCGCCGGAGGCAGTGGTCTCCGTCAGCTTCTCGCCCATGCCGGTCAAGGCGGCGGCGACCTGGGCCGAGGAGTTGATGCTCTGCACGCCGTAGCGGGCCGCGCGGCGGGTGTGGTGCTCGGCGTCGGCTTGGAGCCGGTCCACGAGGCCGCGGGTGTACTCCACGTCCAGGAGCATCCCGGCCCGCTGAAACTTCGCGCAGATGGCCATCAGGCGGTGTTCGAACACCGCCAACTGCTCGGGGAGGCCCAGCCGCTGGAACGTTTCCTCCAGTGCCGGCCGCAACCGCGCAGTGAGGATCACGTCCAGGCCCGCGTAGCGCTGGTAGATCTCGTCCTCGTACGGCACCCGGGCCCAGCCGGTGGCCTTGGTCAGCCCGTAGGCGTGGAAGGCGGCGTTCAGTCCCGCTTGGGTGTCCGGGGCGGTGGGGTCGACGTAGCGTGCCGACAGGGGCTTGAGGCCATGCCCCGTGCCGCCCTCGTGTTCCTGCCGGGAGTCACACAGGTGGGCCAAGATCTTGGTGTCCCGGACCTTGCCCGCCAACTCATCGAGTCCTGCGACGCCGTGACGGTCCATGACCAAGAGGTCAAAGGAGGCGTTGTGGAGGACCAGCTCCGCGGCTCCCCGTACGACACGTGAGGCGAAGGCGTGGAAGTCCGCGCCCCGTTCGACTGGCACGACCCATGCCGTGTCGGCGGTGCCGTACTGGAGGGTGCGCAGCCGGTGGCCCGGCCGGTAGGTGTCCAGGCCGCTGGTCTCGGTGTCGACGGCCAGGGAGCGGGGGTTGTGCTGCCGGAGCCACTGGAGGGCGGTCTCCACGTCCTCCGGCGTCTCCATGGCGTGAATGGTCGTCTCGGTTCCGGCTATGCGGTGGCGGTAGGTCTGCAAGTGCACTCCCCTGCTCGGGGGCCAGCCGCCGGTCCCGGGCATGCGAAGAGGGGGCCGGCGCTCGGCCGACCCCCTCTGTGGTGTCGCGTGGTTACTTCGGCTGGCCGAAGATGTCGGCACCTGCGTTGTCTGGGGCTGGTTTCACCGTGCGGCAGTCGCGCAGGTTCCGAAAGCCCCGAACACCGTGGTGGGCCCCGCTGCCCTTGCCTTCGCCGACGCCGGGGAAGGTCCGCACAGCGTCATAGAACCGGTTCCGCGTCATCGTGTGCCGGATGCCGGACTCCTCCGCCCACGTCCGGTAGCGCTCCCACACCTCCGTACGCGGAGTGAACGCACCGTCCCAGACCTCGAATTCATCCCCGTCCTGGGCGATGAACCCGGACAGCGGATGCGAGGTGTCCCGATAGCGGGCCGTGCGCGTGTCCACGGCCTGGGGGTACTCCAGCCCCCTACCGGCCTCGTACTCCCGGAACCAGGTCACGGCCCCGCGCACCGCCCATGCCGCGATACCGGCGGCCTCACGGCGGAGCGTGGCTTTCAGGTGGCGGTCCTCCCGCCCTCGGAAATCCTCGTTCCAGGGCACGACCCGGACGCGCTGCCACAGGGCGGCGTCCGTGGCGTCCACGTCCGGCGCGTAGTTGGTGTCCACCATGACCAGGCCGACCGGCCGGAACGTGATCTCATTCCGCGCGTACACGCCCCGGGCGGTGATCGTCTGGTCCCCGGTAAGCGCCTTCATCAGGGCCTGGTCCATCTTCATATTCGCGGGCCACTCCGAGGACAGGACCAGGCGCCGGCCCCGCAGGCCCACGATGTCCGCCCGCGGGCCGCCGGACTCCCTCCGCCGCTCGAACAGGGAGGGGTCCGCACGCTTGACGGTCTCGCGGAACACGTTCTCCAGGGTGTCGGAGAACGTGGTCTTGCCGTTCGTCGTCTCACCGGTGTGCAGGATGAACACCCGCTCCGCCCCGTGGCCGGTGATCCCGTAGCCGGTGAGCGCCTGGAGGAACGCGGGCATGTCCGGGCTGTGCGGATGGCACTCGCGGAGGAACCGCTCCCAGCGCGGGGCCGTCGCCTCCGGGTCGTAGTCGATGTTCACGAAGTACGTGTTCATGTCCACGGGCCGGGACCCGCGCAGCGCGCCCGTGCGCAGATCCACCACTCCGTTGCGGAAGGCCAGCAGGTGGGCGAACGCGTCGAACTCGTCCACGTCGGCGTACACGCCGGGGATGGACGCCAGCATCTCCACCATGGCCCGGACCCGGCCCGCGTTCTGGGACTCGGACGTCCACTTGGCCAGGCGCTGGGCGTCCTGGCCCGCCTCGTCGGCCATGGAGTGGATGACCGCCCGTACGTCGGCGTACAGGGCCTCTTTCGGAACGGTCTTCCAGTGTCGTCCGGTCCACTTGGTGACACCGATCCCGGGCACCATGCGGACGTGGCCGCCCAGTTGGGCGAACAGCCGCTCGGCGTTCCCAAGGTCCGAGAGCGGCAGCGGCCCGGCGTCCTCACGCTGTGCTCGGGCCGGAACAGGTTCCGGGTCCGGTTGGGCGACGTTGACGACGTGGAGCCGGGCCCGCTTCGCGAAGGACCGCAGGAGCACCGGGAACGCGGCCGTGTCCCGTGCGCGCCAGTCGGTCAGGTCGTCGCCCTCGTGCGGCATCACCAGGATGCGCACGACGATGCCCGCGCGGACCAGAGCGTCCGCCAACGCGTTGTTGAAGCCTTCCCCGCCGGCGTCGCGGTCACCGGCAAGGATCACCCCCCGATCCCCGAACCCCTCGGCCAACTCCGCCACCAGGGCGGGATTCCGCGCCAGCGACGCGCCCCGGATGGGCACCGCGTCGAACCCGGCTCCTACGGCTGTCAGCCCGTCGCCGGGCCCTTCCGTGACGAACACCGGTCCCTCCGCGCTGCGGGAGCGCAGGACCCCGTACTTGGACCACTCCGCGCCCTCTGGGTTCGACACACTCACCCAGCGCGCCGGACAGTCCCCGGTGAGGTCGCGGCCCTGGAGGCCCTTGGGAACGCCGTGCCAGTCCAGCAGCGGGACCGTGACGCGGGGATAGCGCTGGAAGGCCACCGAGCGGTACGGGAACGTGGTCTCTACGCCCGGGGCGTCCAGCCCAAGGCCGAGATCCGCGGCCGTCTCGGCGTCCAAGCCGAAGCGGTCGCGCACGTAGTCACGTGCCCGCCGGGCGTGGCTGCCCTCGCCGAGGAAGGCCATATTCGTGGCGTCCACGTAGGCGGCCAAGCCCGCGATGTGACCCGGCGACAGCGCTTCGGGAACAGGCTTGGAGGAAACGCGCACGCCCTCCCCCGGCTCCCAGTCGTACAGGTCGGCGGTTGTCCAGCCGAGCGCGGCCAGGACCTTGGCGCGGTCGTTGCACACCCAGCAGTTGACCAGGAGGCTTCCGTCCTCCTTGAGGCGGAACCACAGGGACGGCCGGCTGTCATCGTGGGCAGGGCAGCGGACGCCGTACTCCCCGCGCTCCTCCACGACCTCCCCGAAGCGCTCCAGGAAGCGGGCGAAGTTCTTCAAGGTGTCCCTTCCAACGCAAAAGCGGGCGTGCATCGGTCCCGTTGTCTGGGGGCCGTTGCACGCCCGCCTGTCGGCTGGGGCAATGAGAGTTCTGAGCGGGAGAGTTGGGAAGCGAGGGGGTGCCCTGTAGCCTGGTGAAGAGGCGGTTCGTTCCTGGGCCCCCGCATTCCATGGCGGCTATTCCCAGGGTGGAGCCTTCCGCATTCATGCCGGGGTGGCACCTGGCGAAACACGAAGGGGGCTAAGGCCCCTGACGTGGCCCGCACCCACACTCGAAACCCAATAAATTAATGGGTCTTACGACCTCAGCGAATAGCCGCCAATCATGGCGGTGCACAGTCGGCGGGCGCTGTGTCTTGACAGGCATCCGTCTGTCTTCGTTGAGGTTCGCGTTTCGGCGCACCCTCTCTCGAAGGCGACGGCCAACCCGCCTTGGAGGGGCGCATGTGGGCCGTTATGCAGGAACTTGCCGTGTCGGCACCCATGGTGTTGATCTACTTCGTGGGGCTTCTGGCGCTCATGGTGCTTCTGGCCTTGGTCATCGCTCTGCGGAGGACCGAGGCGGAGCACCGGCCGGAGATCATCAGGGCACTGGCGGACCTGATGGGCTTCTGGCGCCGCAGGTGATCACCGGTCACGCCCGTCGCGGAGCATCCGGCCGAAGGTCTCCAGATCCATCACCACGTACCCGTGGCGGACGTTCTTCCCGCGCCGCTTCACCACAGCCGCACCGTAGGGGGCACCGGCGTTGACCGCCTCGCGGTTGGCCTGCTCCACGTACGCCGAAAACCGGTGGGCCTTCTCGTCCTTGGCCTCCAGGATGAAGGGGTGTGCCTCGATGTCGCCCGTGTCCTTCGCGCCGGTCTGCACCTTGCGGGTCACGGGCAGCAGGTGACGGGCGCCGAATTTCGGGAGCCCGCTCTCCGCCATGGGGATGCCCAACACCCCGTTGAGGTATCGGCAGACAGCCGACTCCCACGCCGTGCCGCGGGCCTTGTTTGCGTTACTCACTCCACCCGCTCCCACGTCAGTTCTGCCTTCTCCACGTGGCCGGTCACCTTCGCCGGTCCGAAGCAGGAGCGATCGGCATAGCCCTTCCACCACGTCAGGCGGGCGCGAGCGAGGCCAGCTGTCACGTAGGGGCCCTCTGCGTGAACCGTGGTGGTCTCGGGTCGTTCCCCGGGGGCTTCCGGGTACGTCTTCACGATCACCGCGCGGTACAGGCGGTTCGTGTCCATGCCGATGCTGCGGGCCATCAGAGCCTCACCCACTTGACGCTCACCCCGTGGGCGAGAGCGGAGGCCAGGGCATCGAGGTAGCGGGGCCAGTCCTCCCGCTCCCGGGCGGTCGGGTAGAGGCGGACCTCCCCGCCGTTCAGGGCACGGATGTCGCCCAACGGCGGGGCCGTGGTGCGGCTGATGTCCAGTGTGCTCATGTCTCAACTCCTCGGTTGTGTCCGGAACATGTTCCGGACGTGAGGACCCCCGCCGTGGTGTGCACGGCGGGGGCCACGGACGGGGGTGCGCCGGGTCAGTACGCGTCGTCGCCCGGGATGGTGACGGCGACGTGTTCCGCCGCGATGGTCTCCAGTCGCAGGCTTCGGCGACGCACGAACCCCGATTCCTGGCCCGTGGGTTTGACCTTGAGCATCGGGACGACACGCCCGCCGAGGATCGCGGAGGTGGTCTTGATGACTACGGCCTCCGTCATCCGCACCCGGTTGGCCTGCCGGGTCGCGTAGACCACGGTGTCCCCGCTGATGATCGGGGCTCCGGTGAAGTCGTGGATGGCGCCGCGCTTACTCACGTCCGCTCTCCTGTTTCTGCTGGCGCGGTCAGCAGCCAGGCATACGCGTGGTACGCCTGCTGCCAGACAACGCCGTTACCGATCATCTTGAGCTGTTGGGACCGGCTCAGCCCTTCAACGCCGGTCACGAACCCGCGGGGCAGCCCCATGAGCCATTCCGCGAACGGGGCCGCCAGCCGACGGCCGCCGCGAGGCCCTACCTCGGTCGGCGGCGGAGCCGCCTGCCCGGTCAGTGCCTCCCACCGTCGGATGGCGGGCAGGTACTCCCCCCACCATTGCGCGGGCGACTGGCGGGCGTCCTCGCCCGCTCCCCCGTCCGGGTAGGGGAGGAGGAACACCGCTTCGTCGTCAAGGGTGGGACCGTGGCCGCCGGCCTTGCGTTTGTCCGGGTGTTGCGCGGACCCGCTTCCGCCCAGGTTGGAGGTCGGGGTCTTGAGCAGGGGCCCAGATGGGGTGAGTTCGCGTTTCACGCGGGTCTGGAGGTCGTCCCGCCCCGGAGGCCGCCTCTCCAGCGGTGAGGGTCCGGCTCCCATGCGTGCGGTCGGCGTCGGAAGGAGGTGCACCACCGCCCCGGGGAGCGCGTAGTCCCCGCCGCTGCCCCGCTGGTTGGGCCCACCGTGCGGACCGTCCGACGCGCGAGGTGTCGGCAGGTACGGCGTTCTGCAGTTCGGGTCGCCGCAGTCATGCGGCGGCAGGGAGTGGACCACCTGATTGCCCAGCATCCGGTCCCGGCCGGAGTTCGCTGTGGCGTGCGTGCTCATGAACGTGACCGTGGGCGTACGGAACATCGCCGGAGGGGTGGGCAACGCAAAACCACCGGTCCCGGTGATGGGCGGCGCCCACGGCGGAAGCGCGTACGCACACCCACCTTGCGTCATACCCGATCGCGGCCAGGTCGGCGACGACGACGCCGTGTCCGCGGATGCGGAGGGCGGAGACGTTTTCCAGGAGGACGAGCCGGGGTCGAAGTACGCGAATGGCTTCCGCGACGTTCCGCCAGATACCGGAGCGCTTTCCGTCAATGCCCACTCGCTTTCCAGCGTTGCTGATGTCCTGGCACGGGAACCCGGCCGTGAGGATGTCGACCAGGCCCGCCAGTTGGGACCAGTCGTACGTGGCGATGTCGCCGATGTTCGGGACGTCGGGGTAACGGGCGGCGAGCACGGTGGACGCGGCCTTGTCGACCTCCGCGACCCAGCCGATACGCGCGCCGGTCAGCGCGGTGGCGGCCATTCCCAGCCCGCCGAACCCCGCGCACAGCTCCAAGATCCGTTCCGTGCCCCCCGTCGGCGGGGCGCCGACGTCGCCCATCAGTACGGCACCTCTTCGGCAACGGCAGCGAGCGACGGGACAGCCGCGGCCACTTCCTTGGGGGCGGGGCCGCGGACCTTGAGGACAGGCTTGCGGTACGCCACGTCCACGCCGGCGGCCGTGGTGAACTCCACCAGCTCCAGCGCGAGGTCACACGCGGCGGGGCCGTCCACCTTGTCCAGAGCCGTGAGCGTCGCCGGAAGCGTCTTGGTGAACTCCCAGCTGCTGGTCACGAGGCGGAACACACCCAGCTCCGGGGCGTCCGCCAGCCGGAAGGAGATCCGAATGTCCGGCTTGGGGCCACGGCCGGACTTGGCCGCCGCGCGCCGGTCCTTGAAGTCGGTCGGGCAGCCGCACGGCTTGCCCCGGTCCTCCTCAGGGTCCAGGAACTCCACGCCGTCACAGACGTGGATGGGGCCCTGCATGCCGTACAGGGCCATACGGGCCGAAATGGCGTCGGCGCCGTCCACGATGATGCGCACGCTGTCCGCGCCGGTCAGGACCTCCCGGTTGTCCTCCTTGGTGGTCTCCCACTCCTGCGGGGCACCGCCGTACAGCCGGGCCACCTCGTCGGCCACGTCCGGGTCTCCTGTGGTCACGCGCCATGCCGACAACGCCACGGGGCGGTTGTTGAGAAGCTGGCCGGCGCGGAAGCGGCCTACGAAGTCGGCGGCGAAGGTCTTGGGAAGTGCTCCGGGGTCGGTCTCAAAGATGCGCAGTGACACGCGTACCTCACTTCTTGGCAAAGGCTGGGAAGGGGCAGCGCAAGACCCCGGGGGCTTGGTCAACCCGTCCGGGGTCCTGGCTCGGTGTCGTTGTCTGGGGGCGGTTACAGCCCCCGTGCGCTGGCTACTTGCGGCGCTGGGTGCCGGTCTCGGCCTCGCCGCCGGAGGCGACGGGACGACCGACCACGCCCCGCTTGAGGTCCCGGTCCCAGTCGAACACCGCGCGCAGGTGCAGGAAGACGGAGAAGAGTTCCGGCGCGTGCCGGACGGGGACCAGCTTCCAGCCCTCCGGGCGTACGTGGAGAACGGCCGCCGCGTCGATGGCGGGCACGGGCACGGACTCCCCGGTGTCGGCGCGGACGATCCGGTCCGCGTTGGCGTACGCGGCGAGCTGGAGCGCCACGTCCTCGTGAACGCCGCTCCGGGTGGTCTTGAAGTCCAGAATCACCGTCTCGTCGCCGATACGGCAGATGGCATCGAACGATCCGGCGTAGTTGTGCTCGTCGCTCCACACGGCGTCCTCAATGAACAGGAACTCCGGCTTCACGACCTCCAGGAACTCCCGGAAGTGCCGCGCGTACGGCTCAAGGTCCGGGTGGACACGTGTCACCGCCTCGCCACGCGCCAGGCGTTCGAACAGCTCATGTGCCGCCGATCCGGTGTCGGCGGCTTCCTTGGTGATCCGGCGCGGTACCCCCTTGAGGTAGTCGACCGCTCCGGACCGGTCGTTGAGGACCAGGCCGACGAGGGCGGGCAGGTTGGAAACGGCGCTCTCCGCCACTGTCTTGGCCGCCCAGAACTGGAGGAACGTCTTGGGCTGCATGGACAGGATGGAAGTCACGCCCGGTGCCTTGGTCCCCGTGTCGGCGTCGATGTAGAAGCGGCTTCCGCCGCGCGTGATGGTGGTCAGGGCTCCCATGCCCAACTCCCCTTGCTACACGGCCCTCTCGGACCTCTGCGGCTGTCTGGGGTGTTGTCTGGGAGGCGTTACGCCGATCTGGGCGCGAACAGCGCGAAGCCCCCGCTCCTTCCGGAACGGGGGCTCGTCGCAGAAGGTCAGCTCTCGCTGTCCTTGGTGTCACCGGCCGCACCCGCCGCTGACGCCGCGTCGGGCGCCGCCTCGGCATCGGGGGTGGCCTTGGGGTTCGCCTCGGCCTCCAGCTCCTGGAGCTTGGCCAACAGGGCTTCCGTCTTCTGGCGCGTCTCCTCCAGGGACTCCCGGAACATGTTCCGCTGCTTCGGGTTCAGCGCTGCCAGCTGGTCGACGTTGTACGCCGAGATCCCCGCATCGATCTTGCGGGCAAGCACGAGCATGCTGGAATTGTCCGCGCCACCCTTCTTCGTGATGTCCTTCACGGCCTTGTCGGCCTCCACCAGGGCCTTGGCCTGCTTCTTCTCCAGGCCCGCGCGTTGCCCGCGAGTCAGCGCCTGGACGCCGTAGTCCGCCCATTCCGCCTGCGGGACGCGCTCCCGCTTGCGATCCTCGATGTGGTGTCCGATCGCGCGGCGGGTACCGGCCGCACTGTCGCTCGGGACACCGGCCTCCCGGAGGAGGGACGCCGCCAGCGCGACGTACTGCGGGGATTCGCCGTTCCAGTCCACCCGACCCTGGGCATCCTTGAACAGCCCACGCAGGTCCATGAGCTTGTGGGAGATCTGCCGCAGGAGTTCCGTTGCGCGACCGTCCACCTGCGTGTACTCGGTCACGAGAGGCTTGGTCTCGTTGTAGATCGCCGCGGCGTCGGGGTTCTCCAGGCCCTTACGGACGGCCTCCTGGTCCACGCCGTCCACGATCTTGCCCACCAACACGCGGTGGGCGGGGCCGGCGGCCTCGGCCGTTTTCTGGGCGGTCTTCTCCTGCATGCGCTTCTTGAGCTCGTCTGCCGACGGCGCCGCCGGGGCCTCCTGCTCGGGCTTGTCGGCAGTGTCCGTTGCCTGCCGGTGCGCCGCCTCGTACGCCTGCCGGATCTTCGCGGGGATGCGGCCGGGGCCTACCGGCATACCGTTGGCCTTCGCCCATGTCCGGATGGCGGCGGTCTGCTTGGCGCCGGCGCCCTTCTCCGTCGCGGCCTTCGGGGCCTGCGCCTTCTTTGCGGGCTTGCCCTCGCTGGTCTCCTTGGCCGACATGTCGGCCCCCCTTCCCTTGGTCAACTCAGTGTCTGCGCTGCCGCGCCCACCGGAGTCTTGCCTTCTCCGGTGGAGCGACAAGAAAACCGTAACACATACTCAACCCCGTACGGGTGATTGTTTTTCAGTTCTCCGTGAAGGGTTCCCCGCACACTTCACACGTGACGCCACCCTGGGCGTACACGGTCTTGGACATGTACAGCTTTCGACCGCAGGCGCAGGCCAGGCACAGCCTGGAGTCCGTACGCGGTTGGGCCAGCGGGGCTGCGCCAGCGGCCTTCTTCGCGGTCCGCTTCCACGCCTTAAGGGTGTCGCTCAGCGCTTCCGTTAGGGGCTGGAACGCGGCCTCGGCCTCCGGGGTCATCTCGACTGCCGCGAACCCGCGCACCATGTCCCGCTCCTGCCCCTGGGGCCAGGCGAGGCCGAACTCCGCCGCCGCGTCGCGGAACTTCCGGTTGTGCCACTTCCCCCGGTTGGTGGTGTCGCGGATGCCGCGCTGAGCGCACGCCGCATGGGTTCCCTGGTGGAGAAGGGCTGTGATCAAGGCTTTCGGGCCGGCGTGCAAGGTCGCGTCGGCAAGACGCAGTTCGGGCCGGTCGGTGGAGATCACGGACGTGGACTCCTGGGCAGACACGCTGTCGCGGACACTCCACTTGAGCGCGTCACGCTTGACCGCGCTGCCGGTGGTGAACGTAACCGCTGGTAGGTCCGGGTGCCGGCTCTGCACAACCTCCCACGCGGTCTCCAGAGCGGCGAGGAGCGCCGCGTTGCTGTCGGTCATCGGTGGGCCTTCCGTCGTAGCTGTCCGCTGCCGACCGTACACCACATGACCCGTACGGATGTTCTGCTTGCCCAAGACGCGGAAAAGGGCCTGGACCGAACGGAGTTGGCTCCGTTCGGTCCAGGCCCTTGGTCATTGTGTGAATTCGCCGCCGTCATACGTCCTGGCCGCCGCCTTGGTCTTGGCTACCTGCCGAGAGGCCGACTCTCCCAGGGCGAGCGCGACCAGGCCGACAAGAACGCCCGTCAGGGTGTCGCTGCCTATGGCGGTCTCGATCTCGGGGAACTGGTGGGCGAGCCATCCGACGAGTGCCGCGATGGCCGCGTGGACGCGCACCGGGTTGGCCTTCAGCCACTCCCGCGCTGCTTCGATCATGCTTTGCTCCGTATCTCGGTCATGAAGGCGTCAGGCTCCGGCCTGTGGTCACTCGCTGGGGTGCGCCTCCTGCCTGGCGGGCTTCGGGACTTCGTCCTTGGCCAGAGTGTTGCGCTGGTAGGAGCCGATCACGTGCGTGCTGATCCGCCCCCGCCCCTTGCTCACACGGTGGCGGATGCGCCACACGGCATCGGTGAAATGCGAGATCGCGTGCATGGGGCGGGTCACGGTGTGCGTGGTCCACGCCCCGTCGCGTCCACCGGCGGCCGTCCAGGTCTCCCATGTCTCGTAGCCGTCGCCGGTGGAGCACTCCAGAACCATGGTCGCCGTGGTCCTGGTGGGGGCGTATGTCTCCGTGATCAGGTGGAGGACCGGGCACTGAACGCGAGTGGCCGCATACCAACTCACCGCCCCTGCGTCGCTCGTGGTCGCGGTTTGCCATCCCGGGGTCGGCTGCCACGGGATCGGCAGGGCAGGGCGGCCGAGGTAGTCACCGGCCCACGGGTCGTCCATGACGATGGCGGCGCCGTCGCGGGCGAGTACACGGATCATCTGGGCGTCGTCGGCGGTGCGGTCGATGCCGACTGCGAGGGCCGGTGTGCCGTCCTGGCGGGCCAAGGTGGCGCCCCAGTCGTCCCGGGGGGTCTGGCCGACGCTGAACACGCGGTGGCCGTCGGGGGTTTCGGCGCGGAGCTGTCCGCCTTCGCCGATCACCACGTCCCCGGAATGGATCTGGTCCAGGGCCGGAGCCTTGTTGGCCGCGCTGGTCAGCTCCTTGAGCTGCCGTTCCACGCGCTTGAGTCGGTCGGTGATGTCCTGCGGGACGTTGGCCACTATGCCGCCTCCAAATACAGTTCTGCGCTCTCCGCGCTGCCGCGCTCGCCTGCGGTGATCTGCCAGCCCACGACCCGGTACGAGGCGTCCAGACCCTCGTGAAACCAGGTGTCCGTGACGCGCAGACGCGCGGACCGGCCGATCACGTCGGCGGAGATCTCGTCGTCCAGGCGCACGCGCAAAGTGGGGATGGTGACCGGCTGCCGAGCCCCGTTCAGGTCTGCGCGGGCATGAGCGTTCAGCGTCTTGGCGTCTCGTACGGTGTTGTAGTCGGATGATCCGTCCAGACGGGGCCACCCGGCCGCCAGCTCCTCCGCGGCCTCCAGCCGGTCGGACAGAAGCGGGGTTGAGTCGGCGGTCTGGTTCTTGTTGGTCGTGGCCCCGCGCGATTGCCACACGTTCGCCACCTCCGTGGCGTCCTCGGGCCAGGAGTAGGCCAGGACGTTGCCCGGGTAGGTCAGCATCACCGGGCGGTCCCCGGTGCGGATCACCGGATACCCGAGCTGCAACGCCCGCGTCCGCTCGCCCGTAGCCGACTGGGAGACCCTGATCCGCCACTCAAACCCGTTGTCCAGCTTGGCCAGCTCATCCAGGACTTCCCGCACACGGCGGGTCTCGTCCGCGGGAACCTTCCGGTCTCGCTTCACCCCGGAGGTCTGCGAGGAATCCAACCTGATCCCCAGGTCTCCGCCGCCCTGAACCTGGGCGTAGTCCACGAGCTGGCGCGCAATGGCCAACTGGTCCAGGTCCGTGGCGGTGTAGGTGTCGTAGACCGTGCGGTGGTCCAGGTAGCTGTCAAAGGTCGCCGCCTGGAGGTCTGCCGACACGAAGCCCCGTTCGTCGGTCTGGGGCGTCATCGTCCACACGATGCCGCCCCACCACACGTCCGCCCCGCGCTGGACCCAGACGGCCGTACGGCCCGGTCGGATGGCTTGGCGCACGCGGGCCGCCATCGTCCGGTCCGGGACCAATACCGTGCCCGCGAGCGATCCGGCCTTCCCTATGTAGTCGTCGAACTTCAGCCCCTTGACCGGCAGTACATCCACGGGGTGATCCGTCACCAGGTCCGTGAACAGCATCCGGAACGGGAGCGAGCCCGGAACATGTTCCGGCACCCCGCCTCCTTCTACCTGTCCAGCGGATACGTGATCCCGGTGAAGGACGCCCATGTGGTCACGCCTTCGGACACGATCAGGCGGGCCAGGCCGCCCGTGGTGAAATCGACCTTCAGCGGGACACCGCCGGCGGCTGCCGCAACCGGGGTGTGACGCTCGGGGCGGAACCCGTCCGCCAGAGCCTTGGCGAGCGGCACCCCGTCGTTGGGCGGCTCGCCCTTCTGCGACCAGCTCACCCCGCCGCGCCACTGCATGTGCGGGACCCCGCCGAGGTTGATCCGCCGGTAACGCAGAGGTCCCGCCTTGTTGCCGTCGTTGTTGTAGCCCTCGGCCAGCGCTACGGCCGTCCAGCTCACCGCCGACTCCGGGGCCGGGTAGGTGGTCCAGGCCGAGCCGTCCCACCGCTCCAGGGCTCCGGCGTTGTCGCGGTACTGGCCGACGTAGGCCCCGCTCCAGGAGTCCGACCACCCGGCGGGGGTGATACCACCCACGGAGGTGGTGAAGCGCCGCCGGTCGGTCACTGCCGTGGCCCAGTCCAGGCCGCCGGTCCACTGGGAGGCTCCGGCCGGAACGGTGACCTGGTAGAGGAGTTCGGCCGTGCCGGAGATCACCGGGGCCACTGGGCTGGTGGCTGGCGTGCCCTGGACGATCTCCAGTCGGGCCGCACTGTGCGGGGCAAGGTCGTACTCGGTGTCCACCACGCGGATCAACACGGCGTCGATGCGTGGGTACAGCGGGTCTCCGTCGGCGAAGGCCAGCACCTCCGGGGCGGTCACAACGACGGGGTATGCCCCCTGCCAGGCCCGGCCCTGGATGATCGCGCGGCCCTGTCCGATCGCGCATTGCATGTCCGAGACCCGGGCCAGGGCGAACGCGTCGCCGCCGGGAACCAGGCCGCCCCGGGTCGTGATCTCACCCGTGGGGGTCATGGTGCCCACAGGTACAAGCCGCGTGTCTTCCCGGCTCTGTCCTGCCCCGCACTCCGAGCGGGCCAGGAGCCAGCCGCTTCGTACTGTCACGTATTCCTCCAGTTACCAGAAGGCCGACCGCCACACGATCGACACCGAGGCCCGCCGGTCGTGAAAGCCGGGCTCGGCGGTGAAAAGGAACCGGGTCCGCCCCGGCTCCAAGGCGAAAGTCCGCTCCGGCGCACTGCGCGCGGTAGCGGCGTACAGGTGGGAGTCCGTTCCGTTGAAGAGCACGGTCCCGGCCGCCGTATCAATGGTGAGCACGTCGCCGGGCCCCAGAGCCGTGGCGTACTCCAGGGCTCTGCCGGTGTCGGCATCGATCAGGGCGGGCCGCTTGACGGGTCCCCGGACCTCCACAACGGGATGGGTGGGGGCCTCTCCGTCGTTCACGACTTCCAGCCGCCCAGCCCCGGAGCGTTCCCACTCCAGGGGCCAGGCGAGCGGCCAGCCGAGCCCCGGCTCCGCATCGGGGAGCCTGGTTCGGGCCACGCTTTGGGTGACCTCGTAGCGGCGGGGGTCGGATGCCTCCCACACCAGGGAGCCGGTCGGCTCGCCGCGTGTGTAGACGCGATCCGCGGATATCGCGCGCTTGGTGACCCGTGCCCACATCACGCGCCGGAATCCGGCGAGCTGGATCACGAGGGACTGTTCCTCCTGCTGGATGCCGGTTGCCCGGCGCAAGCGGTCCAGCAGGAGGGGGAAGTGGTCGGCCCGGTGGGGCAGGATGCGGAAGTCCCATGTCAGGGTGCGCGTTCCTGCCAGCAGCGCGCCAGGCCATGCCCCGTGCTGGGTGGGCATGGTGACCGTCCCGGACTCCAGGTCGGGCAGGTCGTCCCAGCCGGTGAGCTGAACACCCACGTAGGGCGTGGTCTCGCCGAGAAGAAGACCACCCCACTGCATTTGTCCGTCTTGAGTTATGAGATCGTCCACATTACCCCCGTGCCTTCATCCGCCATTCCAATTCGCGGGCCACCTCCTGGGGCGAGATGCCATCGGCGTGAAAGTGCTCGATCTGTACCGACGCACCCCCATCCGACGGGCCCACGCCTCCCAGCCCAGACCGGGCGGGAAATCTTTCCGCGCCGATCACTGCGGCCCCTCCAGCCCACATAGGGACGTTGTCAGTAATTCCGCCCAGCTGCCTTCGCAGGTACGGTAATTGGTCGGCAATCCCGGACATGAACCCCTGCATGACTAGGCGGCCATTGGGTGTCAGGATTCGCCGGTCTACGGACGGCGGCCCCTTCCAAGATGTCAAGCTACTGGTGAGGCCCTGGAGGGTGCTTTTTACCCCAGAGATCCGAGAGGCAATACCCTGAATGAAACCTCCGAGGAGTTGCCGCCCGGCGTTAACCAGGTAGCCAGCGAGGTTGCCTAGGGCGCCGAGTGCCCGACCTGGAATGCTTCGGAAGAATTCCATGATTTGGGGGGCGTGAGCCCGGAGGGATACGGCCATTTGTATAAGCGCCATTGCAGCGAACTGAGCCAGCTTCGGCCCCATTTTCACGATGTAGGCAGGCGCCCGTAGGGCCAGCCGCGCGAAGAGCGGGAGAATCTTGCCGATGCCCACGAGGACGATTTGGCCGATCGCCTTAAAGATGTTCCCGAAGTGCGTCAGCATTCCGGACAGCAAGCGCTTTGCGGCATCTATCGCCCCCGAAAAGTCACCCTTGAGAAGGCTCGTAACCAAATGAATAGCTGGCACCACGATATTGGTGATCTGCGATGCCAAAAGCCCCGCTAGAATTCCTGCCAGCTTTCCGACGATAGCGATAATCGGGGTAATCACGGGCATGAGCGCCTTTAGGGCACCCATCAGCGCTGTGCCTAGAGCAAGGACAAGTGGGCCAAGGGCCTTCATTAGCTGTCCCAGGGCGCCACCGATAGTTGCCAAAGAGGGAGCAAGGGCAGAGAGAAGCTGTCCGGCAATTTTGAAAATAATCCCCAGAAGCTGACCGGCGATTGCGAGAATCGAACCAATGATCGCGGGGAGCTGGGCGAGAATTGGCTTCAGGGTGCCCATTAGGGTACTTGCAAGCTGGCTAATCAATGACCCCGCTCGAATGAGGGCGGGGCCCAAAACCCCGGCCAATTGCCCGGCCAGCTGGCCAACAATGGGCAGAATGAAACCGAGTGCAGATGAAAGGGATGCAACTACGGGCTTCAGTGCGCTTCCCAATTGCGCGGCCATCCGGGCAAGAATCGGCCCGACCGTGGCCGCCAGAGTTTGAATCGGTCCGGCAAGATTTGTTACCAGAGAATTCAATAGCGGCATGACGGACTGGAGAGCAGTCCCGAGCGTCCCGGAGATCACACTACCCAGCGCCGAAAGCGTCTGAAAAAGCGCCGTGAATGTCGCCTGTGCTTGCGGCGTTGCAGTTACTTGCGCTGCCGTCGCGGCTATTTTGGAGAGCACTCCCAGAAACCCCGCACCGGCGGCGGAAGCTGGCCCAAATATATTTCCCAGAGTTGTACCAACGTTTGCCAGCGTGCCGAACAGCGTCCTCACCATCGAAAGCGCGGTCTCGATCGTGCTTTGCATGGCGCCGGAGCTGAAGGCGGCTGTCATCTTCGCCGAGAGCGATTGCAGCGCACTGCCTCCGGCGGCCGTTAGGCGCTGGAAGGCGGGAGCGGCTGCCGCCCCGAGCTGGGTTAGGCCCTGGATGACGACAGCCGGAATGCCGGACAAGTTTTTCAGTCCGGCCGCTGCGCCGGTGAGCGCTTGCCCCAGGGCGCCGCTGTCGGCTAGGGATTTGGCGCTCTTCATGGCCCCGGTCGCCATTTGATTTAGGGCCCCGGCCGCTCCCGTGAGGCCAGTCTTTAGGGTGGGCAGCACAGAGGATGCGACCCGGGCCAAGGTGTCGCCCAGGCCCTTGAACAGGGCGCCTTGTACGGAGGTCTGAAGACCGGACCAGGCAGGCCCCAGGACCTGCACCTCCTGAACGAACGACCGTGCCGACGGCGCCAGCTTCGCCATTGCGTCCGCGTCGCCCTGGAGGGCCCCGCCCACGCCGGACATGCCGATCTTCAGGGCGGCCCCGGCGCCGCCGACAGCGAGGAGGGCGGGGGCCGCGATGGCGGCGGCTGGTGCCATCTGCGCCAGGGAAGACGCCAGGCTGGCCACGGCAGGGACCGCGGAGGCTATCGAGGTGAGTCGCCCTAGGCTGCCCATCAGGGAGCCCAGGCCGTCCCCTGAACCACTCAGGCCGGACAGGGAGGTACGCAGTCCATCGATGCCCGACCGGTTAGCCTCGATATCCACTGTGACCACAGGGCGCGGGCGAATACTGGCCAGCTCCGCGCGAAGTCGCGCGATTTCGCCCGGCGCAATCGCGAGGCGCACCAAGACTTTTGCCTTGAGCATGGCCAGCCCGTCGCGCAAATCAGCAGCAAAGCGCGTCATGTCTGGCTCGACCGGAACGCGGACGCCCTTGATCATCCGCTTAGCGCGGTCCAGCTCTGTCCGCAGCTCCGGCGCGAAATGTGAAATGTCCGGCAGGACCGTGACCTTGACCCGGGCCCTTTCTTCGATCCGGTCCAGGAAGGTCTGTGTACGGGCTGCGAAACCGTCCGTGGTCGGCAGTACGCGAATGGCGAGTCGGCCGACTTCCTGCCCGCCGGGTCCGGCCATGTGCGATCACCCCCGTATGTACTTGTCTGGCAATGGCTGTGCGAGCGGATGACCAGAAAGAGTCCACGCCCGCCGCTTCTCTTTGAATTGCGGCGTCAGTACCGGTTTTGGCTCACTCTTGAGCCGCCCACCGTTCACGCGGATATTGTTGGCGTCTGCGAAACGCACCGCGTTAAGAAGATGGGCCAGCAGATGCGTTTGCACTGTCCAGCCTCGATGGTCCGTCCCGCCTGAAAGTGAGGACATCAATTCGGACCCATCCGGAAGATGCTCGGCCAGCGTCCACGCACGGCGGGGCGCCAGAGTGCCGCGCCACAGGTCCGCCAAATCGAGTCCGTAGACCCGTTGCAGATCGGCCCTGAGGGCCCCGCCGTGTCCCTCGTGGATTAGCTGTCCGAGTCCTGCGCTTCCGGGGCCTGGGTCGCCTCCTGCCACAGGGTCACCACGCGGACGTACATCCCCAGCGGCCATGCCTGCATTTCGTCTGCCATGGCCTTGGGGTCATCCGCGATAACCAGGATCAGATCCCGGAGGTGGGGTTCCAGTTCCTCCAGGGCTCCCGTGTTCTTCTCGAACTTCTCCAGGAGGACACGGGCTGTCTTCAGTCCCTCTCGTGACAGCATTAGAAGATTTCGAAGCTGGACATGGTTCCCAGCCTGGGTCTGAATCGGAAGTGCAGCGTAATCGCGCTGCGCCTCCTCCATGAGGTCAGCGCACGAAAGGACAGTCACCGTCATTCCCCTTCTCCTTCTCCAGCCTCGAATAGCTGGGCCTTGAAACCGAATTCCATCTCGGGGGGCAGGGGTCGCGGCATGCCCAGTTTCGACGGCTGGACCGGTAGCGCCTGCGCCCATTCGCCGACGGCGCCACCGATTAGGGAAGAGCTGAGGAAAGTCCCGGTGATCGGGAAGACGACGAAATCGTCGGTTGCCATCTCGATAGAATCCGAGCCGAGAAGCGAAACCCGGGGATGCCAGAGCGGGACGAAGCGTGTCCCATCCACCAGGATCACGAGAAGTGCCTGAATCTGCGGAACGGGAGTAGCTGGAATTCGGACCGAACCATCCGGCTGCACAAGCTCTGGGCCTGCACCGAAATAGAGGCGATATACGTCAGCGCTCGCCTGGATGGCATTGATTGTGACGCTGTAGGTGATATCCGGTGTGGTCTGCCGCAGCTTCGCGTTTTGCCAAGACCCGATGGCCTCGGGGTCGTCTCCGTCACGCCCAAATTCGGGGAGATCATCGCGCGACGTGTGGCCGATGGTCGCCCACTCGGGCCCCGGGTTCAGGGGGTCGAGAATTTGCGAAGGTTTCGGCGTGTTCGGTGGAGCGAAGTAAATGTACCCGCGTCCCGCCACAATGGTGGCGTCGTCATTCATGGGCAAGGGTGAGCCTCCACACGGCACAAGAGATACCGCCCGCAGGCGGTAGGAAATGAAAAGCGGAAAGGTGTTAAAGAGGGCGCGCAGTCACGCGATATGTGGCCTGGAAACGGAAGAGATCCGGCCCCGGGGCGGGCTCGCCCGTACGCAGCTCGAACGGACCGGCCACGTCCTGGCCGTGGCTGAGGTACCCGTCCGTGCCCTGGTACTGGGAGCGGCAAGCGGCCAGCAGGACAGTCCGCGCGGTACGGGCCAGGACGGAGGCGTCGCGCCGGGTCACCGCGGCGCACTGCACATCGAGTACGGCAGCGTCCAGGCCGACCGGATCGACGGCTGAGCCTGCCACCCTCCGCGCCACCACCAGGGGCAGCGCTGTGGACCAGTCGCCCGGCCAGAGCACGCGCACCGTGACGCCGGGCATGCCATCCCGCAGCGCACTGGTCACCAGCTCGTCCACGTCCGGCAGAACCGGGGGGACCGTCATGTCATCCCCGCCTCGATGGCGTGGATCCCCTCGACCACGCGGCCGGACTTCGTACGGTGCCCGTAGTTGATTGCCAGGACGTTCGGATCAGCGATGCTCACCGTGGAGTCCACGCTGTTGGTCTCCACGCTCAGTGACCTGGACAGCGCGCCCGAGTCCACGTGAGCTGCGACCACGGCACGGACACGGGCCGCCCTGCGCGCCATCTCGGCCCGTACTTCGGCCGTGACCTCCGGCATGTGTGCCACCAGTCGGTCAAGACGCGGATTTACGCTCGCCACACTCGCCCCCTGTCCGCAGCGACCACCTACACGCGTGTGTAGGTGGTCAGGCCCGCTTGCGGATCGTCGCCACGTCGAACGCCACCCGATGCGACCCGCCGAACCGTTGAACTTCACCGACGACCGACCACACGGAACCCGCCCACTCAACGCGGGACCATGGGCCAGCGGGGAGGGAACGGGCGGAGACCCGATACACGGCCCCGGTCAAGTAGCCGTCTCCCGCGTCCTCGTCGGTCCCGGCGGGCATCACCAGCGCCCGTACCTGCACCGGATTCCCATCGGTCGGCAAGGTGCCCCCGTACCCGTCGTCGCCGGGCACCGCCGGATACACCGTGACCTCGTCCCGTCCGGCATCGAGGAGGCTCACAGCGTGCCCCCCAGCCGCTCGATGGGGACGGAGTACACCCCGCCCCCACCTGCTTCCGCGCGCAGTAGACGAATCTCCGCATCGGTCAGCCCCACCCCCGTAGGCGCGGAAGCCGGTAGCTGGTACTGGTAACCGCCCTGACTTTCGGCCCGGTACCCCTCCGGGTTGCGTACCCGCCGCTCAGCGACCGCCAGGACGACCGAGACGACGACGGCCGGGGCCGTGTCGGCACGGGGCCACGGCAACCCGTATGCGCGGACCAGGGCGGAGGCGTCCGCCAGGGCCGCCTCCGCCATCACGCGTTCCGCCTCGTCCAGCCGGTAGCCGAGACGTGCGGTGAGTTGTTCGATGCTCGCCAGTGGCGCCGCCATGGGCCACCGCCTACTTGGCGGCGGGGGTCCGGCGCGGCGTCGGCGTGCTGGACGCGTTGAGGTCCAGCTTCACGGCGCGGACCAGCGCCTTGTTCCGCGTGCCGTCCGGCAGCTCGTCACCGACCGGGTCCCGCATGACGTTGAACCCGGCGAAGATGTTGACCACCGAGCGGTCACGGAGCCGGGTGGAGTCGTAGTCACGAATCCACCGCATGGCCAGGCCGTTGTACGTCTGGCCCGCTCCGAACGATGCGCCGTCCGGGATGGCCGGTGCGCGGGTGGCGACCGCGAACGCCGACGGGACGAAGGCGTACGCGGCCTCCGGGTCGATCACTTCGGAGGTCACCACGGTGAAGCCGGCGATGCGGCCGAGGGTGGCTTCCTGGAGGGCGGAGACCGCCGCGCTCTCGCCGGTGGAGTCCAGGCGGTTGAACCGCTCGGACAGGAGGATCTTCTCCTCCACGTCGGAGCCGACGAGAAGTGTCCGGTTGCCCTTCGGGACGAAGGAGCGGTTCAGCGTCTTGCGGGCCGCGACCACGGACCGGTATGGGTCCTTGTCGTCCAGGGGAAGCGTCGCGGCGTACGGGGCGGACTCGATCAGCGCGGCCACGTTGTCGTCAATGGCCTCCGCGATGGCACGGACCTGCGGCGTGAGGATCTTCTCCCCGAAGTCCGCGATGTCCAGCGTCAGTTCCTCGTCGGTGACGGCAACGGCACTGTAGAAGTCCCGGTTGAGCTTGACGTCTATCGCGTCCTCGTGGAGCTCGTCCAGGACGATGGACTCTGCGCGGTCGTTGCGCCACGCATACTCGCGAGCCTTGAGCCGGGCCGGAATCCGGATCGTCACGGTGTCGTTCTTGGCGCCGGTGAAGTTGAAATCCCCGTCCGTCCACACCAGAGAGGCAAGGACAAGGTCCCGCTCCAGCAGACCCAGGGCGGTGGAGGCGATGACCTCCGGCTTCAGAAACGTGTTCGCCATACGGCGTCCCCCTTGCGGGCGTAGGTGGGGCCCCACTCATGGGGCCATGGGTTCGATCAGGTGCGACGGCGGCGGACCAGAGCCGCGAGCGCGGCGGGGTCCTTGGGCGTTGTCGGCTTCTCGGCGGGGTCCAGGCCGCCCCGGCCAAGCGGGACCGTGCGCGTGTGGAACACCTCGGCCAGGGCCTTGGCGTCGGCCTCGCGGGCGTCTTCGGTCTCGCCGGTCACCCGGGCCGCGACCGCTTCGGGGAGCTGGTACTTGCGGGCCAGCCGCTCCCGGTGGAGTTCGGTCTCCAGCTCCGCCACACGGGCGGATGCCGCCTCGTACTCCTCGGGGCTCGTGGCCTTCGCCAGCGACTCCCGCAGTTCCTTGGCCGCCACGCGGTACTTGGCGGCCTCCTTGCGGACGCTGGCCAGCTCTGTGCGGGCCCAGTCGGGAAGCGCCGTCTCGTCCTGCTCGCCATCGTCGCTCTGCGCGCCGTCCGGCGCGGGTTCGTCGGTGGTCGTGGGGGCCGGGTCGCCCGTCGGGGTTTCCGGGTCCGGAACATGTTCCGGGGCCTCGTCGCTCGGGTCGGTGGGGGTGGTCTGTGCGTCCATCGGAATGCCTCCCGGGCATGCCAAGCAGCCCGCCGCCGGGACAGGCTGAAGTACGGGAAGGTGATCAGGCGGTGCGGCGCTCCCGCCGCTGGGCGTCGATGTGCCGACGCCATGCCGCGCGGGCCTCAGCGCCCGCCAGGCCCCGCGTCGCCCGGGACCAGTCCCGCGCGTACTGCGCGGAGGATTCCGGCACGAATGCGGCGCGGGAGTAGACCGGGATCGTCTGGCAGTGACACATGCTGTGGTATTTCTGGAGATCTTCGGGGTTTCCAACAGGGGGAAGGTTCCGGCCTGTTCGCCCTTTGATCCCTGCGCCTTCGCGGGTGCGGTAGACGGCTCCGCGGCTGGCGAGCATCGCGCACCAGGCGCACGGATTGCCGTCCGTGACGCGCGCCCAGCCGATCACGCGGCTGTCTACCTGCGAAACGTCGCGGATCAACTCCCGGCCGCCCCGTAGTGCTTCACGGTCGGCAGCGCCGCCCGCCGTGACCCCCGCGTCACCCATCATGGTCTCCAACTCGTCTAGGAAGTCCGCCGAGTCCAACCGTTCACGCTCTTGGAGATCCGACACCCGGCCGATCTCCCGGTCGGCTTGCACGGGGCCGGTGACGACCAGCGACGTGCGGGCTGCCGCGTCCTGCGCGGTGGTGTCCGCTGCTGGCCAGGTGAAGTCATCGACCTGGACTGCTTCCGCATCGTCCGGTGTGGGCGTGCGGGGCGTGTCCGTGTACTGCGCCCAGTCCTCCCGCAGGTCCCCAAGCGTCACCGTGTCGGCGGTCGGCCCGCCGGTCGGCGGGGGCAGGGTGTAGCCGATCTCAAGGGCCCGGTGCAGCCGGTAGAACGAGGCCGCGACCTGATGCGAGCGTGCCCGCTCCCGGCGGATCACGGACAGGACGAGTGCCAGCCACGCGCCGGCCGAAGTGGTCAGCGATGTTGGCGACACCCGCGACCAGGCCGCCAGGGCCTGGGCGGAGACGCCCGCGCTGATACGGGCCTGGACGTTTCGGTGGTCGTCCAGCAGGCGGGACAGTTCACGCTGCGGCATCGGTGACCGGCTCCTCCCCGGAGTCCGCCGCCACGGTCTGAGTCGGCGTGGTGGCACGGGTCAGGGAGTCGGCGAGCCGTAGTGCCGGGTCGTCGTCCTCCGCCATCTGCGCCCACTCCTCCACATCAGTGGAGGTGACGCCGGGGATACGCGGCCACAGCGCGCGGGCCGGGACGTTGAGCATCTGAACGGCCTTGCCCAGCGCATCGACGGTCTGAGACAAGGAGCGCGATTCCGCGTCGGTCCACAGGACTTGTGCCCGCTCGTCTTCCTCTACGCCGACAAGGCGTGCGCACAGGCGGAGAACCAGCTCCCAGGACTCGCCGAACAGGTGCTTGTACTCATCCACCGCCCGGGTCAGCGCCGCTTCCGCAGCCGCCAGGGCTTCCGCGGACAGGTTGATGAGTGAGCCGAGGAGGTAATGGGGCGGGGTCTGCGACACGGCGGCGAGCGTCTTGACCCCGGCCTCTATCGCCTCCAGGAACCCGCCAAGCGGGGTCTCGTCCAGTTGCTGAAACTTCGTGTCCGGGTCGGGCGCGACCAGAAAGCGGCTGGCATCCGCCTGGATGGGCTTCACCTTCGGCTTGCCCGTGAGCGAGTCGTAAATTACCCGGCCGTCTGAGTCGGTCTCGAACTCCGGCGCCATGCCGCTGATTGTGCGGACCTTGAAGCTGCCGAAGGTTTGCGCCACCAAAAGGTCAAAGGTCGTCTGATTGATCCTGTCCTGAATCGGGATCATGGGCTCCACGACCCCGGAGACCTTTCCCTCCAAGTCGATGTCCGGCGCGAACCGGACCACCGGGCACACGCCCATCTTGTGCTCCGCGAACGCCACCACACGGGGCCCGCTGTCGCCGCCCATCACCAGCTCCGTGACCCCGGTGTGGTCGTAGAACCATGCCCGCGTCTCGTCGTCCCCGCTGGTGGCGTCCTCGACCTGGAGGGCCCACAGCGGGGTCTCGTCGGCGGCCGGGTCGGCGTACTCGGCGTACATCAGACGGGGTGAGACCCCTCGGATGACCGGCCGGGACGGGTCCGCCGGATCGGGCAGGACCGTGACGAAGGCCAGTCCGTAGCCGAGCGCCGCGCGGTGAACGGCGGCCTGTCGGGCATCCATCCGGTTGGCCTGCCAGACCTTCCATTCCGCCGATGTGGCCGAGGAGTCGCCGGCCGCATCGTGGCGCCGGTAGCCCTCAACAGCCAGTGCCTGAGCGGGTGTCTTCACCAGGAGCGGCAGCCAGTTGGAGACGGACCTCTTGGCCAGGAGCTTGTACTCCGCGCTGGCGTGCTTGGGCTCGTAGGGGCCGTCGTGATCGCCCTTGAGGTACCGGTGGATGAAGTCCAGCCGCTCCCGGTCCCTCTGGAGCTTGGAAAATCCCTGCTCCGCCGCCTCCAGCGGGGTAGCGTTCGTTGTTGGCAAGGCCACCTCTCCCGGGTGTTAAGTCCGGCTCAGAATTGGCTCAAATGCCATTTCCGCGAACCGAGATCGCTGTATTACTCCAGACATGAGCGGAATTGATTGGGGAACCGTCCCCGCTTGGGCCAGCGCGATCGGGACAAGTGGGTCACTCCTTCTGGGGTTCACCATCCTGCTGCGAGACCGCAGAAGGCAGGAGCGGCAAGAGGCCCAGAAAGTGGTGGCGCATCTCCAGTTCCAGGATGATCGCGCATGGATTGACCTGCTGAACACGGCGGACCGCCCCATTTCCTACCCGCATGTGGTCACGGGTGGGCCTGCTCGTGAGATCAGCTTCGGCGTGACTCGGCTCTCGTCAGGTAAGGAAGCCACCATCTCTGTGCCTCGCTACGTCGATGGTGCCCGGAACCGCCCTCTTGCGGTGCGTTTCGTGGACGCCGACGGATACCAGTGGATTAGGGACTTGCAGTCGAGCGATGTGTTTCGGCGGGACGGGTACCGTCGCGGGTATCCCAGTCTCCGTTTGCTCTTGCGCCGAGGCCACTGGTCAACGTTCAGGCTGTACCTGGAGCATAGGCGCGATCTACGCCGTTAGAAGAAGTACACGGCCCCCGAGCGTTCGGGAGCCCGGGTCTTTCCGGATTCGATGAACCGATGTCGCGCCAGGTCGGCCAGCAGCGTGGCGGCGTAAGCGTCGACCTTTCGGGGGCTCTCGCGGCTGTCCTTACCGAAGGACAAGCCGAACCTGTTCGGACGCCGACGCGCGTTCATCACATGTCGGCGCAGCGTCCGGCCGAGCGGGGAGCCGTCCCCGCCGTGCCGTACCTGGTGGTTCTCGATCGCGGACACCAGCCGTTCGTTCGCGGCCGTCAGCTCTTGGAGCCCGCCGCGCATGTCCCGGCCCACGGCCGAGCGTGCAGAAGCCTTGATCAGCAACCGGTCCCGGTAGTCCTCCGACCACGCGTCCACGAACGATTCCCACAGCGCCACGTCCGCGAAGAACGCGGACACCGCATACCTCTCCAGAGCATTGCGGACCGCGCCGTCAACCTCCTGCCGGTCAACCTCCCAGCCGTCACCGGACGGGCCATCCGGCTTCTCCCACACGCCCAGCGGAACGATCAGGCGGTCCCGGACGCGGACGGCGACCAAGGCTGTGGCGTCGTCGCTCTTGCCGCCGTCGAACCCAAGCGTGATCTCGTCGCCGGGCGTCAGCACCTCGTCCGCCGCGCAGGCATCCCAGTCGGCGGGATCAATCAGCTGGTCTTCAGCGGTCACCAACTGGTTGAGGAACATGCGCTGCGAACGGGCGCGCGGCATCACGCCGCTGTAGATCGTGGAGACGATCCACTCCACGTCCAACCAGTCCGCATCACCCCGGGCTGCGATGATCCCGGCCCGGAGCTGGTCAGGGTCCGCCAGGTCGACCGGCGGGGACTCCACGGAGTCGTAGTACATGCCGGAGTCTCTGGCCTTGCCCTCGGCGATCTTCGACCAGGCGTGCCAGGTCTGCTCCGCTACCGACTCCTCACCAGGCAACGGCGCGTTGGTGATCTCCATGGTTCGGCCGCCGCCGCCGCGGGACTTGCCGACGTTGCCTGCGATCGTCTGCGCCATCTCGTGGCCCTGGTTCGCCTGGATCCAGTGATGGGTCTCGTTGAGGATCACGAACGTGGCCCGGTAATCGGCCGCCCTCCAGCGCACGCGGCGAACTGGTGACGGCTTCAATCACCCCTCCCGCACGGGCGTAGATAATCTCCTTGCCCAGGTCGATCCCATGTTCCGCGATCAGCTCCGGGGAGCACATGGGACCGAAAAGACGCATGGTGTTGCGGGTCTGATCACGACTGACCGCCGCCACCTGAACCCACGGGGCTTGGTGCGGCACCGCGTACGGAGTGCCGTCGTCCCGCCAGCCGCCGAAGCGGGAGGGGCCGCAGAGCTCCACCAGGGCGAGCGAGGCAAGGAACGGGTCCTTCCCCCAACCCTTCAGCCGCCGAATGGTGCCCTGTCGGCGGGCGAACACCCCGGCGCCGTCGATCTCGAACCACCGCAGCACGATCCGAACCTGCTCCGGTGTGTACGTCCAGGGGCCGCCGGCGTCCGGTCCGTCCGGTTGCAACAGGTGAGTGGCGGTCCAGTTCAGGACCTCCCACCCCAGCGTCCGGTTCTCCGGCGGCACGGTGTCCGGCCACGTACGAACCGGCTCCAGGGCAGGGGACATCACCGTCTCACCTCCCGGAACGGTTCACCGCTCGTAGGGAAGCGGCCCGCGTCAGTCACTGCCAGCGGCCTTGCGGTAGGTCTCCATCAACGTCACGCGCGCGGCCTCGCGGGGGTCCACGTCGCCGTCTCCGCGCTCCAGCTCCACCCGTGCGCGCCGACGGGCGCCTTCGGTGGTCAGCAGATCTGTCATGGCTGACATGACGGCCTGGAACAACTGGGCCGAGAAGCGGCCGGAGATGAGATTCCGGCTCATGGCCTCCGCGACGTAGTACGCCGTCGCCCAGTCGCTGGCCTCGTAGAACTGAGTTTGGCCCGACTCGGACAGCGACGCGTACCAGCTCGCCGCGATCGGGTGCCACTCCTCGTCAGCCGGGGGCACCTCCGGGGCCGCACCTCCTGGGGCCTTCACCAGCTCCGGGCCGTCGCTCTTGTTGCGCCGTCGGCGCTGGTCGCTGCGCTTCGGGACAGGACCCGACATGGCGTCACCTCCAACAGAACTGCCTCCCTGCTGCCTCTTTGGGTGGTTGAATACGTCCCCATGGAGACCGTTGCAGGGGACGGGTGGGCGTCCGCCAGCTTCTGGCAGTTCGTCATAACGACTGTTGCCAGCTTCGCGGTTGGTGGGCTTGGTGCGTGGGCCACGCTCAGATCGAGCAACCCAAAGCGGAAGGTCAACTGGTGGATACAGTCAAATACGCCCCTAATTAGCTCGCCACTGTTTTCTGCGGACGATGAGACGGCTCTCTCCGTGCGTTTCCGTGGGACCAAACTCCGTCGGCCCCGCATCATCGAACTCGTGGTCGCGAATGAGGGACGGCGTGACATCACGGCAGCGATGTTCCACGGCAACGAGCCAATAACGTTCGACCTCGGCGCCATGGTGTGCTTGATCCTGGAAGTCACCACCAGACCAAGTGGGAGCGTGCGCCCGTCGTTCGAAACGCCCCTATGGACGTCCATTGGCGACCGGACTTCGGGTGAGAACTGGCTCAACATTCCGCCGTGCCTACTGAGTCGGGGCCAGGTGGTCACCGTTACGGTGCTGGTCGACGGCGACGAGAAGCCGGTGGAGTGTCTGACCGCCCCTCTTGTTGAGGTGCCGGTAGTGTCCGAACCGCGTCGGCGGTGAGGGGCCGCACTCAGCCGTCGCCCAGGCGCGGGGTAGTCACCCAGGCATCGGGCACGCTAACGGCCTTGAAACCCGTACAGAATCTGAGCCGCTATACGCTTGCGGTCCGGAGGCCAAGGCCAAGGGGGCATACCCCCAGTTCATAGGCTTGAAGGGTGCGAAGCATCCGGACGCCGACGTGATGGCCGATCCTTAGCCCGCCTCGCCTCATGCCCTTCACTTGCGGTCTTGCGTGCGTGATGCCAACTGCACAGCGCCTGAAGGTTGGTGAGGTTGTGGTCATCACCGGGATTGATGTGGTCCACGTCTGTGGCCGGCTCGGTGCACCGCTCGCCTTCCATCAAGACAGCCACACAGCGGTATCCGTCGCGTCGTAGGACAGACACCCTACGGACCGACCAATCTTGCGGGAGTCGCTGCCTGCGGTTGCTCGTGCGCCACGCCATCGAACCTTCTTGTTGCCGGGGTGCCGTGTAAAAAAATCTCAGGCCCTCGTCTCCGCAGATAGGAGCACCGGACACCTGAGTTATCCACAACACCCAAGGCAGTTCTGTGGATAACCTGATTGGACGCCAAGCAGGTGCACCTTAAGTTCTCCGCTATGACGACGTACGCAATGGCGGTCGTGGCCACCATCCTGTTTCCGGTCCTGGTCGCTGTACTGGTGGCTTGCCTGAGCACCAACGCCAACCAACGAGCTGATGCCTACCGCGTCTTGGCCCGCATTTGCAGCACCGTCGAACGCGTCTTGAGGCGCCGTGTGTAGCACCGAAGCCCGGAACATGTTCCGGAGCAAATGGCGCACCCGGCGGGCTCGAACCGCCACACCGGGGGCATCCCGGTGCACGGACCTGCGGGCACTTCCCGGGCGCTACCCGGTCACGATCAACACGCGTTCGGCGGCTGCGTGGGCTGGACGCAGAGGCAGCACCCGCGGGCAACCGCAGCGTTGGACCACATGAGGGCGGTCTCCAGGTGCGTGAAGGCCACCGACTTCTCCCGGCCGTCCGGGAGCCGTTCGTTAAGCGCCAGCGCCAGCCGCTTGAACTCCGCACGCACCTGCGTGTGAAGTTCTGCGGTCTGCTCACACCGCGGGGGGTGGTGGTCGAATCGCTTACAGAGTTCGTCGTACGTCATCGCATACCCCCGCCGGCGGGAGAGAGCCGTCCCAACTGGCCTTGAACCGGCGGCCTCCCGATCGGCATCGGGCGCTCTCGCCAACGAAAAAGTGCCTCCGGCGGGACTCGAACCCGCGCCAAGTAGGTGGGCTTGGAAAACGCGCTTCCCTGCCGGGGGTTGAGGTACCCCAACCCGACGCCTTTTGAGCGCCGGGCCCGGTCCCGGTGCATCCGCAACCTTCCCACCATGCCGCCGCTCCGTTTTTCGGCCGCTCTGCCGTCTGAGCTACGGAGGCAAGTCAATCCCCGACGACTGGCGCGACCCAGCCGCCGGGGCCCGTGTGGTGGGGGTCGAACCCACGCTCCGGCCGGTTTCCCGAACCCCCGCCGGGGTCGGTACTCGCCGCCAGGTGCACACCACACACCGCACACGGGAGATCAAGGGCCCCGTCCGGGGGCCACCTCAGCCGGGGAGGAGAAGGCACCCAGGAGAGTCCACGCCGGACGGGGCGTGGCGGGCCCGTTCACACGCCCACGCCCACGCGCCGGGCTGGGGAACGTCTCCCGCTCACACCATTGTTGTCTGGGGACGGTTACAGCTTGCGGGCGGTCTCGGCGGGGCTCGGCAAGAGGTGAGGCAAGAAAACTGCCTCTGCGTACAACTTCCTATAGAGATTCCCATAGGAAGATCCTTGGAGAGGCAGCTTTTTAGCCTCTTGCTCCGTTCGAATCTCACACAATGCGATCGGTGATTACGCAACGCGCGAATGGGGTCACACTCGTGGCGAAGGTGTCCGCCTTGGCAGGACACCGGACTCCACGCCATGTGGTGCCCTCACGACGAAGCCCCTGCCTGGAAGTGCCCAGGCAGGGGCAGCACGTCAGCCGGGAGGCGGGTCTATACGGCCTCTTCCCTCGCTCGGGCCTCTAGCTCTGCCCTAGCTGGATCGGCTTGGGCGGCTATCGCAAACGATAGGCGGCCGTAGTCGAACCCTGCGCCAGAGTGCTTGCCGCTCGCTACGGTGACCCGCGCGCCAGCATCAAGCAAGAGTTGGCGCTTCCCCTCCGTGTCGGCGGCCGTCCATATGTCAGCGTACGTGCGTCCAGTGGCCACCCTGCGCGTGGATGGAGGGCGTGATGGCAGAGCCTCAAGCTGACGACGTTCCTTGAGCAGCGCCCCCATCATTTCGCTGAACTCTGCCTCGTCTTCTTCACCGTCGTAGAGGCCAGCTTGTCGATCGCGGCGCAGCCGGTGGATGCTCTCGCGAACGCGGGCTACGTCTGCCGTATGGTCTTGGCCAGGGTCACTCACGTATGCCATTACGGCTTGATTCCCCAGCTCTTCGAGGAACCTCTCCTCCACCCACTTGTCAAGTACGTCAGCCTTGGCGGACACCGCATGCCCCGTGCCCCGTTGGGTGCAGCGGTAGATCCGGATACGCACGCCGCTGTTCGTGTCCTTGCCGTTGCGGGTCTCTTTCTTGCTGGAGCCATACATGGGCCGCCCGCAAACCGAACCGTCCTTGTTGATGCCTGCGCAGTAGGCCACGCGGATCAACAGCGACCCCGCCGCCCGCATGTGGGTTTCAGACCGCTTCTTGGTCTTCATGACCTCTTGTAGACGGTCCCACGTCTCATCATCGACCAACGCAGGGCGGTCTCTACGGGGATGCCCACTCCGGTCAAGTACTGGGCGGCCCGCCCACGGCTGCCACTTCGCGTCGCCCTTGCTGTAGCGGTCACGATTGGCCGTGTTCTCTGGGTCGTGCAACGTATAGCCGCGCAACCCTTCGGAACGAAGCATGGCCGCAATGTGCTGGTGGTCCCACGTTTTTCGGGGCTGGGGGGTTTTGCCTGTTGCTTTCAGCTTCTCGCGGTCCGTGGGGGTCAGCACTTCACGGCGATCAAGATCGTTCGCCACGGAATAGATCGATTCGCCAGCGATGATTCGCTTAACGATCTCCCGGACGATCGGGCCGGCCTCTGGGCACTCGTCCAGCACGTAACCCGGACCGTCCGGATTGGGGACGACAGCCCAACCAAACGGTACCCGGCCCCCGTGCCAACGCCCAGCATGGCGCAGGTGGGCCCGCGAGCCCTTGACACGCTCACGGATGGCTTCGGCCTCCATCTGCGCGGCGAATGCCAACAGCATGATGATCAGTTCAGAGACTAGAGAAGTTGCGCGCATGTCCAGCTCAAGCGCACTCCCCCCGGGGCCTTCAACGAAGACCAGGAGCTTGCCGTGGTTCTTCGCCCACTCGCCAAGCTTCGCCATGTCCGCCATGGATCGGACGGCGCGATCCAGTCGCCAGAACACAATGGCGTCGTAGTCGTCTGGGCGGGTCAGCCACTCACCCAGTTCGGGGCGGCTGAACGGATCTACGCGGGACGCTGACACATCGAGGTCGGTAGCCTCGCCCACCACCTCCGCACCGTGCGTCTTACACCAAAGGTGCCCCACCCGGCGTTGACGGGCGGGTGATGTAGTCGTGTCCGTAACGTTCGACAGTCGAACGGCTATGAGTGCTCTCACCAGTGAACTCCCCCTTGGGCCAGTGGTGGCATTTACCCTAAGTCGTCTTACCGCTGCCCGTACCGCCGCTGACCAGGAACGACACCCGGGCTGCCAGCAGCGCCCGCAGCAGCGCGTCGCCGCCCGGCGGCACCGTCCCGGCCGCCACCAGCTCCGCCAGGCCGAAAACGCGCGGCCGTAGGACCCGCAGCGACAGGCAGGTGCCCGCCACCGCCACGGGCGGCAGCACCGCGTGCAGCCGGGTACCGTCCGGCAGCCGGGCGTCCACCCAGGGCCGGGCGTCGTCGAGGCGCCGCCCGGCCACCGCGGCCAGCCGCTGCGCGAGCCGCCGCACCTCGGACGCGTCCCGGAAGCGCACCGGCGTCCGCTCCAGCCCGCCGCCGCGGTCCACCCACACCTCGTCCGGGCCGGTGACCAGGACGTCCGTCACGTCGGGCTCCGCCAGCAGCGGCTCCAGGGGACCGCTGCCGACCATCTCGGACCGCAGGGCCGCCACCACGCCCAGCACCTCGGCGTCCCCCAGGACGCGGCCCTCCTCCCGGAGGGCGAGCGCCACCCGCGCCGCCGTGGGCTCCGCCCCGGCCTCCGCGAGCCGCCGCCGCACCGCGTCCAGCAGTACGTCACTCATCGCCGTCCCTCCCCCGCGTCCCGCAACGGGCCCGGTCCTCCGGCAAACCGGCCGCCGGACCGCCCGCCTCCGGCAACGCCCGCTCCCAGAACGCGGCGCAGAACCGGGCGAGCGGCCCCCGGACGCGGGCCCCGGGCGGGACGCCGCGCGCCGTGCCGTCAACGGGCTCGGGATCCCACGGCAGTTCGCCCAGCAGCGGCAGGTCCACAAGGGCGGCGATCTCCTCGCCGCCCAGCCCCGGCACCGCATCGGGCCCGCCCCGGGCGACGACCCGCAGATCGCGCGGCGTACCGGCCGTGCCGGCCACCACCCGCCGGGCCGCGGCGACGGCGCGCAGCTCCGCGGGCACCACCAGCAGCCCCAGGTCCACCTGGTCCAGCGCCTCCGCCACCGCCTCGTCGACCCGGCGCGGCAGGTCCACCACCACGACCCCGCCGCGCCTGCGGGCCGCCGCCAGCACCGCCCGCATCGCCGCGGGCGGGATCGCCACCTCGGCGCCGCGGTCCCAGCTGAGCACCCGTAAGGAGTGCGCCCGGGGCAGCGCACCGGCCAGCGCCCCGGACGCAACCCGGCCACGCGACTCGCGGAACGCCGGCCAGCGCAGCCCCTCTTCCCGCTCGCACCCGAGGAGTACGTCCAGCCCGCCGCCCAGCGGGTCCGCGTCCACCAGCATCGTGCGCAGGCCCTTACGCGCCGCCGTCACCGCGAGGGCGCAGGCCAGGGTGGACGCCCCGGCGCCGCCACGACCGCCGAGGACTCCGACGGTGAGCGCGGCGGGCCCGGTGCCCTCGACCGCGTCGGCGATCCGGTCGGCGAGCCACCGCTCACCCTCGGGCAGTGTGATCACCCGCTCCGCCCCCAGGGCCACGGCCAGCCGCCAGACCTCGGCCCGGTCCGCGTCCCGCGCGATGAGGACGACGCCGTCGCGGCGCCCCGCCCCGCGCAGCCGCGCCGCGCAGTCCTCCCCGATGACCACCAGCGGCGCCTGCGGCCACCATGCTCCGCGCGACGGCAGATCCGGCCGCACCTGCGGCACCACACCCGCCGCGGCGCAGAGCCGCACGAGGTCGTCGAGCAGCTGCTCGTCCTCGGTGACGAGGAGCGGTCCCGGACGCTCCTCGTCCGTTACGCCCGCCTCACCGGCCACCATGGATCCAGGCATGTTCCGTCCCCCTTGTCGCGTCGCGTACCGCTCTTCCGCGCTGTCGCGGACTTTTAGCGTGCGGCGATCGGGAAATCCGCGTGGATCTTGGTCAAAACCTGTGGACAACTCCGTGTGGTGAATACTCCCGTCACCTATTCCGGCGACCGCGCGCGTGCATCCCGGCGGATTGGCGAGCATCCACAGAGCAGCACACCGGATACGAAGAGTGACCGGCGAGGCGCCTCGGTCGCGACGGCCCGACGGCGTGAAGGGGAGACGGAAAGAACGGCGGCATCCCGGCCGGGCGCCGTGAAATGCGTCCGGACATGCGACGACCCCCGCCGGGGGGGAGAGCGGGGGTCGTCTTCCTCGGCCGACTCGGGGGGGGGGGAGGAGCCGGACCGGGTTAGCACGGTCGCGAACGATCCGTGACTTCCATGGTGTACCCGAGAGCCTTCTCAAGCAAACCCACGCGCGGTCCTTACCCCCGAATGGAGGGAGCCTATGCTCGGCCTGTGGAAAACCCCTCCGTGCGCCACTCGATGCCCCGCACCGCCGCCTTCTTCGACCTGGACAAGACGGTCATTGCAAAGTCCAGCACGCTGACGTTCAGCAAGTCCTTCTACCGCGGTGGCCTGATCAATCGCCGGGCCGCGCTGCGTACCGCATATGCGCAGTTCCTCTTCCTCGCGGGCGGCGCGGACCACGACCAGATGGAGCGGCTGCGCGCCTATCTCTCGTCTCTGTGCCGCGGCTGGGATGTCGCACAGGTCCGCGAGATCGTCGCCGAGACGCTGCACGATCTGATCGACCCGATCATCTACGACGAGGCCGTCTCCCTGATCGAGGAGCACCACGCGGCCGGTCGCGACGTCGTGATCGTGTCCACCTCGGGCGCGGAGGTCGTCGAGCCGATCGGTGAACTCCTGGGCGCCGACCGCGTGGTGGCGACGCGCATGGCCGTCGGCACCGACGGCCGGTTCACCGGCGAGATCGACTACTACGCCTACGGGCCCACCAAGGCGGAGGCGGTGCGGGAGCTGGCCGCGACCGAGGGGTACGACCTCGCGCGGTCGTTCGCGTACAGCGATTCGGCGACGGACGTCCCCATGCTGGAGGCCGTCGGCCGGCCCTTCGCCGTGAACCCGGACCGGGCGCTGCGCCGGGAGGCGGCCGCCCGGGACTGGCCGGTGCTGTCGTTCAGCCGCCCGGTGCCGCTCACCCGGCCGCTGCCCGCGCTGCCCTCCCGGCCGGTGCTCGCCCTCGTCGCGGCGGTGGGCGCGGCGGCCGTCGGCGCGAGCCTGGTGCGGTACGCGTCGCGGCGGCGCCGGGGCCACGCGGCCTGAGGTGGCGGGCGCGGCGGACCGGAAACCCCGACGCGCCCTGATCCGGCCCGGGAAAACCCCTGACGCGCCCTGGGCCGAACCCCGGAGATCTCCCGGAAAGGCAGCGGCGGGCCGGTGGAATCCCCGGCAACGGGGCACCGTATATCCCACGGATCGCCATCCGCTTTATCCTTGATACCTGTTATTGAAGGCAAAAGTAAAGATATGAGGCGAAGGGTTCCACTTGTCCGGGGGGTGGGGTAGAAAGGAATCACGGCCCGCGAGACCAAGGACGTCCGAGAGGATCACCTGTAACGCAGCAAGGCCCACGGACCGATGCATGAATGCCGCGCACCCACGCGACGCCGACCCGTCGATTACGGGCCAGCCGCACCAGGCAACGGACAGAGTTCTCCGGCCTGATGGGCAAACAGAGTGCACGCATGGTCACGCGGCGGACGTGCCAGCGGCGGTACGTATCAGCACCACGTACCGCCGCAACTCCTGTCCGGGCCCGGTCCACGGCGCCGGAAATCCCGATATCGGCAGGCCCGGGCCCGTGGCTCAGGCGGCGCCGCGCTGCAGCGCCTCGCAGACCGCCGTCGATTCCCGGACGCCCAGTTCCACGGCGCGCCCGCAGTGCGCGATCCAGGCGGCCATCCCGTCGGGTGTGCCGGAGACGTACCCCTCCAGCGCTGCCGCATAGGCGGCCCGGCCCCGCTCCGCATGGCCGACCTCGGCCGGGCAGACGGACTTCGGGTCGAGTCCGCTGCCGATCAGCACGATCCGCTCCGCGGCGCGCGCAACCAGGCCGTTGTGTGACCCGAAGGGCCGCAGCGCCAGCAGTTCGCCGTGGACCACGGCGGCGGTCACCAGGGCGGGCGCCTCGCTGCCCGCGAGCAGCAGCCGCGCCAGGCCGTCCAGCCGTCCCGCCACCTCGTCCGCGCCGGGCAGCGGCAGTTCGATCAGCGGCTCGTCGACGGTCTCCGCCGCCAGCCGCGGCCGCCCGACGGTGTCGTCCGCGCCGCCGCCACCGGCCGCCACCAGGTGCAGCCGCGCCAGCACCCGCACCGGCGACTGCCGCCACACGCTGAGCAGTTGGCCCGCCTCGGCGGTCAGCCGCAGCGCCGCGCCGACCGTCGCCGGTTCGCCGGCCGCGCTGAAGTCGGTGCGCCGACGGACCTCCTCCAGCGCCCAGTCCGCCCCGGCGAGCGCAGCGGAACCACGCGCTCCGCGCAGCGCCGCCTCGGAGGTGACCTCCACGCTGCGACGGCGCATGATCCGGTGCCCGTAGAGCCGGTCCACGCCCTTGCGTACGGATTCCACCGCGTCGACCACGCCCGGGAGTGATACCAGAGCCGCCAGCGGATCGCCGTCCGCCCGCGGGGTTTTCGGGGCCGTGCCCCGGGTGTCTGCAGCCATGGGTACGACCCTACGCACCCGGTGGCCACACCCCCCGATGGAGTGGTCTTCTTCACGTGGAGTTCTCACTGAGCGCGATAAACAGATTACTCTTGGTGAACATGAAGATCGCTTTCGTAGGAAAGGGCGGCAGCGGCAAGACCACCCTGTCCTCCCTGTTCATCCGCCATCTCGCGGCCGCCCGCGTCCCCGTGATCGCGGTGGACGCCGACATCAACCAGCACCTGGGAGCCGCCCTGGGCCTGGACGACGCAACCGCCGCCGCGCTGCCCGCGATGGGCGCCCATCTGCCGCTGATCAAGGAGTACCTGCGCGGCAGCAACCCGCGTATCGGGTCCGCCGAGACGATGATCAAGACGACGCCACCCGGGGACGGTTCGCAACTGCTGCGCGCCGGGGGCGACAACCCCGTCTTCCACGCCTGCGCCCGCACGGTGCCCCTCGACGACACCTCGGTGCGGCTGATGGCCACCGGCCCGTTCACCGAGTCCGATCTGGGCGTCGCCTGCTACCACTCCAAGGTCGGCGCGGTCGAGCTGTGCCTGAACCACCTCGTGGACGGCCGGGAGGAGTACGTCGTCGTCGACATGACCGCCGGTTCGGACTCCTTCGCTTCCGGGATGTTCACCCGCTTCGACATGACGTTCCTGGTCGCCGAGCCGACCCGTAAGGGCATCGCCGTCTACCGCCAGTACAAGGAGTACGCGCGGGACTTCGACGTCAGCCTGAAGGTGGTGGGCAACAAGGTGCAGAGCGCCGACGACCTCGCGTTCCTGCGCGCGGAGGCGGGCGACGACCTGCTCGTGGCGGTCGGCCACTCGGACTGGGTGCGGGCCATGGAGAAGGGCCGTCCCGCACCCTTCGCCGAGCTGGAGGATGCCAACCGCCGTGCCCTGGAGACCCTGCACGGCGCCGCCGACGCGACCTACCCACAGCGCGACTGGCAGCGCTACACCCGCCAGATGGTGCACTTCCACCTGAGGAACGCGGAGAGCTGGGGCAACGCGAAGACCGGCGCGGATCTCGCCGCGCAGGTCGACCCGGCGTTCATCCTTTCCGAGAGCGCGGCGACCCCGCAGCCGGCCTGACCCGCCCGCCGGCGGTGGCGACCGCGCCACCGCCGGCCGCACCTTCTCCGCCGTACGCGCCGAAGCCTCGCCGATACCGGCCTGACCTGCGAACCTTACAGGTCTACACCAATTTTTCCCGGCAACCCTTGTCAGGGCGTACCGCGGGCTGATGAGCTATGGCCGGGGACACACCGGACGCCCTGGGAATGGGAGATGTCGTGAGCAACGAGAGCAGTCTGGCCAATCTTCTCAAGGAGGAACGGCGGTTCGCGCCGCCCGCCGAGCTGGCCGCGCACGCCAACGTCACGGCAGCGGCGTACGCGCAGGCGGCGTCGGACCGGCCGGCCTTCTGGGCGGAGCAGGCCAAGCGCCTGAGCTGGCAGACGCCGCCCACCCAGACGCTCGACTGGTCGAACGCGCCCTTCGCGAAGTGGTTCGCCGACGGCAAGCTCAACGTCGCGTACAACTGCGTGGACCGGCATGTGGAGAACGGTCACGGCGACCGCGTCGCGCTGCACTTCGAGGGCGAGCCCGGCGACAGCCGCGCGATCACCTACGCCGAGCTGCAGCGCGAGGTCTCCAAGGCCGCCAACGCCCTGACCGAGCTGGGCGTACGGGCCGGTGACCGGGTCGCGCTGTACCTGCCGATGATCCCGGAGACGGTCATCGCCATGCTGGCCTGCGCCCGGCTGGGCGCCCCGCACTCCGTCGTCTTCGGCGGCTTCTCGGCGGAGGCGCTGGCCACCCGCATCCAGGACGCCGACGCCCGCGTCGTGATCACCGCCGACGGCGGCTACCGCCGCGGCAAGCCGTCCGCCCTCAAGCCCGCCGTCGACGAGGCGCTGGCCAGGCCCGGCACGGAGAAGGTCCGCAACGTCCTCGTCGTCCGCCGCACCGGCCAGGAGACCGCCTGGACCGAGGGCCGGGACCTGTGGTGGGACGAGACCGTCGGCCGGCAGAGCGATCAGCACACGCCCGAGGCGTTCGACGCCGAGCACCCGCTGTTCATCCTCTACACCTCCGGCACCACCGGTAAGCCCAAGGGCATCCTGCACACCACCGGCGGCTACCTCACCCAGGTGGCCTACACCCACCATGCCGTCTTCGACCTCAAGCCGGAGACCGACGTCTTCTGGTGCACCGCCGACGTCGGCTGGGTGACGGGCCACTCGTACATCACCTACGGCCCGCTCGCCAACGGCGCGACGGAGGTGCTGTACGAGGGCACGCCCGACACCCCGCACCAGGGCCGCTGGTGGGAGATCGTCCAGAAGTACGGCGTCACGCTGCTCTACACCGCGCCCACCGCGATCCGCGCCTGCATGAAGTGGGGCGACGACATCCCCGCGAAGTTCGACCTGTCGTCGCTGCGCATCCTGGGGTCGGTCGGCGAGCCGATCAACCCCGAGGCGTGGATGTGGTACCGCAAGCACATCGGCGGCGACACCACCCCGGTCGTCGACACCTGGTGGCAGACCGAGACCGGCGGGATGATGCTCAGCCCGCTGCCGGGCGTCACCGCGGCCAAGCCCGGTGCGGCGCAGGGCCCGCTGCCCGGCATCGCCGCGACCGTCGTGGACGACGACGGCCACGAGGTCCCCGACGGCTCCGGCGGCTACCTCGTGGTGACCGAGCCGTGGCCGTCGATGCTCCGCACCATCTGGGGCGACGACCAGCGCTACCTCGACACGTACTGGTCGCGCTTCGCGGGCATGTACTTCGCGGGCGACGGCGCCAAGAAGGACGAGGACGGCGACATCTGGCTGCTGGGCCGGGTCGACGACGTCATGCTCGTCGCGGGCCACAACATCTCCACCACCGAGGTGGAGTCGGCGCTGGTCTCGCACCCGAAGGTCGCCGAGGCCGCGGTGGTCGGCGCCACCGACCCGCAGACCACCCAGGCGATCTGCGCGTTCGTGATCCTGCGCGGATCGGCGGACGCGGAGGACGAGGCGCTGGTCGAGGAGTTGCGGGCGCATGTCGCGAAGCACCTCGGCCCGATCGCCAAGCCGAAGCGGATCATGCCGGTCGCGGAGCTGCCGAAGACCCGCTCCGGCAAGATCATGCGGCGGCTGCTGCGGGACGTCGCCGAGAACCGCGACCTCGGTGACGTGAGCACGCTCACCGACTCCTCCGTCATGGACATCATCCAGGCGAAGCTGCCGGGGGCGTCCAGCGAGGACTGACCGACGGCGCGGCGACCGCCGCACCCGGCCCGGGGGGGGGGGGGGGGGGGGGCCCGCGGCCCGCGCGCCGCGGGGCCGGGGGCGCCCGGCCCGCGCGGCGCGCGCCGGCGCCGCGGCCCCCCCCCCCCCCCCG
>NZ_JBHYGX010000011.1:147358-155405 GCF_042739975.1 Streptomyces sp. NPDC059080
CGCGCGCCCGACGACGCGCGCGAGCCCCCGCGCCCCGCCCCGCCCCCCCGGGCCGCGCGGGCCCGCGCGCCGCCCCCCGCCCCCCCCCCCCCGCGCGTTCCCGGGGCCTGCCGGGCCCGCCGGAGCTGCCGTCCCTGCTCGCCTCCGACCCGGGCCCAGGCGCCCACCGGCCCACAGGCCCACCCGGCGTCATGTCCGTAAACGTCACGTCCGTAAAGTGGCGTCATGTCCGTAAAGTGAGGAAAGACCTGCAGGGGATTGCACCCGCCCGGTACAGTAAGAGCGGCGTCAAGGAAACGCCAGGATCTCAGGGTGCGCCGGGAAGTCTGGTCGGCAACTGCTACAGCCGTACTCAGCTGCCGAAATCCGGAGGTCACCCCCCGTGAGCGCCCCCCGAAACCGCCGCCCCGCCTTTCTCGGCCGCCTGCCGTTGCCGGAGCGGAACTTCCTCACCGACGCGCTCCGCACCGAGACCGTCGGCGGCGTCCTCCTCCTCGTCGCCGCCGTCACCGCCCTGATCTGGGCCAACGTCTTCGGCGACAGCTACGAGGCGGTCCGCGGCCTCCACCTCGGACCCGCCTCCCTCGGCCTCGACCTCTCTCTCCAGCACTGGGCGGCCAACGGCCTGCTCGCCCTCTTCTTCTTCGTCGCCGGTATCGAGCTGAAGCGCGAACTCGTCGCCGGGGAGCTGCGCGACCCCAAGGCGGCCGCGCTCCCGGTGATCGCCGCACTCTGCGGCATGGCGATGCCCGCGATCGTCGACCTCGTGGTCAACGGCATCGGGGGCGGGTCGCTCGACGGCTGGGCGGTCCCCACCGCCACCGACATCGCCTTCGCGCTGGCCGTCCTCGCCGTCATCGGCACGTCCCTGCCGTCCGCGCTGCGCGCCTTCCTGCTCACCCTCGCCGTCGTCGACGACCTCTTCGCCATCCTGATCATCGCGGTCTTCTTCACCTCGCAGATCAACTTCCTGGCGCTCGGCCTGGCCGTCGTCGGCCTGCTCGTCTTCCACCTCCTGCTGCGCAAGGGCGTCCGCGGCTGGTACGTCTACGTGCCGCTGGGCGTCGTCATCTGGGCGCTGATGGAGAACAGCGGGGTGCACGCCACGATCGCGGGCGTCGCGATGGGCCTGATGCTGCGCTGCACCCCGCGGGACGGCGAGACCCACTCCCCCGGCGAGCACATCGAGCACCTGGTCCGCCCGCTCTCCGCGGGCCTGGCCGTGCCGCTCTTCGCGCTCTTCTCCGCCGGGGTGTCCGTCTCCGGCGGCGCCGTCCGCGAGGTCTTCACCCGCCCCGAAACCCTCGGCGTGGTCCTCGGTCTCGTCGTCGGCAAGACCCTCGGCATCTTCGGCGGTACGTGGCTGACCGCCCGCTTCACCCGCGTCCGGCTCAACTCCGGCCTCAAGTGGCCCGACCTCTTCGCCGTCGCCACCCTCGCCGGAATCGGCTTCACCGTCTCCCTGCTCATCGGCGAACTCGCCTTCGCCGGCGATCCGGCGCTCACCGACGAGATCAAGGCGTCGGTCCTGCTCGGCTCGCTGATCGCCGCGGTCTGCGCCACCGTCCTCCTCAAACTCCGCAACAACAAGTACCGCGCGCTCTGCGACGAGGAGGAGCGCGACGAGGACCACGACGGCATCCCCGACATCTACGAGGAGGGCGACCCCGCGTACCACCTGCGGATGGCCGCGCTGCTGGAGGCGCAGGCCGCGGAACACCGGCGGCTTGCCGAAGTGGCCACCGGCGCCGACGCCGGGGACGATGGTCCGGCATGATCTGAGAGGCTTTGCCTACGCAGCAGACATAAGGGAGACGGCGATGAGTTCAGCCGACGACGGCGCAGACCGCAGCCTCGGCCAGTTGGTGGCGACGGCCACCGCCGAGTTGTCCGCACTCGTGCACGACGAGATCGCACTGGCAAAGGCCGAGCTGCGACTGGACGCGAAGCGGGCGGGCATCGGCGGCGCCGCCTTCATCGTCGCCGGGGTGCTGGTGCTCTTCGCCCTCCCGGTGCTGAGCTTCGCCGCGGCGTACGGCATCCACAACCTCGGCCTCGGTCTTGCCTGGTCCTTCCTGATCGTCGGCGGCGCCTTCATCGTCATCGCGCTCCTGCTGGCCCTGATCGCCCTCGCCAAGGTGAAGAAGATCAAGAAGCCGGAGAAGTCGATCGCCTCCGCCAAGCAGACCGCGGCCGTCCTCCAGAAGGCCAAGCCGCACCCGCGCCCGGAGCCCGCGGACCACCCGGTCCTGGAGTCCGTGACACGCACCTCGGCATGACGGTCCCCGACAGCACCGCACCGGTCGTACGGCCCGACGGTCCCTGGACGCACCGGGACGTCGCGGCGAACGGCGCCCGTTTCCACATCGCGGAGATGGGCGACGGCCCGCTGGTGCTGCTGCTGCACGGCTTCCCGCAGTTCTGGTGGACCTGGCGGCACCAGCTGCCGGTGCTCGCCGAGGCGGGCTACCGGGCCGTCGCGATGGACCTGCGCGGCGTCGGCGGCAGCGACCGCACCCCGCGCGGCTACGACCCGGCCAACCTCGCCCTCGACGTCACCGGCGTCATCCGCTCCCTGGGCGAGCCGGACGCCGCGCTCGTCGGCCACGACCTGGGCGGCTACCTCGCGTGGACGGCGGCGGTGATGCGGCCGAAGCTGGTGCGCCGCCTCGCCGTCGCCTCGATGCCGCACCCGCGGCTGTGGCGCCGCGCCATGCTCGCCGACGCCCGGCAGACCAGGCGCAGCGCCCACATCTGGAGCTTCCAGCGGCCGTGGCTGCCCGAGCGGGCGCTGGTCGCCGACGACGCCGCCCGGGTCGGCGAGATGCTCCACGACTGGTCGGGCCCGCAGCCCCCGGACGAGGACGCCGTCACCGTCTACCGGCGGGCCATGGGCATCCCCTCGACGGCGCACTGCTCCATCGAGCCGTACCGCTGGATGGTCCGCTCGCTGGCCCGGCCCGACGGCCTCCAGTTCAACCGGCGGATGAAGCTGCCGGTACGCGTCCCGACGCTGCATCTGCACGGCTCGCTCGACCCGGTGATGCACACCCGCACCGCCGCGGGTTCCGGCGCGTACGTCGAGGCCCCGTACCGCTGGCGGCTCTTCGACGGGCTCGGCCACTTCCCCCACGAGGAGGACCCGGTGGCGTTCTCCGCGGAGCTGGTCAACTGGCTCCAGGACCCCGAGCCGGACCGCTGACAGAGCCCGCCCCGCGCCTCGGGGACGGCCCGGCGAACGCGGCGGGGACCGGCGGCCACGTGCCTGGCGCATAGGCCGATTGGCGGGCCGCCCGGCGGTTACGGACCTCGGGCCACGGGCAGAGTCGAGGGTATGGGCTGGACGCACGACTACCGTGACGTGGCACGCAACCGCCGCAGCAGTGCCGCTGCCGTGGGTACGCGGGACAGGGGCACCCCCGACCTCCGGGCCGGCGGGCCCGCGGGTCCCCCGCACCCGGACTCCGCGCACCCGATGGGCATCCCGCGCATCCTGCGCCGCAGAGCGCGGTGGATGAGCGCGCGCCTGCGCCATCCCCGCGGCTGAAACGCCGACGGCGGGCACCGCGCGGAGCCTCCGCCGGTACCCGCCGCCTTCCGGGCTCAGATCGCGCAGCCCTCGCTGTCGACCGGCCGGGTGGCCTTCCGCCCCTTGACGGCGTCCTGGCGGACCTCGTCGGCGGTGAGCGCGTAGCCGGTCTGGGCGTCGTCGAGGGATTTGGCGAACACCACGCCGTAGACGTCGCCCTGCGGGGTGAGCAGCGGGCCGCCGGAGTTGCCCTGCCGCACCGTCGCGTACAGGGAGTACACATCGCGGGCGACCGTGCCCCGGTGGTAGATGTCCGGACCGTTGGCCTGAATGCGGCCGCGGATGCGGGCCGCGCGGACGTCGTAGCCGCCGTTCTCGGGGAACCCGGCGACGATGGCGCTGCGGCCGCTCTCCGCGTCGGTACCGGCGAACGTCAGCGCGGGCGCCCGCAGCGCCGGTACGTCGAGGACCGCGATGTCGCGCTCCCAGTCGTAGAGCACGACCTTGGCGTCGTACGTGGCGCCCTCGCCGCCCACCTGCACGGTCGGTTCGGAGACGCCGCCGACGACGTGGGCGTTGGTCATCACGCGGTGCGGCGCGAAGACGAAACCGCTGCCCTCCAGGACCTTGCCGCAGCTGGGCGCCGTGCCGACGACCTTGACGACGCTCTGCCGGGCGCGGCCCGCGACGGGGCTGTGCGCCAGCCGCGCGTCGGGCGCCGGGACGGAGGTGATCGGCTCGTTGGAGAACGGCGAGAAGACCTGCGGGAAGCCGTTCTGCGCGAGCACCGAGGAGAAGTCCGTGAACCACGTCGTCGCCTGCGGCGGCATCACCCGCGAGACGCCCAGCAGCACCTTGGAGTTGCGGACCTCCTTGCCGAGCGTCGGCAGCGACGTACCGGCCAGCGCCGAACCGATCAGCCAGGCCACCAGCAGCATCGCCACGACGTTGACGAGCGCGCCGCCGGTGGCGTCCAGCGCCCGCGCCGGTGACCATGTGATGTGGCGGCGCAGCTTGTTGCCCAGATGGGTGGTGAGCGCCTGCCCGACCGAGGCACAGATGATGACGATGGCGACGGCGGCGATGGCCGCGAAGGTGTCGGGGGTGGCGTCGTCGGTAACCTCGTTCCAGATGACGGGGAGTACGTAGACCGCGATCAGGCCACCGCCGAGGAAGCCGAGCACGGACAGGATGCCGACGACGAAGCCTTGCCGATAGCCGACGATCGCGAACCACACGGCGGTGACCAGCAACAGGATGTCCAGGACGTTCACGCCGGACACCGTCTCACGCGCTCCGGTCGAGCGGGACCTGCTTCGTGCGGTCCCACGGAATCTCCCAACCCGCGAAGTGCAGGAGGCGGTCGATGACCCCGGCGGTGAAACCCCAGACCAGGGCCGACTCGACGAGGAACGCCGGACCGGTGTGCCCCCGCGGGTGGCGGGCCGTCACCCGGTGGGCCGGGTCCGTGAGATCCGCCACGGGAACCGTGAACACCCGCGCCGTCTCCGCCTCGTCGACCGCGCCGACCGGGCTGGGCTCGCGCCACCAGCCGAGCACCGGCGTCACCACGAAGCCGCTGACGGGGATGTAGAGCCGCGGCAGCACGCCGAAGACCTGCACGCCCGCCGGGTCGAGCCCGGTCTCCTCCTGCGCCTCCCGCAGCGCGGCCCGCACCGGACCGCTGCCCTCCGGGTCCCCGTCCTCCGGATCGAGCGCGCCCCCGGGGAACGAGGGCTGCCCGGCGTGCGAGCGCAGCGTCCCGGCGCGCTCCATCAGCAGCAGCTCGGGGCCGCGGGCGCCCTGCCCGAAGAGGACCAGCACCGCGGACTGGCGGCCGCCGTTCTCGGGCGGCAGGAAGCGGCTGAGCTGGTGCGGTTCGACGGTCTCGGCCGCACGGACCACCGGGTCCAGCCACTCCGGCAGCCCCTCGGTGCTCACCGGCGCCTGCGGGAGCCGCCCGGCGCCCGGGGCCTGCGGCGCGGCGGGCGACGCACCGGCGGTGGCGGGCGGCGCGCCAGGCCCGGCCGTCCCCTCCGGACCGTCACCGGGCGGTGTCGGGTCGCTCTGCGGCGCCGCTCCCCCGGCGGGCCACCCCACCTCGGCCCGCCGGTCGCCGGTCCGCTCGCCGTACTGCTCCCGTGCACTCGTCATACGCGCCCCCTCAAGGCCCTGGTTCGGTGTGCGGCGCCCGGCGCGGGCCGTCGCGGCCCGCCTCCGGGGCCGGTGCGGCCCGTACCGCCGGTGCGGCCGTGGCCGGTGTCATGCAGCCGGGGCCCCCAGCGGGGGCGCGGGCCTGCCGGGATATCCGGCGGGTGGGTTGAGCCGCTGCCCCGGCTGCCCGCCCAGCTCGTACTTGAGCAGCTTCTTCGCCTTCTCCGGGTCGGTCTCGCCCTCGCCGTACGACGGGCAGAGCGGGGCGATGCCGCAGGCGCCGCAGGCGGGCTTGCGGGAGTGGCAGACGCGGCGGCCGTGGAAGACGACGCGGTGCGAGAGCATCGTCCACTCGCTCTTGGGGAAGAGCGCGGCGACGTCCGCCTCGACCTTCTCCGGGTCCTCCTGGGCAGTCCAGCCGAAGCGGCGCGCCAGACGGCCGAAGTGGGTGTCGACGGTGATTCCGGGGACGCCGAAGGCGTTGCCGAGGACGACGTTGGCGGTCTTGCGGCCGACACCCGGCAGCGTGACCAGGTCCTCCAGGCGGCCGGGCACCTCTCCGCCGAAGCGGTCCCGCAGCGCCGCCGACAGGCCGAGCAGCGACCGTGCCTTGGCCCGGAAGAAGCCCGTCGGCCGGATCAGCTCCTCCAGCCGCTCCGGGTCCATCGCCGCCATGTCCTCCGGGGTGGGGCAGGCGGCGAAGAGCGCCGGGGTGGTCTGGTTGACCCGCAGGTCCGTGGTCTGCGCGGAGAGAACCGTCGCAACCAGCAGCTCGAACGGGTTGGTGAAGTCCAGCTCCGGGTGGGCGTACGGATACAGCTCGGCCAGCTCACGGTTGATCCGCCGGGCCCGCCGCACCAGCGCGACCCGCGACTCCGGCTTCCGGGCGGGAGCCTTCGCGGCGGTCTTCTTGGTGGCCGTCGTCGTCTTGGTGGCCGTCGTCTTCGCCGTCGCCTTCTTGGTCACGGTCTTCTTCGCCGCGGTCTTCTCGGCCACGGTCTTCTTCGCCGCGGCCTTCTTCGGGGCCGCCTTCTTGATCGCCGCCCTCGACGTGGCCACCTCCGCGCCGTTCCGCCCGGCCGGGGGTGCGGCCTCTTCCGTCGTCTTCGCTGGGGTGTGTTTCACGCGGCCCTCTTCCGTACCGACTTGCGTCGCGCCGACTTCCGTACCGGGTCCGCCACCGGGCGCCTCGTGGTGCGCGCCGCACCGGGGGTCCGCGCCGTCCGCGCGGACCTCGACGGGGCCGACGATTTGGTGCTTACGTTCGCTTCCGGGGCGTTCGCCGACCGCCGTTCGCCCAAAGCGGAATCGCGTTCGGCGGTCACTCGCTCAGCCCCCTCGTCCCGTGCTCTCACCGGCGTGTTGGACACTCGGCCAGAGTACGACCACCCACCGACATCCGACTCGATCACCGGTTTTCACCACTCCGATCGGCCCCCTGGCGTAGGGCTTGGGCCATCGGTCCGGCAAACTTGTGATTGATCGCACTGTTTTGCATTCCGGCATGATGGGGACCACAGTCCCCCGGAGCATGTCGACAAGGAGAGATCTCGTGGACGACGTTCTGCGGCGCGCACCGCTCTTCGCGGCGCTCGACGATGAGCAGGCGGCGGAGCTGCGCGCCTCGATGGGAGAGGTCACGCTCGCTCGCGGCGACGCCCTGTTCCACGAAGGGGACCCCGGCGACCGCCTGTACGTGGTCACCGAGGGCAAGGTGAAGCTGCACCGCACCTCCCCGGACGGCCGCGAGAACATGCTCGCCGTCCTCGGCCCCGGCGAGCTGATCGGTGAGCTGTCGCTCTTCGACCCGGGCCCGCGTACCGCCACCGCCTCCGCCCTCACCGAGGTCAAGCTCCTCGGTCTGGGCCACGGCGACCTCCAGCCGTGGCTGAACGCCCGGCCCGAGGTGGCCACCGCCCTGCTGCGCGCCGTCGCCCGGCGCCTGCGCAAGACCAACGACCAGATGTCCGACCTGGTCTTCTCGGACGTCCCCGGCCGGGTCGCCCGCGCCCTGCTGGACCTGTCGCGCCGCTTCGGCGTGCAGTCCGAGGAGGGCATCCACGTCGTCCACGACCTGACGCAGGAGGAGCTGGCCCAGCTGGTGGGCGCCTCCCGCGAGACGGTCAACAAGGCCCTCGCCGACTTCGCGGGCCGCGGCTGGCTGCGTCTGGAGGCCCGCGCGGTGATCCTCCTCGACGTCGAGCGGCTGGCGAAGCGCTCCCGCTGACCCTCGGGGGGCCCCCCCCCCGGCGCCCCCCCCCCCCCCGCCCCCGCCCCCCCCCGCCCCCGCGCCCCCCCCCCGGGGGGGGTGCGGGGCCGGGAAAACACCCGGGCGCCGGGGTGTCGCGGGGGAGAGCGCGAGGA